>NZ_NCVI01000020.1:302496-604992 GCF_002096895.1 Streptococcus mitis | reverse complement strand
GCTAGCAAATCCTGCCAAGGCTTCATCAATTGAGTTATCAACAATTTCCCAGACTAGATGGTGAAGACCTTCTTTTGAGGTCGATCCGATATACATCCCTGGACGCATACGAACAGCCTCTAAGCCCTCTAAAACTTGAATTTGACTGGCATCATAATCCTGTGCCTGCAGATTTTTAATTTCTTCTGTCATCTTTTTCCTTTTTCTTACATATCTAATACTTGTCTTAAATTCACGATACTGGTAAACAAGTGAGTATCCAATCCTGCAGCTTGACCTGCTTCGATATCAATCGGTCGATCACCAATGACAAGTCCTGAACTAATTTGATACTTTTCTCTTAAATAAATCATGGACTCAGGATCTGGTTTTCTCTTAAAGCCTGAGTTAGAAGTCACCACTTCTGTAAAATAAGCTGCTATAGAGGTTTTTTCTAAAATTTCCAAGACCTGATTATTTCGATGAGAAACCAAAAAATGACGGCCATCTTGATTTGAAATGTCTTCCAATAAACCAGAAACTCCATCAAATAAAATCGGATGTTCTAGCTCTCTGGCTTCATTTTCCTTGTACTTTTCTAAAAAATTCTCTAAGTTGGGAGCGAATATCTCAATCGCAAAATCAGTAGAAACCTTTAAAGCTTGGTAGACACTGTCATGGTCTTGTTTGATGCCATACAATGCCAATGTTTCAACAAAGGCAGCTGTTGAAGTTTCGTAATTATCCAGTAAAGTTCCACCTAAATCCCAGATATAATCGTGATATTTCATACCCTTCATTATAGCATTTCTTTATGAAAAAAGCGATGATTTCCTTGAGTTTTCCACATAAAAATGCTCTATATTATTTGTAGTGGGTAAATCTATTATAAATACTATGAAACCTATTTTCTTGTAGAAAAAAGTTCCATATGACCCATAATGAAAAGCGACCAAACCATCATTAGAGAGAATCATATGGAACAATTATATTTTAACACAAAACTACTTTATATTAAAAATCCTAATATCCAATTTATGGATGTTATTAATAAGGGGGGTAACTTCTCAAAGTAAGTTCCACTTGACTGGTATTGAGCCTAGCTTTTCACTAATCTTCTCTTGAAA
Source organism: Streptococcus mitis (assembly GCF_002096895.1). GTDB lineage: Bacteria > Bacillota > Bacilli > Lactobacillales > Streptococcaceae > Streptococcus > Streptococcus mitis_AH. The sequence continues at coordinate 603,886 of NZ_NCVI01000020.1, read as the reverse complement.
GTTTAAAATAGATTATAAAACCTTACTCAAGAAATCTTTAGTCCGTTGTTCTTGAGTTTGTTCAAAAATCTGTTCAGGTGTTCCGTCTTCAACAACCACACCGTCTGCCATAAAGATGACACGATCTGCAACCTCACGTGCAAATCCCATTTCATGAGTTACGATAACCATGGTCATTCCTGACTTGGCTAAGTCTTGCATAACAGCCAACACCTCACCTACCATTTCAGGGTCCAGGGCTGAAGTTGGCACGTCAAAAAGCAAAACATCAGGTTCCATAGCCAAACCACGCGCAATGGCAATCCGCTGTTGTTGGCCTCCTGACAAACTCTGTGGATAAGCAGTTGCCTTATCTGGTAAACCAACTTTTTCCAAAAGTTCCTGAGCTCTCTTCTCAGCAACTTCCTTGCTTTCACCTTTGGTCTTGATAGGAGACAAGGTGATATTTTCCATCACAGTCATATTAGGAAAGAGATTAAATTGTTGAAAAACCATGCCCATCTTCTCACGCATGGCAAAGAGGTCATTCTTCTTGTCCGTAATGTCGACTCCCTCAAAGATAACCTTCCCCTTGGTCGCTTCTTCCAACAAATTCATAGAGCGAAGCAAGGTAGATTTCCCGCTCCCTGAAGGACCGATGATAACGACAACTTCTCCTCTTTTAATCTCGAGGTTGATGCCCTTCAATACTTCATTCTTTCCAAAGGATTTATGTAAATTTTCAATTTTTATCAAGGTTTCCGTCATTATTTCTTATCTCCTTGTCCCATACGTTTTTCAAAAGCTTTCAAGGCCACTGTCAAAATAGAAGTCATAATCAAGTAGTAAAATGCAGCAAATAAAAGTGGTGTTAAAGGTAGATAGGTTGTTGTAGAAACTGTTGTAGCCCCATTCCACAACTCCATGACACCAATAGCTGATAAGAGGGAACTATCCTTAATAATAGTGATAAATTCGTTCCCCAAAGCTGGCAAGATATTTTTGATTGCTTGTGGCAAAATTACATAGCGCATAGCGTTTTTAGGCCGAATCCCTAAAGAATAGGCCGCCTCTAACTGACCTTTTGGAACCGCATTAATTCCGGCACGAACAGTCTCAGAAACATAAGCACCACTGTTCATAGAAATAATCAAAATCCCTGGAATCAGACGAGAAAGGTCAACACCTAAAATTCCAACCTGAATAGTCGGAGCATTGATATGCATTAGAGCAAAGGCAATCATAATCTGAACCATCATCGGTGTTCCACGGAAAATCCAAACGTACAAGTTGGCCAGCCAAACAAGCGGTTTAAACTTTGAACGTTGCCCAAAAGCCAAGACAACACCCAAAATAGTCCCCAAAAAGACAACACAGATAGAAATGAGAACCGTCACGACAGCCCCATAGTTAAAATAAGGTAAATACTTAGGTAAAAAAGAAAAATTCATAGTCACACTGCTTTCTAAAATAGAATACTGTATGATTATAACATGTATTGAATTAAAATTCAAACTTTTTATCCGATTTATTCAAAAAAGTCTTTAAGCTGGTGGAATTAGCGAGAAATCTTAGTTTTTTCTAGTCAAGTTGGCCTCCTTTATGGTAAAATAGTAACGATAAGAAATGAAGGAGAATCAAAATGGAATCACATTTGGTTAGAATCATCAACCGCCTTGAAGCAATGGCAAAAGACGGCGGAAATTTAAAACGTAATTTTGAACGCGAAGGAGTTGTTGTTGCAGAAGTCGCATACAGCCACGACGAAGAAAACGGTTCAATCTTTACCCTTCGTGATGTCGAGGCTCGCGAAACTTATACGTTTGACAGCATTGACTTGATTGCAATGGAGATTTACGAACTCCTTTACTAATATAAAACAAGCCGGGATTGCCCCTGCATGTCTAACCAAAATCCTTTTTGTCTCACAAATAGGATTTTTTTATAGCTCAAATCCACGAAGATTTTCATTGTAACAACTTCTCAAAGCTACAATCTTTTTACTTGCTTTACACCCTAATCCTGTTATAATGAGAGTATAGAATTTTGACTATTTTTGACCATTAAACAGGGCAGGCTAAAGAAAGAAATGAGGTAGATGTATGCTTTGTCAAAACTGTAAAATCAACGACTCAACAATTCATCTTTATACCAATCTCAATGGAAAACAAAAGCAAATTGACCTCTGTCAAAACTGCTATAAGATTATCAAAACAGATCCTAACAATAGCCTCTTTAAAGGTATGACAGATCTGAACAATCGTGACTTTGATCCTTTTGGTGATTTCTTCAATGACTTAAACAATTTTAGACCTTCTAACAACACTCCACCGACTCCTCCAACCCAATCAGGTGGAGGTTACGGTGGAAATGGCGGTTATGGTTCTCAAAATCGTGGATCTGCTCAAACTCCGCCACCTAGCCAAGAAAAAGGCCTGCTGGAAGAATTTGGTATCAACGTAACTGAGATTGCCCGTCGTGGGGATATTGACCCCGTTATTGGGCGCGACGATGAAATTATCCGTGTCATCGAAATTCTCAATCGTAGAACCAAGAATAATCCTGTCCTTATCGGTGAACCAGGTGTCGGAAAAACGGCCGTTGTCGAAGGGCTAGCTCAGAAGATCGTTGATGGCGATGTTCCCCATAAACTACAAGGCAAACAAGTCATCCGTCTGGATGTGGTTAGCCTAGTTCAAGGAACGGGTATTCGTGGACAATTTGAAGAACGCATGCAAAAACTCATGGAAGAAATTCGCAAACGTGAGGATATCATCCTCTTTATCGATGAAATCCATGAAATTGTCGGTGCTGGTTCTGCGGGCGATGGCAATATGGATGCAGGAAACATCCTCAAACCAGCTCTTGCTCGTGGCGAACTGCAACTGGTCGGTGCTACCACCCTCAATGAATACCGTATCATTGAAAAAGATGCGGCCCTAGAACGTCGTATGCAACCTGTTAAGGTGGATGAACCAACAGTGGAGGAAACAATTACTATCCTCAAAGGCATTCAAAAGAAATACGAAGACTACCACCACGTTCAGTATACTGATGCTGCAATTGAAGCAGCTGCAACTCTTTCCAATCGCTACATCCAAGATCGCTTCTTGCCTGACAAGGCCATTGACCTCCTAGATGAAGCTGGTTCTAAAATGAACTTGACCTTGAATTTTGTAGATCCTAAAGTCATTGATCAACGCTTGATTGAGGCTGAAAATCTCAAATCTCAGGCTACACGAGAGGAAGATTTTGAAAAGGCTGCCTACTTCCGTGATCAGATTGCTAAATATAAGGAAATGCAAAAGAAAAAGGTCACAGACCAAGAGACTCCTATCATCAGTGAGAAAACCATTGAGCACATTATCGAGCAGAAAACCAATATCCCTGTTGGCGATTTGAAAGAGAAAGAACAATCTCAACTTATCCATCTAGCAGAAGACCTCAAATCTCATGTTATTGGACAAGACGATGCTGTCGATAAGATTGCAAAAGCTATTCGCCGTAATCGTGTCGGTCTCGGTACGCCTAACCGTCCAATTGGAAGCTTCCTCTTTGTCGGACCAACTGGTGTCGGTAAGACAGAACTTTCCAAACAACTAGCTATCGAACTCTTTGGTTCTGCTGACAGTATGATTCGCTTCGATATGAGTGAATACATGGAAAAACACAGTGTGGCTAAATTAGTCGGTGCCCCTCCAGGTTATGTCGGCTATGACGAGGCTGGGCAATTAACTGAAAAAGTCCGCCGCAATCCCTACTCTCTTATTCTCTTGGATGAAGTAGAGAAAGCCCATCCAGATGTTATGCACATGTTCCTCCAGGTCTTGGACGATGGCCGTTTGACCGATGGGCAAGGACGCACCGTTAGCTTCAAGGACACCATCATCATTATGACTTCAAATGCTGGGACTGGAAAAGCCGAAGCCAGCGTTGGTTTTGGAGCTGCTAGAGAAGGAAGGACCAATTCTGTTCTTGGTGAACTCGGTAACTTCTTTAGTCCAGAGTTTATGAACCGTTTTGATGGTATTATCGAATTTAAGGCTCTCAGCAAGGATAATCTCCTTCAGATTGTCGAGCTCATGCTGGCAGATGTTAACAAACGCCTCTCTAGCAACAACATTCATTTAGATGTAACGGACAAGGTCAAGGAAAAATTAGTTGACCTCGGTTATGATCCAAAAATGGGAGCACGCCCACTTCGTCGTACTATTCAAGACTATATTGAGGACGCAATCACTGACTACTACCTTGAAAATCCAAGCGAAAAAGACCTCAAGGCAGTTATGACCAGCAAGGGCAAGATTCAAATTAAGTCTGCCAAAAAAGCTGAAGTTAAAACTTCTGAAAAAGAAGTATAAATCCTATAGAAAAGGAGTAGAAAATAAAAATTTTCTGCTCCTTTTTACTAAAATAACTATAAGTTCTTGACAGCTTGCTCTTTGTCTATTATGATAATAATAAAGATACTAGATAATGAGGAAAACGCAATGGCAAACCCAACTTTCGGAGAAAAAAAAGAGAATGTGACTTACCAACACCGCTATGGTGTTTATGCTGTTATCCCTGATGCTGAGAAAAAACAAATTGTTCTTGTTCAAGCACCAAATGGCGCTTGGTTCCTACCAGGTGGTGAAATTGAAGCAGGTGAAAATCATCAAGAAGCCCTAAAGCGTGAATTGATTGAAGAACTTGGCTTCACAGCTGAAATTGGTGCCTATTATGGACAAGCTGACGAATATTTCTACTCTCGTCACCGTGACACCTACTACTACAATCCTGCCTACCTCTATGAAGCGACTTCTTTCAAAGAAGTGCAAAAGCCACTAGAAGACTTTAATCATATTGCCTGGTTCCCTATTGACGAGGCTATTGAAAACCTCAAACGTGGTAGTCATAAATGGGCTATCGAATCTTGGAAAAAACAGCATAAGATTGACTAAATCAAGCTACTTTATTCAAAAAGTGCTATAATAGAATTAGAAAATTGGAGGAAATGTTATGAAGCTTATCAATACGACAAACTCACACTCGCAACTTGTAAAAAGCCAGCTAGAAAGTACAGATGCAACCCTTGTTGAGGTTTATTCTGCAGGGAATACTGATGTTATTTTTACCCAAGCTCCGCTTCACTATGAAATCCTCATCTCAAACAAACACCGCGCTATTCGCGAACCTGAAATCGAAGCTATTCAAGAATTTTTCTTGAAACGTAAAATTGATAAGGACTCTATTGATGAAGCCAATATCAAAACCCTATATTCAGAAAAATTAATTGGAATTTCGATTCCAACCAAATAAAATCTTGGAGAGATTAGAAAGTGCTTTGAACCTTATGGAACAAATTTAGGTTTATTTAGCTTTTTAAATCGTCTCCAATTTTTTCTTGAAATCCTATCAAACACGGTTTTATAGGTAATAAAGGAGACAAGCATGGGAGACATGATATATCGAGAGGCACGAATTGAGGAATACGAAAAAATTGGAAAACTATTAGCCAATTCCTTTCTTGACTATCCCTTCTTAACGATTATAAGGGATGATTTAAAGAAACCTGATTACTATCCTGCTTTTGTAGAAACATTGCAAATGTTACTCACTAGACTCTATATTAAAAAGGGAAACTGTTTAATTGCGGAACAAGATGGAAAATTACTAGCAGTCGCCCTCTTGCAACAAAAGGATTTTTGTATACTATCCTATCTACGAAATGGCGGTTCAAAAATTTTTCGCTACATTCGGCCTCAAAATCTCCTTAAATACTTTGACTTTGTAAAACGTTCCAAAAAGCATTTAGAACAATCAGGAGAGTTTGATTGGTATTTGATGGCTTTAGCTGTTAATACAGCAAGAAAGGGGCAGGGAATAGGCAGTACTTTTCTGACACAAGGGATTGAACCCTATGTTAAATCAAAAGGCTGTAAGAACTTGGGTCTCATAACTAATACAGCTAGAAATGCCTCATGCTACGAAAAAAACGATTATATTCTACTAGAATTTATGGATTTAAAATACGGATCAAGATCAATTGGTAACTGGGCTTTTTTAAAAACAATGAATAAATTATAACAGGCTAGCAATTTACTGACCTATTAAAAAGGATAACTCATATTTACAAAAACCAACGTTCAGAACGTTGGTTTTCTTATCTATTTGACTGCTTCTTTCAAAGCATCTACCTTGTCCAAACGTTCCCATGGAAGGTCAATATCTGTACGTCCCATGTGACCATAAGCCGCTGTTTGACGATAAATTGGGCGCTTGAGGTCCAGCATTTGGATAATCCCTGCAGGGCGAAGATCAAAGATTTGACGAGCTGCTTTTTCAAGCTTGCTTTCAGCTACCGTTCCAGTACCAAAAGTATCGATACGAACAGAGACGGGTTGCGCAACACCAATAGCGTAAGCCAATTGCACTTCTGCTTTCTTTGCAAGACCTGCTGCAACGATATTCTTGGCAATATAGCGAGCTGCATATGACGCAGAACGATCCACCTTAGTCGCATCTTTACCAGAGAAAGCACCACCACCGTGACGAGAGTAGCCACCATAAGTATCTACGATGATCTTACGACCAGTCAAACCTGAGTCCCCTTGCGGTCCACCGATTACAAAACGACCAGTAGGATTGATGAAGAATTTGGTTTGCTCATCCAAGTAAGAGGCTGGAATAACCTCTTTGATAACCTTATTAATGACATCATTGTGAATTTGTTCGTTGCTGACTTCTGGATCGTGCTGAGTTGAAATAACAACTGTGTCCACACGTACTGGACGGTCATTTTCATCATACTCAACCGTAACTTGTGATTTAGCATCTGGGCGAAGATAGCTAATTTCCCCAGACTTACGAAGTTCTGCCAGACGACGAACCAATTTATGACTGAGTGAAATTGGTAAAGGCATGAGCTCTTCTGTTTCATCCACTGCAAAGCCAAACATGAGACCTTGGTCTCCAGCACCAATCAAGTCCAGCGGATCTTGATCTGCATTTCCACGAACTTCCAAGGCTTCGTTAACACCTTGGGCAATATCAGGAGATTGTTCTACCAAAGATGGATGTACTCCTACAGTCTCAGCAGAAAAACCATATTCTGTATTGGTGTAGCCAATCTCTGCAATAGTATCACGAACCACACGGTTAATATCCACATAGGCATTTGTAGATATTTCACCAAAAACATGGACGGAACCAGTATATACAGCTGTCTCAGCAGCAACGTGCGCCTCTGGATCCTTGGCTAAAATAGCATCCAAAATCGCATCTGAAATTTGGTCTGCAATCTTATCTGGATGCCCCTCAGATACAGATTCAGACGTGAATAATTTACGTTCTGACATAAAAATGTCCCCCCTTAAAAATAGTGTTATAGAGTTACAAAGTACTGATAGGTATTTCTATAGTCTAAGAGTTACGACGCGAAAGAAATAAAAACGATAATTTTTTATTTCTGAAGCTAGTAAGGCGCATAGGGTGACCGCATTATAGCGGCAACTGTAGAATGACGAACGACTTTGGAGCCATCATTCTTTGCGAATTGCGACTCGAAAGAAAAAATAGAAATTTCTACCATCTTATCGGGACTATATAACTTTACCATTATACCATTTTTTAGCGTAATTTGCAGTCTTTAATGTAGTGTTACTGTTTAGATAGTTCGTTCTCATAAATAAAAAAAGTTGGAGCTCAGTACTCCAACTTTTTCTATTAAAATGTTTGGCGTTTTGCTTTACGCTCTGCACGACCACGTGCGCGATTTTCAGCGCGCTTGGTCTTGCGGCGTTTTTCATCAACCGCCCATTGAATTTTCTTCTTATAACCTGGTTTGACTTTTTTCTTTTTCTTTTTAACCAAACCAATCATTTCGATATCAAGTTTATCTTGTTTTTTCTCACGGTTGGCACGACGATCACGGTCATAAGTATCTTGAAATTCCCCGTCTTTGACCATTTTAGGAGTAAACTTGATTCCCAATTTCTCCAACTCACGGATATCCGAGTCATCACTGGGTTGGTAAAGGGTAATAGCTGTACCTGGTAGGCCATTTCTTCCAGTACGACCAACACGGTGAACAAAGAAAGATAAATCTTGCGGAATGGCATCATTGATGACATGGCTGACACCTTCAATGTCAATCCCACGCGCTGCCAAGTCTGTTGCGACAATGTACTCAAAATCCAGATTTTTCACCTGGTTCATGATACGCTTGCGTTCACGAGGGGCAATATCTCCATGAATCTTCGCTACCTTCAAGCCTTGAGCAGTCAGATATGAATGCAATTCATCAGCACGCATTTTAGTGTTAACAAAAATCATTGCCAAATACGGTTGCATCAACTGAGTTAACTGGTAAATTTGAGCATTCTTGTCACGTCCCTTTGTAGAAATCAACCAATTATCAATGGTATCAGAAATGACCGTTTTGGTCTTGATTTTCTCCATAACAGGATTTGACAAGTATTTTTTCAAGAATGGTTGCAGTTTTTGTGGGATAGTCGCTGAGAAGACCATGAATTGCAAGTCTTTTGGAAGGCTTCCAGCAATCTTATCAACAGTTTCCAAGAATCCCATATCCAAGGTCATATCTGCCTCATCGACCACAAAGGTCTTAGCCTTGTGAATAGCTAGGTCACCAGACTTAACTAAGTCATAAATACGGCCAGGCGTTCCGATAACAATATGAGGCTGGTTACTTGCCAATTTGTCAATCTGGCGAGCCTTATCCGTACCACCCACATAATTAACCACACGAACTTCGACATCTGAGTGGGCTGCAATCTGACGGGCTGCTTGGTAAATTTGAGTAGCTAATTCACGGCTCGGTGCAGTAATGACTGCTTGAACACTATCGTCGGCTTCATCTAATTGCTGGAAAATCGGCAATAGGAAAGTGTGAGTCTTACCCGAACCTGTTTTTGATTCACCGACTAGGTCACGACCTGTCAAAACAATAGGAATCAACTTGTCTTGCACCTCTGTTGGAGTTGTAAATTTCAACTCCTCCAAGGCTTCACTAATATATTTTTTAAATTGAAATTTCGTAAATGACATAATATCCTCGATTCTATCTATCCTATCAATTATACCATATTTTATTCCATTTCAGTAGTCTCACTTATTTAGGCTATTTCTAGTAGCTTCTCTAGTAAAAAAGGCTGGAATTTGTGAATCCCAACCTCTTTTCAGTCATTATTTCCAGTTTAAAATAGCATTCAAGCCATAGTGATCACTCACTTGTGGACTCTTGTTACCATCAAATACGACATGTAAATTTTCCACCGCTAACTCCTTGGTAGTAAAAACATAGTCGATTCGAAGGGGTTCAGTGTTCCCCTTCCATCCATCAATTTCTGGTGGAACAGTATAGCTACCACTTTTATCTTGAGCAACTTCAAATGCGTCTTGTAAGCCTAATGGACTAGCTAAAATAGCTTGGTAACCTTCCTGACCAGCTGGATTGTTGAAATCTCCAGCTAGCAAAAGCGGCTTGTTCAATTCTTTCAAGACAGCTTCAAATCGTGCCCATTCTTCTTGGAAACCTTTATCCCACCAAGAAAGGTGGACACTGGCAACTGCAAGCTCCTTACCATCAACTACAGTTTCAGCCAAGGCAACACGACGAGTATGATAGTCCGTTGGATCATCCACATCTGAAACCAAAATTTCTCTTGCTTCAATAGGTGTTTTAGACAAGATAGCCACACCTTCATGGTAGCGATCATAACCGATATGGTTATAGGCCCAAGTCCAGTAGTAATCTTTCCCTTGCTCTGACAACTTTTCAACCAAAAGTCTAACATAATGGTCTTGGTGAATAGGCTCAGCTGCTGGCAAAGCTTGATAAAGGTCATTAACCTCCACCACTGGCGAAGTGATCTCCTGATTGATTTCTTGGAAACAAATCAAATCATAGTCTTTTTCAAGAATATCCTCAAGCAAAATCTGGAATTTTTCCTCTGCTTCTTTCTCCATCCAACTGTGAGTATTGAGTGTTAAAAATTTCATTCTTTTCTCCCAAAATAAGAGGTTGGAATACAGCTTCCAACCTCAAGTATATTACAATTCTACTTTAGCAACTGCTGTTTTAGCTGCAAGAGAACCTGTTTTTTCTAATTTAACTGATTTAATTGCATCACCATTTGTGAAGACAACTACTGTTGAAGTTTCACGTCCTGCTGCACGGATAGCATCCAAGTCAGCTGTGACAAGGAGATCTCCTGCTGCAACTTTTTGTCCTTCAGCAACATGAACTGTAAATGGTTTACCTTCAAGACTTACTGTGTCCAAACCAATGTGAACCAATACTTCAAGACCTGCTTCAGTCACAAGACCAAGAGCATGTTTTGTAGGGAAGATGCTTGATACAGTACCTGAAACTGGAGATACAATGTTTCCATTTGCAGGTTCTACAGCAAATCCATCACCCATCATTTTTTGAGCAAATACTGGATCTTTCACTTGTTCCAAAGCAACAACTTGACCGTCTGCTACTGAGTAAACTTCCTCAGTAAGACCTTTGAAGTGAACAGTGTTTTGTTGTGCTTCAGTCATTTGGCTTGGAAGAGTTTCAGGAATGATTTCACCTGAATCAAGGATATCTTGGATATCAGATTTCAATACGTCTGCTTTTGGACCGTAGATAGCTTGAACTCCTTGTCCTTTCATGACAAGACCCATAGCTCCTTCTGCTTTCCATTGTTCTGCATCACCGACTTTGTCAGCATCTTTTACAGTTACACGAAGACGAGTCATACATGCATCAACATCAACGATGTTTGCACGTCCACCAAGAAGGTTAATAATGTTTACAGCTTGAGAGCCTGCTGCAACTTTCACTTCGCTACTAGCTTCTTCTGAACCTTCAGCAGTTTCGTAATTTCCGTTACGTCCTGGAGTTGCGTAGTTGAATTTTTGAATCATGAAGTTTGCGATAAAGTACATGATTACGGCAAAGAGAACAGTTACCCAGATAAAGTTAACGATATCCATACCAATACCAGCATTAATTGCTAGTGGTGTACGAGTCAAGAATTCAATTGAACCGAATGAGTGGACACGTAGGTTTACTACGTCAGCCATAGCGAAGGCAGCACCTTGAACAAGTGAGTAAACAAGATACATAGGTGTTGCTACAAACATGAACATGTATTCGATTGGTTCAGTAACCCCTGTCAAGAATGTTGCAAGAGCTGTCGCAATCATCATACCTTTATATTGATGTTTCTTATCAGCATCGACATTACGGTAGATAGCAACGATCATACCCATCAAGATACCGAATGAACCGATCATTTGTCCAACTTTGAAACGAGCTGGGTGAACAGTATCTAACAATTGTTGGTAGTGACTTGCATCTGTACCTTTAAGGTTAACAAGGTCTGTTACCCATGCAAGCCATAGTGGGTCTTGACCAAATACTTGAGTACCTTTAGCTGCACCAGTTAAAATGTCATAAGTACCACCAAGAGCTGTGTAGTTCATTGGGATAGTCAACATATGGTGAAGACCAAATGGCAAGAGCAAACGTTCCAAAGTACCATACAAGAATGGTGCAAGGATTGGAGCAGTTTCTTGTGAGTTGGCAATCCAGATACCAAAGCTATTGATACCTGTTTGAACTACTGGCCAGAAGGCAGCAAGTAGAATTGCAGCGATTGCTGAACGAAGAATAACTACAAATGGTACGAAACGTTTCCCGTTGAAGAATGAAAGTGCATCAGGAAGTTTACGGAAGTTGTAGTATTTATTGTAAGCAGTTGCCCCTACAAAACCTGAGATAATCCCTACAAACACACCCATGTTCAATGCTGGAGCTTCAAGAACACTAATGAAGTAATCAGCAACTTTGATTGAACCACCAAAGAGAGTTGTGACCATAGCATCTGGATTTTTCAACATATCTCCTGATACACCAAAGATTGTACCAGTGATACGGTTAATCAAGATGAAGGCAAGACCAGCGGCGAAAGCACCACCAGCACGTTCTTTAGCCCAGCTTCCTCCAATTGCTAGGGCAAACAAAATGTGAAGGTTACCGATAACCCCCCAACCAATTTGCTCAAGAATTCCACCTGTAACTACAAGTGGTGCAAAAGTTGGGTTAATCATTACGATAGACTTACCGATTGAAATCATCAAACCAGCAGCCGGCATAACCGCGATAACCACCATCAAAGCCTTACCGAATTTTTGCCAAAACTCGAAAGACAAGACATTTTTGAATGTATCTTTCATCATTCAAATCTCCTTTATTTTTATTTAGGCAAACGTTTTACGAAAACGTTTGCACTTTCTATAATTCAATTATACCACTTTAATTTTTTTTGTAAAGGCTTTTATAAAAAAAAGTAGACTTTTTTCTAAAATTTTTGTAGTAAAAAAGGAGATATTAAAATCTCCTCAAATATACTTCTATTTTATTTTAGATTTTCAGGAATCGGCGCATTGAAATTCCTGATCCGATTGAACCGATAAAAATTCCAATCACAAATAATAAGGCAATCATCAGTGGACTGAATACTTCTGGTGATATCATTGAAAGGTTCTGACCAACCAATGACTTATTAACCGATTGGTAAACCATTTTATAGACAATAAATACCAAAACTGATGGAAGTGTTGCTCCAAGCAAACCAATGAAGGCACCTTCAAGCAAGAAAGGTCCGCGGATATAGCCATTCTTAGCACCTACTAAACGCATGATTTGAATTTCACGGCTTCGTGAAATGATGGTGATACGTATAGTATTAGAAATCAAGAACACCGCAATGAAAATCAATAATCCAGCGATAACTAGTCCCCAGACACGAATAAATGAGGCTAACTTAAACAAGCGTTCTGTATTAGCACCACCATCTTGAACTTCTGATACACCTTCGATTTTTTTAGCCTCTTCTGCTACTGTCTTTACATCACTTGGTGTATTTGTATCAACGATATATGCATCATAGAGAGGATTGGCATCGCCTTCAAAGATTTTCCAGTTGTCCCCCATTGTTTCTGTCAACTTTTCATATTGTTCTTCTTTACTTGAAAACGTAACACTTTTAACGGTTGACATACCTTTCAAAGCATCATATACCTTATGGTAGTCGTTATTTGTAACAGTTTGACCTTCTTTTTCAATGGTCTCACTATTATCAGCTACGTCCTTACGAATATATACCATTACTCGGACATTGTTTTCAATATCTGTAGCGAGTTTAGCCGTATTAAAGATAACAGATGCAAATATTGCAACTAAAGTCAAAGTAATCATAACCGAACTGACAGCTGCTACTGTCATCCAGCCATTTCGTTTCAAACTTTTTAATGATTCAAATAAATGACGAAAAAATCTACTAATCATCGTATCCATATTCTCCTTTAGCTTCGTCACGAACGACACGGCCATTTTCAATGGCAATGACACGGTGGCGCAAGGTATTTACAATCTGACTGTTGTGGGTCGCCATCAAGACAGTTGTACCTTGGAGATTGATGCGTTCCAACAAATTCATAATTTCCCATGAATTATCTGGGTCCAAGTTTCCTGTTGGTTCGTCCGCAATCAATACTTTTGGATTATTTACAATAGCACGCGCTATCGCAATACGCTGTTGTTCTCCCCCCGAAAGTTCATTTGGGAAAGAACGAACCTTATGCTTCAATCCAACCAAGTCTAAAACTTCCATAACACGTTTTTTGATATTACGGCGACTTTCTCCGATTACCTCCATTGCATAGGCAATATTTTCGTAAACGGTTTTCTTTGGTAACAGTTTATAATCTTGGAAGACAACCCCAACACTACGACGGAGTAGAGGGACGTCTTTCTTCTTGATTTTAACCAAATCAAAACCAGCAACAGATAAACTTCCTTTTTCGATTTTTACTTCGCGATACAAAGAACGAATAAAGGTTGATTTTCCGGCTCCTGAAGGACCTACGATATAGGCAAATTCTCCTGGTTCAATAGTGACAGAGACACCTCGCAGGGCGGTCGTTCCGTTATCATACTTTTTGACAACATCTCGCATTGCAATGATTGACATGTGAGTTCCTTTCTATCTTAACTGATTCGCCACTTGAGATAGGCATCGATAAAACCATCTAGGTCTCCATCCATAACCTTATCTACTTGTGCAACTTCAAAGCTAGTTCGGTGATCTTTTACCATTGTATAAGGCGTGAAAACATAAGAACGAATTTGGCTTCCCCATGTGATTTCCTTTTTCTCACCCTTGAGGGAATCGACTTCCGCAGCTTTCTTTTCTTGCTCCATTTGATAGAGCTTAGCCTGTAACATCTTCATAGCTCGATCTCTATTTCCATATTGGGTACGATCGACCGTTGACTGGACGACAGTTCCCGTAGGAATGTGTGTCAATCGCACCCCTGTTGAAACTTTATTGACGTTTTGTCCACCAGCACCACCTGAACGGAAGGTATCCATCTTGATATCATCTTCACGGATTTCCACTTCAATGGTATCATCTAATTCTGGCATCACTTCTACAGATGTGAAAGAGGTATGGCGACGTTTAGCAGAGTCAAATGGTGAAATTCGCACCAAACGGTGTACCCCCATTTCTGACTTGAGAAGACCATAGGCATTAGGTCCTTCAAATGATAGGGTTACTGACTTAATACCAGCTTCATCTCCTGCTTGGTAATCCAATACTTCCACTTTAAAGCCTTTAGCATTTCCATAGCGAGTGTACATACGAAGCAACATATCACCCCAGTCCTGAGCCTCAGTACCACCGGATCCTGGATGGATTTCCAAAATCGCATTATTATGGTCATAAGGTTCTGACAAGAGCAAGGTCATCTCGTAACTGGTCATCATCTTATCAAGTTCGGATAACTGCGTTACCAATTCTTCATGCACCGACTCATCTTCAGCTAAAAAGTCTAATAAAATTTCAACTTCATCCTGCAACTCTTCCATTTTGTGGAAGGTGTTGTAGGTGTTTTTTAATTCATTTAATTCTTGCGACGTTTTTTGGGCCGCGATATTATCGTTCCAAAAATCAGGTTCTGTCATCTTGTTTTCCAAGATGGCAATCTCTTCCTCTAAACCTTCGAGGTCAAAGAGACCCCCTGAAAGAAGCTAATTTTTCACGATTTGCGTCAATTTTCTGACGAATTTCTGAAATGTCCATAAATACTCCTTTTTTGTATCATTTTATTATACCATAATCTATCATTTCTTTCCATCTTTTGCTCTAATCCCTTATTGCACGTAAAAAGAAGCCTTTCGGCTTCCCTTCTTACAAGACTTTTGCTGAAGTACGAGTGATTTCTTCTACTTGAATATTCTCTGATTCAAATTTTTCTTTCAAGGCTGGTAAATCGATTGATCCATCGATTTGAACTTCGATAATCACCTTACCATCTTTTCGTGGAATATTTACTGTATGGGAGATATTCAAATTTTCTTCTACAATCAAAGAAACAATCTTTCCGAGAACACCGACTTCATCTTCTGTAACAAAGCGCACACGAATTCCTTCTTCACCGTAACCAGCAATTTCAAGAAAGGCTTGGAAAACGTCACGATCAGTAATAACCCCATATACTTGATGGTTATCAACAACAGGAAGAATACCAATCTTGTTTTTCAGCATCAGATAAGTTGCATCTTCTAGACTAGCATAGCCTGACACAGTAACAACATCGCGAATCATGACATCTTTTACTTTGGTCTTATTCAGAAGATAGTTCATCTCATAGATAGAAAGACTTGTTGCTTTTGAGGGGCTAGCTTGCGCAATGGTTCCCTCAGTTACCAAACCAACCAATTGATCATTTTCGATAACAGGCAAGCGGTGCAACCCTTGCTCTCTCATCAAATCTGCTGCATGAGATACTGTTGTATCTGGACTAATATAAACTACCTTGCGGGTCATAAAATCTTTAACTGCCATGAGACTTCTCCTTTTCTATTCTTATCCCTATTATACAATCTTTTTGTAAATCTATCAAACGCTTACATTTCTTTTTCAAAATTCAGAAAAGTATGAATAAGCTAGCAAAAAGAGCTCTGAAATCGAGCCCTCTGAATGAATGTAAGAAACGTTTCATTCCATTTTTTTCAATTATTAGAAATTAACCTTTTAATGTAGATAAAGATTGCTTTACAATCTATATCTGTCAACTAAAAAGATCCCCTGGACTATAATGATGATTACTTCGTAATCCTCATCCACCGACTAAAACAATCCAGTGGATTTGATAATTGCTTCGCAATCTTCATCCGCCGACTAAAAAGGTCCCCCGGACCTTTTTAGCCACCTAGATATGCTTTTCTGACTTCTTCTGATGAAGCGAGTTCTTTTCCTGTTCCTGATAGAACGATTTTCCCTGTTTCCAATACATAGCCTCGGTCAGAGATTGCGAGTGCTTTATTGGCATTTTGTTCAATCAAGAGGACGGTTGTTCCTTGTTTCTGGATGTCTTGAATGATATCAAAAATCTCTTGGATAAAGATTGGGGCAAGTCCCATTGATGGTTCATCTAAAAGAAGAAGTTTTGGTGTTGACATGAGGGCGCGTCCCATGGCAAGCATTTGCTGTTCTCCCCCTGAAAGAGTAGCTGCATCTTGGTTCTTCCGTTCTTCAAGACGAGGAAAGCGTGAGAAAACTTTCTTCAAGTTGGCTTGATTTTCTTCACGATTTTTCTTTAAGAAAGCTCCCATTTCAAGATTTTCCATAACAGTTAAGCCAGGAAAGACGTGGCGTCCTTCTGGAACTTGTGAAAGACCACCTGCCACGATTTTTTGAGCTGGCATTTTTTGGATTTCTTGACCTAAAAATTCAATCTTTCCTGAACTCGGTCTAACCAAACCAGACAAGGTACGGAGAATGGTTGTCTTACCTGCACCATTGGCACCGATAAGGGAAACAACCTCTCCTTCATTTACTTCAAAGCTTACATCACGGACTGCTTGGATCATACCGTAATGCACAGAAAGATTATCAACTTTTAACATAGACATTAGGCTTCACCTCCTAGATAAGCTTCGATAACGCGTTTATTGGTCTTAATTTCGTCTGGAGTTCCCTGAGCAATCAAACGACCATATTCAAGTACGTAGATACGTTCTGTCACTTCCATGACCAGATTCATATCGTGTTCAATCAGCATGATCGTAATCTTAAATTCATCTTTGATACGACGAATTAACTCAGTCAATTCGGCTGTTTCCTGTGGGTTCATACCTGCTGCTGGTTCATCTAAGAAGAGAATTTTAGGTTCCGTAGCGAGGGCACGAACAATTTCCAAACGACGTTGTTGTCCATAGGCGAGGTTTTTAGCAAGAGTCTCTGCATCACCATCTAAATCAAAAATTTTCAGCAATTCCAAAGCCTTAGCCTTTAATTCTTTTTCACTCTTGTAAAAAGCTGGTAAGCGTAAGAAACTAGCAAAAACATGTTGTTTGTGATGGTTGCCAAAAGCAATCAAAACATTGTCCAAAACTGTTAAATCTTTAAAGAGACGGATATTTTGGAATGTACGTCCAAGTCCCAAAGAAGCAATCTTATAAGGTGACTTTCCATTCAAAAGGTGACCATCTAGTGTTACTGTTCCCTCACTTGGTTCATAAACACCTGTCAAGAGATTGAAAAGGGTGGTTTTACCAGCTCCATTTGGACCGATTAGTCCAACCAATTCCCCTTCGTTCAATTCAAGAGTCACATCTCCAACAGCTGTTAGACCGCCAAAATGTTTGGTTAACTGTTTTACTTCAAGTAATGCCATTAGTTTTGTTCCTCCTTCTTAGATTTTTTAAAGAAACGTGATAGGCTCAATTCCCATGTCCCAAGTAGTCCACCTGGTCTGAAAATCATTACCAATACCAAGGCCAAAGCATAAATAATCATACGCACACTAGCAACATCTTGGAGAAGCATATTCAAAATTCCAAGAACAATAGCTGAAACAATAGCACCTGTAATGGAACCAAGTCCACCAAAGACAACAATGATCAAAACGTTGATTGAGTTGATGAAAGTGTAATCTTTCGGTACAACTGAACCGATAAATCCTGCCTGAAGTGACCCTGCAATACTTGCAGTAATGGCACCAAAGACAAAGGCGATGATTTTAATTTTAGTCGTATTAACCCCAACTGACTCAGCAGCAATCTCGTCCTCACGAACAGAGAGGGTTGAACGACCAATTGGGCTACGCAAGAAGTTCAAGGTTGCAATGGTTGTAATCACGACAAAGAAGTATACCATTTGCCAAGTTGTAAAGTTTGGAATTCCCAAGATACCTGCCGCACCGTTTGTAAGGCTTCCACCATTGATGATAAAGATACGGATAATTTCAGAAACCCCAAGAGTCGCTACCGCAAGATAATCCCCCTTCAAACGCAAGGTTGGAATTCCGACAAGTAAGGCAACTGCTCCTGAAAGTAAAGCCCCTACCAGCATAGCTCCAAAGAAGGCACCGTAGGTTGGTGATTTAGAACCAATAATAGCTGCTGCGTAGGCACCAATCGCCATAAAACCAGCATGCCCAAGTGAAAATTGTCCTGAAAAACCAACGATTAAGTTGAGACCAACAGCCAGAATAATATTAATTCCGATTTGTTGTAAAATCTGTACATAGAATAGATTGAGTACTCCAACTGAAACCAGTACACTAATCAAGCCATATCCAGCTAACAAAAGGAGTAACCATAGAATATTAACTTTTAAATTTTCTTTCATCGTTTACACCTTCTCTTTCACATTTTTACCAAGGATACCAGCTGGACGGACAATCAAGATCAACAACAAGATTCCATAAACAATGGCATCACGGAAGTCTGACATTCCAAAGGCTGTCGCAAAGGTTTCCAATAGACCAATTACAAAGCCACCAAGAGCCGCACCAGGAATAATTCCGATACCACCAAGTACTGCGGCAACGAAAGATTTAAGACCTGGAGTAACCCCCATCAAAGGCTCAAGAGAGTTATAATAAAGCGCAATCAGAACACCAGCCGCACCCGCAAGGGCAGAACCCAAAGCAAAGGTAAAGCTGATAGTACGGTTTACATTGATCCCCATCAATTGTGCTGCATCGCTATCTACGGATACTGCACGCATGGCTTTCCCCATCTTAGTCTTTTGGACAATGACTTGTAACAAAATCATCAAAATCAAGGAAATGGCCAAAATCATTAACTGCACATTTGTTAGGCTAATTGGTCCCAAATCATAGCGAACTGTTTGAATCGCTTGAGGGAAGGCACGGGTATTGGCACCAACCAGATAGACCATTCCATACTCTAATAGGAAAGAAACCCCAATAGCTGTAATCAAAACAGCAATACGAGTAGAGTGGCGCAAAGGTCGGTAAGCAAGAAACTCAATTACGACACCAAGGACGGCTGTCGCTAGCATCGCTACAATAAGTGCTACAAAGAAATTCATTTGAAAAGAATTAATCAAGAAATAACCGATAAAGGCTCCCATCATATAAATATCACCGTGGGCGAAGTTGATGAGCTTGATAATTCCGTAAACCATGGTATATCCTAGGGCTAACAGCGCATAAACACTACCTAGAATCAAACCATTTACTAGTTGTTGGAGCATAAGATTCACTCTTTCTATTTATAATTTCGAGGGTTTTCCCTCACTTTTTATAAGTTCTTATACTCAATAAAAATCAAAGAGCAAACTAGGAAACTAGCCACAGGCTGTACTTGAGTACGGCAAGGCGACGTTGACGCAGTTTGAATTTGATTTTTGAAGAGTATTAAACATCGAAACAGGGAGTGAGTCAAAGGCTCATTCCCTATTTCAACATTTTCTATTATGGTTTTACAACTTCTGCTGCTTCAACCTTACCATTGTTCATGGTCATCATGTAAGCAGTTTTGACTGTGTTGTGGTCTGCATCGAAGCTTGTTTGACCAGTTACACCTTCAAAATCTTTTGTTTTAGCAAGGTTATCCTTGATTTCGCCAGAGTTTTTAGCACCTTTTGCTGCGTTTGCTACAAGGTGAACTGAGTCATAAGCCAAGGCTGCAAATGTTGAAGGCTCTTCATTGTACTTAGCGCGGTAAGCATCAAGGAAAGCTTTTGCTTTAGCTGAAACTTCTACAGTAGTTGAGAAGCCTGAGATAAAGTAGATGTTTGATGCTTTTTCAGCAGTTGCTTGTTGTACAAACTCTTCACCGTTGAATCCATCACCACCAACGATTGGTTTGTCAATTCCCATACCACGCGCTTGGTTTACAATTTTACCAGCTTCAGTGTAGTAACCAGGAACAATGATCGCATCAAAGTCTTTCCCTTTCATTTTTGTAAGGGCTGCTTGGAAGTCTGTATCACCTGCTACGAAAGTTTCATCTGCAACGATTTCACCCTTGTATGATTCGCGGAAAGATTTAGCAATACCTTTAGCATAGTCACTGGCATTATCAGTGTAAAGAACGACTTTCTTAGCTTGCAATTTCTCAGTAACATAGTTTGAGATAATTTTTCCTTGGAAGCTATCTTGGAAAGTTCCGATAAAGAGGTAATCTTGACCTTTAGTCAATCCATCTTGAGTCGCACTTGGCGAAATCAATGGAACACCAGCTTTTGTAGCGTTCGCTACCGCAGCTGCAGTTGCACCAGATGTCGCAGGTCCTACGATTGCTGATACTTTAGATTGGGTTACAAGGTTAGTTGTTACTGAAGCTGCCTCAGCTGTTTCAGACTTGTTATCTTTATCAACTACTTCGATTTGTTTTCCATCGATACCACCTGCTGCATTGATTTCATCAACAGCAAGTTGGGCACCTTTTTGTTCAGATGTTCCGTAGGCTGCTACGGCACCAGTTTCTTCAAAGTTAAATCCAATTTTGATTGTCTTTTCATCTACTGAATTACCAGCAGCGTTTGACGCTCCAGACTTCACTTCTCCACAGGCTGCAAGAAGTGCTACACTTGCAAGCGCCACAAACGATAGGGCAAATTTTTTCTTCATCTTTTTTGTCTCCTTATTCTTAAATAAATAGCATGTTAAGAATATACCGAATTATCAGAAAATTGTCAACACTTTTCTTAGACTTTTTCGATGATAACGTTTTCCTCTCGATAAAGATTGCCCACAAAGGGTGTTTCCAACTCTTGGATATGACAAACTCTAACTTTTTTTATAAATTTTTCCTTGCCCAAGCGCCCGACCAATTGCTCCACTTCTTGAGTTGGAACATAAAGCTGTAAGTAACGATGTTTCTTGGAATGATAGGTAATATCTCCATAATCCTGCAGTTTTTTGGCATCACGATTATAGTAAAGATAGATAATCAAGCCAGATCGATTGACTTTTTCAAACATGATAAATCCTCTTTCTAAGAAATCTCTCCCTATTATACCAAAAAAAGCAAACCCAGTCGAGTTTGCCTTCTATCACCATTAATTCAATGAATTGTTGGCCATGATTTCATCAATAAAGCCATATTCAAGTGTTTCCTGGGCGCTCATCCAGTTATCTCGTTCTGCATCTGCATGGACTTTTTCGATTGACTGACCTGAATTTTCAGCCAAGATTTTTTCCAAAGTATTACGAGTTTTAAGCAAGTGTTCTGCAGCGATCGCCATATCGGTTTGCTGAGTACCTCCACCTGTACCACCCATTGGTTGGTGGATCATATACTCTGCATTTGGAAGCATGAAACGTTTGCCTTTTGCTCCACTTGATGCAATGACCGTCCCCATAGATGCTGCCATTCCCATAACAATGGTTTGGACATCGGCCTTGATAAAGTTCATGGTATCAACGATTGCCAAACCAGCTGAAACGGAACCACCAGGTGTATTGACATAAAGGTAAATATCTTTTGTACTATCTTGGGCATCTAAGAAAAGCAATTGGGCAATAACAGAGTTAGCCATATTGTCTTCAACTGGGCCTGTCAGCATAATGATGCGGTCTTTGAGAAGACGTGAGTAAATATCGTAAGAACGTTCTCCACGGCTTGTTTGTTCAATAACTACAGGAATCATTTATTTCTCCTTTTGAGTTTTAATTTTGTTGGTCAAATGACTGAAGATAAGACTATTATAATATCTTGGTCAAAAAAGGTCAAATTTTTGCTCTGTTTTCATCAGACAGAAACAAAAATTCAACCTCCTTTCGTGACTGGAGCTTCTTTTCCAAGTCATTCTTCTTTTCGATCTTATTTCGTACCGAACAAGCGGTCTCCAGCATCTCCAAGACCTGGAACGATATAACCGTGTTCGTTCAAGCGTTCATCCAAGGCTGCTGTAAAGATTTCTACATCTGGATGAGCTTCTTGAAGGGCTTTAACACCTTCTGGAGCAGATACAAGGCAGACAAATTTGATATTTGATGCGCCACGTTTTTTAAGAGAATCAACAGCCAAGATTGCTGAACCACCTGTTGCCAACATTGGGTCTACTACAAAAATTTGACGTTGGTCAATGTCCTCAGGCAATTTCACCAAGTATTCAACTGGTTGAAGCGTTTCTTCATCACGGTACATACCGATGTGACCAACTTTAGCGGCTGGAACCAAGCTCAAGAGACCATCAACCATCCCGATACCTGCACGCAAGATTGGAACGATAGCCAATTTCTTACCTGCCAATTGTTTTTGAACTGTTTTTGTGATTGGTGTTTCGATTTCCACATCTTCTAGTGGAAGATCACGAAGTACTTCATACCCCATCAACATTGCAATCTCATTTACTAGCTCACGAAAAGCTTTTGTAGAAGTATCTGTACGACGCAAGATTGACAATTTGTGTTGAATCAGTGGATGATTAATAACTTCAATTTTTCCCATTTTTGGAATTCCTTCTTTCAATTTATTCTTCTTATTATACCAAAAAACGGTTTAAAAATCTTTCTAAACCATTTATTTTTGATAATTTTTACATTAAATCAGCCTCTTTAAGAGCTGCCTGTACTGTCTCAAGTGGTAGATGGGTCAATTCTGTTCCTTTTTCTTGATAAAGGTATTGGGCATAGTCGTCCATTCGGTACTGATTAATATAAACCACGCGCTTGCAACCGACCTGAAGCAATTGTTTGGTGCAATTCAGACAAGGAAAATGGGTCACATAGGCTGTAAAGCCTTTAGGAACACCACGTTCTGCACCTTGAAGGATTGCATTGACCTCGGCATGAAGGGTGCGAACACAGTGACCTTCAATGACCAGACATTCGTGATCAATACAATGCTCGGTACCTGACACCGAACCATTGTAACCCGTGGAAATAACCTTATTATCCTTTACCAGAATCGCGCCTACTTTGGCACGCTTACAAGTGGAACGATTGGCAATTAATAGGGCTTGAGCTGCAAAATACTCATCCCAGGCTAGTCTTTTTTCAGTCATCTCTTTTCTCCTTTTTATCTATTTTTTAAAAAATGGTAAGCGTAAATCCGCAATCTTTTCAGCAGGTACCTTCATGCCATCCTTGATCCATTTTAGGAGAACAGAGACAATGGCCGAACTCCAGAAGGAATGAAGATAAGAGCTGACACCTTTTGATTTTCCATGGTATTTTTCCAGAAACTCCTGCATGGCTTGGACAAAGATTTTTTCCAGATGGTAATCCAAGGCCAACTGAATCACTCTGGCTTCCTTTCTTGCTTCTCGGAAAAGGTGAACCCAGACCAGATAAAGGTCTGTCTTTAAATCATAATGGTGCAACTGTTCCATAATATTGTGGACAGTTCGTTTAAAGACGCTCTCTAAAATTTCCTCTTTGGAATCATAATTGCGGTAAAAGGCCGCACGCGAAACGCCTGCACGTTTGACCAATTCAGAAATACTAATCTTGGTCAAATCCTTTTTTTCCAAGAGCTGCAAGAGGGCTGTTTCGATGGCTTCTCTAGTTAATAAATTGGATTCTTGGTTTGATTTTCTGAGATTTTCAAGAGACTTTTCAGAGATTCTACGTTCAGACATAACATTTTCTTTCTACTTGTCACA
This sequence comes from Streptococcus mitis, assembly GCF_002096895.1. Classification (GTDB taxonomy): domain Bacteria; phylum Bacillota; class Bacilli; order Lactobacillales; family Streptococcaceae; genus Streptococcus; species Streptococcus mitis_AH. The sequence continues at coordinate 579,971 of NZ_NCVI01000020.1, read as the reverse complement.
ACAGACGGATGAGGCTTTTGTTTCAAGGGTTTTCATGATATAATTGTAAAAAAAGACAGAACCTTTGTCAATGTATAACTGACAAAGATGGAGAATTTCTATGACTTGGAAGATTATTGCTGACTCTGGTTGTGATTATCGTCAGCTGGCAAGACCAGCTATTGACACGACCTTTGTAAGTGTGCCCTTAACCATTCAAGTAGCTGATCAGGTCTTTGTTGATGATGCCAGTCTTGACATTGACCAAATGATGGAAACCATGTATGCAACTGCAGAAGCTTCAAAATCAGCTTGTCCAAGCCCAGATGATTATTTGCGAGCATTTGAAGGAGCCAAAAACATTTTCCTAGTAACCATCACTGGTACTCTTTCTGGAAGCCACAATAGTGCTCAACTAGCAAAAAATATTTATCTGGAAGAACATCCTGATACTAAAATTCATATAATTGATAGTTTGTCTGCTGGTGGGGAAGTTGACTTGCTCGTAGAAAAAGTGAATGACTTGATCGACCAGGGCTTATCTTTTGAAGAAGTGGTTGAAGCTATCACCGCCTATCAAGAAAAAACCAAGTTACTTTTTGTCCTAGCTAAAGTCGATAACTTGGTGAAGAACGGCCGTTTGAGCAAGCTTATCGGTACGGTCGTTGGCCTTCTCAATATCCGTATGGTCGGAGAAGCTAGTGAAACTGGAACTCTCGAATTGCTACAAAAAGCACGAGGACCAAAGAAATCAGTTCAAGCTGCCTATGATGAAATCATTAAAGCTGGATATGCTGGTGGCCGTATTGTCATGGCTCAACGTAATAACGAGAAATGTTGCCAACAGCTTTCAGACCGAATACGTGAAACCTTCCCACAGGCGGATATTAAAATTCTCCCAACATCTGGTCTCTGCAGTTTTTATGCAGAAGATGGTGGTTTGCTGATGGGGTATGAAATTGATTAATTGCATTCTTGACAAGAGGTGACTTCATCTCTTGTTTTTTTGTGGTACAATAGAGCTATGAAACATTTTGATACTATCGTCATTGGTGGAGGTCCTGCTGGTATGATGGCTACGATTTCCAGTAGCTTTTATGGACAGAAAACCCTCCTCATCGAAAAAAATCGGAAACTTGGAAAAAAATTAGCTGGTACTGGTGGGGGACGTTGCAATGTAACCAACAACGGAACTCTAGATGACCTACTAGCTGGCATCCCTGGAAATGGGCGCTTTCTCTACAGTGTCTTCTCCCAATTTGATAACCATGATATCATTAATTTTTTTACAGAAAATGGTGTTAAACTTAAGGTCGAAGACCACGGACGCGTCTTTCCTGCTAGTGACAAGTCTCGGACCATTATCGAGGCCTTGGAAAAGAAAATCACTGAACTCGGTGGTCGAGTTGCTACTCAAACGGAGATTGTTTCGGTTAAAAAGATAGACGACCAGTTTGTCCTTAAGTCCGCAGACCAAACCTTCACTTGTGAGAAACTCATTGTCACAACTGGTGGGAAATCCTATCCCTCTACTGGTTCGACTGGTTTTGGTCACGAGATTGCCCGTCATTTTAAGCATACCATTACCGATCTTGAAGCCGCTGAAAGTCCTTTGTTGACAGATTTTCCACACAAGGCCTTGCAAGGAATTTCATTGGACGATGTGACCCTAAGCTATGGTAAGCATGTCATCACTCACGATTTGCTCTTTACCCACTTTGGTTTGTCAGGCCCTGCTGCTCTGCGTATGTCCAGCTTTGTCAAGGGCGGAGAGGTTCTCTCACTGGATGTTCTACCTCAACTTTCTGAGAAAGACTTGGCTACATTTCTAGAAGAAAATCGGGAAAAATCTCTAAAAAATGCCTTAAAAACTTTACTTCCAGAACGCTTGGCAGAATTTTTTGTGCCAGGCTATCCTGACAAAGTCAAACAACTGACTGAAAAGGAACGCGAACAACTTGTCCAGTCTATCAAGGGACTTAAAATTCCTGTAACTGGTAAAATGTCCCTTGCTAAGTCCTTTGTTACCAAAGGGGGCGTCAGTCTCAAGGAAATCAATCCCAAAACTCTAGAAAGTAAGCTGGTACCTGGACTCCACTTTGCTGGCGAGGTACTGGATATCAATGCCCACACGGGTGGGTTTAACATCACTTCTGCCCTCTGTACTGGTTGGGTGGCGGGATCAAACCCAATCTAAATCTGAATTATTTAATGGCTAAATCAGCCCCAAAAGAAAGGAAGTCCTTTGGAACATATTATCTTGTTAAGGGGAGTTACTCCTAATGGAAAAAATGCTATCCCTAAAATGTCTTATCTAGTAGATATCTTAACAGAAGCCGGTTTTCAACAAGTTCGAACCTATATTCAAAGTGGGAATATCATTCTTGAAAGTGATTTAGATTTAGAAGAAATACGAGAATGTGTTCATACTCTGATAAAGGAAAAAATTGGGGCCGACTTAAAAATGGTTATCAAGAACAAAAGTGATTTTAAAAAAATTGTCCAAGAAAACCCGTTTGGAGAACACTATCTTTATGACCGTATACATGTGATTTTTTATCAAGAATCTATTCAAAGTCTCCCTTTAGAAAAATTGAAAATTGATTACGGTGAAGAAGAAATTTGTATCGGTAACCATTGTCTTTACCTCTATCTCCCTAGAACTGCAAAACGAAAAAAGCTCAGTACCAACTATCTTGAAAAGCTTTTTAATGTAGATTTGACCATGCGAAAACTAAATGTAGTAGAAAAATTATTAAGCAAGTAGTGCTTGAATTTAGTAAAAATCGGAAGAATGCTCCTCCGATTTTATTTTGTCTGAGTTTGGACATAATAGGCAATCACATCTGATGTGTACTGGGCTGTTCCAGGTCCAAATTTGTCAATGTTTTCCTTAAATTCTGGGTTGTAGACGTAGCCTTTACCGATATAACCAAATACCTCAATAGAGCAGTCAAATCCATAAGTACGGATGGCTTGCAAGAGTTTAGCGGCTTCTTCTTGATTTTCGGTTGCTGTTACAGGTAGACCAGCTTGAAGATTTTGTGACAAGGCTCGAAAGACTTGATTGAAGGCAGCCGTAGCTTCGTCTTCGTGACCTTTTTGGCGCTCCAGCGCTTGGTCCATCACATCTTGTCCATACTTCTCTACCGCCTCTTGGTGGTATTTTTGATGGTCTTGATAGTTAAATCCTGCGAATTTCTCTTGAATGCTCATTTCTCTTTCTCCTTTTTGTTCTTGAATGGTTTTTTGCAAGGTGGAAATCAAGGTATCCAGATGTTGCCTTTCTCGAGTCAAATAGTCCAACTGTCTAGTCAAGTGAGGCAATAAATCTGATTTATCTTCCTTTAACAGCTCTGCTATTTTTTCTAAAGAAAAACCTAGATATTTGTAGTAAAGAATGACCTGAAGGCGTTCCAAATCCTCCTGACTGTAGGTTCGATAACCGTTTTCTAACTTTAAAGGAACTAAGAGTCCTATCTTGTCGTAGTGATGCAGGGTCTTGACAGAGACACCCGAAAGCTGGGCAGCTTCTTTTATATGGTACATGATTTCCTCCTTATACTCAATGAAAATCAAAGAGCAAACTAGGAAGCTAGCCGCAGGCTGTACTTGAGTACGGTAAGGCGACGCTGACGTGGTTTGAATTTGATTTTCGAAGAGTATTACATTGATAGTATAACCCCTCCCCCTAGGTCAGAGTCAAGCGTTTTTGCGAAATTTTTTACTTTATCATAACATGAAAATGGTTTTCTTGACAGACCTTAGAAAACATGATAGGATAGTCAAGTCTATCAATCAAAAGAAAGGCTCATTTTGAGTACTGATGAGGCTATTTGCCAAGGGCAGTAGCTTTTTCTTTTGTAATACTAATTTTAGGAGTTTAACTATGTCTGAAAAATCGCAATGGGGTTCTAAACTGGGCTTTATCCTAGCATCTGCTGGTTCAGCCATCGGACTTGGTGCCGTTTGGAAATTCCCCTACATGACTGCTGCTAATGGTGGAGGAGGCTTTTTACTTGTCTTTCTCATTTCCACTATTTTAATTGGTTTCCCCCTTTTGCTGGCTGAATTTGCTCTCGGCCGAAGTGCTGGTGTCTCAGCAATCAAAACCTTTGGAAAACTCGGCAAGAATAGCAAGTACAACTTTATCGGTTGGATTGGTGCCTTCGCCCTCTTTATCCTCTTATCTTTCTACAGTGTTATTGGAGGATGGATTTTAGTCTATCTAGGCATTGAGTTTGGAAAATTGTTCCAACTTAGCGGAACTGGTGATTATGCTCAATTATTTACTTCAATCATTTCAAATCCAGCCATTGCCCTAGGAGCTCAAGCGGCCTTTATCTTATTGAATATCTTTATTGTATCACGTGGGGTTCAAAAAGGGATTGAAAGAGCATCGAAAGTCATGATGCCCCTGCTCTTTATCATCTTTGTCGTCATCATCGGTCGTTCTCTCAGTTTGCCAAATGCCATGGAAGGGGTTCTTTACTTCCTCAAACCAGACTTTTCAAAACTGACCAGTGCTGGTCTCCTCTATGCTCTGGGACAATCTTTCTTTGCCCTTTCACTAGGGGTTACAGCCATGCTGACATATGCTTCTTATTTGGATCAGAAAACCAATCTAGTCCAGTCAGGAATTTCTATTGTAGCAATGAACATCTCGGTGTCCATCATGGCAGGTCTAGCCATTTTCCCTGCTATGTCAGCCTTCAATATCCAATCTGAAGGGGGACCGAGCTTGCTCTTTATCGTCTTGCCTCAACTCTTTGACAAGATGCCTTTTGGAACCATTTTCTACATCCTTTTCCTCTTGCTCTTCCTCTTTGCGACGGTCACTTCTTCTGTCGTCATGCTGGAAATCAATGTGGGCAATATCACCAACCAGGACAACAGCAAGCGTGCTAAGTGGAGTGTTATTTTAGGAATTTTGACCTTTGTCTTTGGAATTCCTTCAGCCCTATCTTATGGTGTCATGGCAGATGTTCACATCTTTGGGAAGACTTTCTTTGACGCTATGGACTTCTTGGTTTCCAACCTCCTCATGCCATTTGGAGCTCTCTGCCTTTCACTTTTTACAGGCTATATCTTTAAAAAGGCTCTTGCAATGGAGGAACTCCATCTCGATGAAACAGCATGGAAACAGGGACTGTTCCAAGTCTGGCTCTTCCTTCTTCGTTTCATCATTCCAATCATCATCATCGTTGTCTTCATCGCCCAATTTATGTAATTAAAAAGGACTTGAGTAGTAAACTCAGGCCCTTTCTTTTTTATGGATGGCTAACAATCAATTCCAAACCTTGCCCTTCCAAGGTCCAAGCTTCAACATCACTTGGTAGGATAAAGTGGCTACCTTTTTGGATTGGATAGTTTTTCCCATCAACAGTCAGTTGACCTTGGCCAGCTAAGACACTAAACAAACTGTAGTCAGCTGTCTTTTCAAAGTCAACTTTTCCAGTTATTTCCCACTTGTAAACTGCAAAGAAATCATTCGAAACAAGTAAGGTCGAACGCAAATCATCAGCTTTGATAGTCACAGGACGGCTATTGGCAGGCTCTCCAATATTCAAGACATCGATAGATTTTTCAAGGTGAAGTTCACGCAAGTTGCCATTATCGTCCTTGCGGTCAAAGTCATAGACACGGTAAGTGGTATCGCTAGACTGCTGGGTTTCAAGAATTAAGATGCCTGCCCCGATAGCGTGCATGGTGCCACTTGGTACATAGAAGAAATCTCCAGCCTTTACAGGAACTTTTGTCAATAAGGCATCCCAGTTCTTGTCCTCGATTTGCTGGCGGAGTTCTTCTTTTGACTTGGCATTGTGACCATAGATAATCTCTGAACCTTCATCCGCAGCGATGATGTACCAGCATTCTGTTTTTCCAAGTTCGCCTTCATGCTCGAGTCCGTAAGCATCGTCTGGATGAACTTGAACACTGAGCCAGTCGTTAGCATCCAGAATCTTAGTCAACAGTGGAAATACAGGTTCTGGACGATTGCCAAACAATTCACGGTGCTCTGCATATAAAGTAGCAAGATCTGTTCCCTCGTAGCGACCATTGGCAACTTTAGAGACACCATTTGGATGGGCTGAGATGGCCCAATATTCTCCGATTTTTTCACTTGGGATGTCGTATCCAAACTCATCACGTAGCTTGGTACCACCCCAGATTTTTTCTTGCATAACTGATTGTAAAAATAATGGTTCTGACATGTCGATCTCCTGTCTGATTTTTCTCCCCTCATTATAGCAAAAAAAGAGTTCCAGTTGAACTCTTTTTCACATCTTATAAAGTAGGGAGAAGATTTTATAAAAATAGTGAATAAATGTGATCTACTCAATGATTGCACCATTGCTAGCAATGACATCCTTGTACCAGTAGAAGGATTTCTTCTTGCTACGTTTGAGGCTTCCATGACCAGCATTATCTCGATCCACATAGATAAAGCCATAGCGCTTGTTCATTTCGCCTGTTCCAGCTGAAACCAGATCGATACAGCACCAAGTCGTATAACCAAGCAAGTCAACTCCATCTTGGTAAATGGCATCTCGCATAGCCTTGATGTGAGCTTCTAAGTAAGCAATCCGATAGTCATCTGCTACATAACCATTTTCATCCGGTGTATCCATAGCACCGAGTCCATTTTCTACGATGAACATAGGCTTTTGGTAACGATCCCAGATGGCATTGAGGGTGATGCGAAAGCCAAGTGGGTCAATCTGCCATCCCCATTCTGAGGATTCAAGATAAGGATTTTTGAGAGAGGCAAAAACATTTCCAGCAGTTAATTCTTTAACTTCTGGATCACCTGAGGCTACTAGACTTGCATAGTAAGAGAAGGAAACAAAGTCAACAGTATTGTCCTTCAACAACTCTAAATCTTCTGCAGTCATTTGAATCTCGATTCGCTCACGCTCCCACTGCTTCTTGGCATAGTTTGGGTATTCCCCACGCGCTTGAACATCAATGAAGAAGTAACTCTTGCGGTCTTCCTCCATGGCTGCCCAGTAGTCTCTTGGATGGGCTGTGTTAGGATAGTATTGCCCTGCAGCCAACATACATCCCACCTTATTTTCTGGGTCAATTTCGTGGGCAATCTTTGTCGCAAGAGCTGAAGCTACCAACTCATAGTGTGCAGCCTGATATTTAACCAGTTCTTGATTTTCTCCTTCTTCAAAACAGAGCCCAGCTCCCATAAAGGGGGCATGGAGAATCATGTTGATTTCGTTGAAGGTAAGCCAATATTTGACCAAACCCTTATAGCGGGTAAAGAGTGTGCGACAAAGTTTTTCATAGAAGTCTAACATCCGACGATTGCGCCAACCACCGTACTCTGTAATCAAGTGCATAGGACAGTCGAAATGAGTGATAGTCACCAGAGGTTGGATACCATACTTGTGGCACTCCTTAAATAAATCCTCATAAAAGGCTAGACCAGCTTCATTTGGCACTGTTTCGTCGCCCTTAGGAAAAATCCGAGTCCAAGCAATGGATAGACGATAAGTCTTAAAGCCCATTTCCGCAAAAAGGGCAATATCTTCCTTGTAATGATGGTACATATCAATAGCTTGCTTGGCTGGGTAAAAATAGCCCTCCTCAAACGAAAACATCTTTTTCTGACCTGTGATAATGGCTTCACGATCTGGACCGATGGGGACGACATCCACATTCGCCAATCCACGACCTTCTAAATTATAAGCACCCTCACACTGGTTGGCAGCTGTCGCTCCGCCCCACAAGAAACCATCCGGAAAAGTCAGTTTTTCGGTCATAACTCTACTCACTTTCTTATTTGCTTGTTCATTTACTTATATTATAACTTATTCTGTAAACCTTTTCTTATAAAATACTGTGACATACTGATACTATTCTACTATTTAAGTTTATCAGATTGTTTTTTAAAAAATTATCCTCTAGAAAAAGTAAATAGCCTCCCCTGAAACAAAAAAGAAGACTGAAAACTAGTCTCCTCTGTTCCTTTTAAATCAAAGCTGTAATAACCGTCACTAGGCCAAAAATAATACCTGGTGCATTAGCTGCTGCAAGGGGGATATCTCTTTCTTTTTTGAAAAGACCGTAGTAAACCCAGAGACTACAGTTGATGGCAGCAACCAAGGGCTGGATGAAATTTCCTTTTTGACCAGCCAGATTGTTCATGATTTGTGGGAAGTAAGACACATACATCATAACAGACATAAAGGTCGCTACCCAACCTAAAATTTTCATTTGTTTTTCAGACATTTTCAAAACCTCTTTCATTTTTACTGAATCTTATTTTAAAATATTCTTTCAAAACAATCAAGTCTTTAAAACTTTTGTTATAAAGATATAAACTATCACAATCTTGTTATAAGAAAGAGGGAACAGAAAAAAGACCGAATTGCTCCGTTCTGTTTACTCAATCAAATATTAGAAAATGAATACTCCTTTTCAATGAATCGATTGATTGATGGTAAATAAGCCGTTAGAAATTATTGACAGTATCGAAATTTTCTAGTAAAATGAATTTTGTTAATACCTAAATGGTGTGTAGTTTTCTATCAACATAGTCAGGAGAAAAGGAACTTATGCTAAAAAAATTTAATGAATTGTCACTGAAAGATAAGGCTTATCTAATTGGCGGTTTGAGCTTATTAGTCATTGTGATCTCATTTGGTCTACTCAATCGTCAAACAGTAACTGTCAGTCTTGTCTTTACACAACTATCTGCTCCCTTGATTTTGGTGATTTTTACTTGTCTAGTAATCGGGATCATTGCTGGTAGTGCTATTGGTATTAGCTATCACCATAACAAGACTCAAGATCTGAGAAGCCGCATTGCTGAAGCAGAAGCGACTATCAATATAAAAGACAGGGAGCTTGTCCAGTACGAGGAACAGGTGCAACAATTAAAACAGGAAGCCAAACAATAAGTGTAGAAATCATAACCACCCGTGAAAACGGGTGGTTTTTTGTCTCGCACCTAACGGAGCGAGACGGACTGAAAGTCGCATAAATACAAAAAAGATCGAATTGCTCCGATCTTTTTAAGTTTCACTCCAAGAATGTTTAGATAAAAAATTTGATAATAGAATTACCTACTTCATACGATAAAAATCAATCACTAGACCAGCAGGCCCTTTAACTAATAAGGACTCTGTTCCCCAATCGGTTACAGTTGGTCCGTTTAAAACCTGGATACCAAGTTCTTTCAACCGTTGGTAATTCTGGTCTACATCCTCAACCTCGATATGAAGAATGATTCCTGACTGAAAATCTTCCAAAGGAATCAAATGATTTTGGGACAACATCAGACAGTGACTGCCAATCGTAAACTGAGCAAAACTGTCATCAACATAATCGGATTTTTTATCCAAAATACGCTCCAAGTCAGCACAGACTTGTGGAACATCGGAAACGATAATATCTAATTGATTTAAATTCATTTACTATCCTCCATAAAAAGACCGGATTGCTCCGATCTTTTTAAGTTTCGCTCTAAGAAAATCAAAGAATAAACAAGGCATCGAACCGCAGGCAGTACTGAAGTACGGCAAGGTGAAGATAACACAGTTTAAATTTGATTTTCGACGAGAGGAATTATTTAATTGCGCGTGATTGCAAACCTTCTTCTTCCAAGAAGAGGCGGAATGGTACGAGTTCTTCTGCTTCGTATTTTTCCTTGAAGTCTTTGATTGCTTCTTCTGAGTGAAGTTTTGGATCCAATTCAAGTACTTCTACTGGAAGTGGACGGTGTGGAGTGATGCGAGCATCGATCACAACAGTTTTACCTTCTTTGTTGAGTTTAACAGCTTCTGCAACAACTGCATCGATGTCTTCGATACGGTCAACTGTAAATCCTACAGCACCTTGAGCTTCAGCGATTTTCGCATAGTCAGCATTAGGGAAGTCACAACCAAACAAGTGTTTGTTTGTGTCTTCGTATTTGTCCTTGATGAAGGCATATTTACCATTTGAGAAGACAACGTTGATAACTGGAAGGTCGTATTGAACGTTTGTGATAACGTCTGGGTAGCACATGTTGAATGCACCGTCACCCATGATGTTCCATACTTGGCGATCTGGATTGTCTTTCTTAGCAGCGATACCACCAGGAAGGGCAATACCCATTGTCGCAAAGAGTGGAGATGTCCGCCACATGTTCTTAGGTGTCATGTGAAGGTGACGAGTAGATGTTTGAGTAGTGTCACCTACGTCGATTGAGTAGATAGCGTCTTGATCAGCATGTTTGTTGATTGCATTGTAAACTTGATACAATTGCAATTCACCCTCAGTTTTACCTTCGATTTTGTTCATGTAATCACGCCAGTTTTGGTTGTTCTTAACGTTTGCACGCCACCATGGAGTAGATTCAACTGGGTTCACTTTGTCAAGGATAGCTTTAGCTGCTTGACCTGCATCACCAAGGATTGAAGCGTCTAGGGCATGACGTTTACCAAGTTTGTAAGGGTCGATATCCACTTGGATGAATTTTTCAGTATTCTTGAATGCTTGGTAAACTTCAGCAAATGGGAAGTTTGAACCAAGGAAAAGAACTGTGTCTGCTTCAAAGACCACTTCGTTGGCTGGCTTCCAACCAACACGGTAAGCAGAACCTGTCAAACCTTCATAGTTCCATTCAAAGGCTTCAAAGTTTTTACCAGTTGTGATGATTGGTGCTTTGATTTTACGTGACAATTCAGTAATCACTTCACCAGCTTTAACACCACCGTAACCAGCATAGATAACTGGACGTTCAGCATTGTTCAAGATTTCAACAGCTTTGTCGATTTCAACTTCGTTCAAAGCAGGAGCGATGAATGAACGTTCGTATGAACCTGAACCGTAGTATGAATTTTCGTCGATTTCTTGGAAACCGAAGTTTACTGGGATTTCAACAACAGCTGGACCTTTTTTAGAAACTGCAGCACGGCAAGCTTCGTCGATTACTTTTGGCAATTGCTCAGCGTAAGCTACACGTTTGTTGTATACAGCGATACCGTTGTACATTGGGTTTTGGTTCAATTCTTGGAAAGCATCCATGTTGAGTTCGTTAACTGGACGTGATCCAAGGATTGCTAGGAATGGAGTGTTATCCATAGCTGCATCGTAAACACCGTTAATCAAGTGAGTCGCACCTGGACCACCTGAACCAACTGCAACCCCGATTGAGCCGCCGAATTTAGCTTGCATAACCGCTGCAAGAGCACCTGTTTCTTCGTGACGAACTTGCAAGAAGCGGATATCTTTGTCTTCAGCCAAAGCATCCATCAATGAGCTGAGTGTTCCTGATGGGATACCGTAGATTGTGTCTACGCCCCATGTTTTCAATACATTAAGCATTGCTGCAGATGCAGTAATTTTCCCTTGAGTCATAATGATAACTCTCCTTCAAATATTTTTAAATCTACTAAAAAAGGTTTCATATAGTTTTTGAAAACGTTTCAGTAAATTTTTACAATACTAATTTATCACATTTATTTTGACTTTACTAAGAATCTGCTCAGAAGTTTTTATTCTCTATTACAGTACAGTTTGAAAACGTTTTTAAACTCTGTTTTATAATAAAAAGCGAGCAAGCCCGCTTTTAATCTATTTTACTAAAGTTGAGTAAGAGTGAACTAGTCAGAACAGATACAGAACTAAAGGCCATGGCTAGACCTGCCAGTTCTGGATTGAGGGCCAGTCCAACACCTGAAAAGACTCCTGCCGCAATCGGAATTCCGGCGACATTGTAGATAAAGGCCCAGAAAAGATTGAGCAAAATTCGATTAAAGGTTTTCTTACTCATGTCGAAGGCACGAACCACTCCTAGGAGGTTATTGGTTGTCAACACCAAATCTGCTGACTCGATAGCGATATCTGTTCCAGCTCCCATAGCAATTCCAACATCTGCTACACTGAGGGCAGGAGCGTCATTGATACCGTCCCCAACAAAGGCTACTTTGCCAGCCGCTTGTAGTTTATGGATTTCATGGGCTTTTTCTTCTGGCAAGACACCTGCAATGACCTCTTCGATTCCAATCTGATCTGCAATAGCACGCGCCACACCTGCATTGTCTCCTGTCAGCATGACTGTTTTAAGACCTCGTTTTTTCAACTGACTGATGGCAAGCTTAGCATTTTCCTTAGGAATATCTTGCAGAGCAAGCAAGCCTTTGATTTCATTGTCAACAGCTAAGAACACAACTGTCTTAGCTTCTTTTTCCAGTTCTTCTAGTTTCTCCTGATAAGCGCTAGAAATGTCCATGCCATCCAGCATTTTAGCATTTCCAAGTAAAACTTGTTTTCCATTGATTTTCCCTGAAACACCTTTTCCGTGCAAGGCTTGGAAATTTTCAACAGTGTGAAGCTCAAGTCCAGTTTCTCTAGCTCGCTTAACAATAGCCTCAGCCAGTGGGTGTTGAGAAGTTTCTTCCAAGGAAGCTGCCAATCCAAGCACTTCTACTTCGTCGCCGATGATATCTGTGACCACAGGTTTCCCTTCAGTCAAAGTCCCGGTCTTATCAAAGACGATAGTTTGAACTTTCTGGATTTCCTGTAAAACCGTTCCATTTTTGAGGAGAACTCCCATCTTGGCACTGCGTCCTGTCCCTACCATAAGAGCCGTCGGTGTTGCGAGACCCAAGGCACAAGGGCAGGCAATAATCAGAACTGCTACTCCATAGAGAAGCGAAGATACAAAGCTCGCTCCAAGCACAACTACACTATCCCTGAGCAAGACGAACCAAACCCAAAAGGTCACAATCCCTAAAATGACAACTGCTGGGACAAAAATCCCTGAAATTTTATCCGTCAAGTCCTGAATCGGCGCACGACTTGTCTGAGCTTTCTTCACAAAATCCACAATCTGAGCCAAAACAGTCTCTGAACCAACTTTTTCTGCTCTAAAAACAAGTGTTCCACTATTATTGATGGTTGAACCAATGACGGTATCTCCAACTGTCTTGTCCACTGGTAGGCTCTCACCTGTCACCATAGACTCATCAATACTAGAGATACCTTCTACTACGACACCATCAACCGCAATCTTTTCACCGGGACGCACTCGAATCAGGTCACCTACCTTGACTTGCTCCAAAGGGACTTGAACATAGTTATCCTCACGCAAGACTTCTGCAGTTTTAGCCTGCAAGTCAAGTAATTTCTCCACAGCTTGGGAAGTATTTTTCCGCATTTTCTCCTCAAAAACGGCTCCCATAAGAACGAAGAAGAAGATAAATGCAGCACTTTCAAAGTAAACGGGGAGACCTGCAAAGAGGGCAACTAGGCTATAGCCATAGGCTACTAGGGTTCCCAGAGCAACCAAGGTATCCATGTTGGCATTGTGCTTTTTAAAACTAGCCCAAGCACTTTGGATATAAGGACCACCTGCTACTAGCATAATCGGTGTTGTGGCTAAAAAGGTGCCCCAACGCATGACTTGGTGACTAATTCCTCCTGTCGACATCCCAATCATGAGGATCACAAGAGGCACAGTAAAGATACTAGTAATCCAAAAACGCTGTAAAAGTGATAGAGATTTTCGAGTCTTCTCAACAACTGTATAACTTCCCTTTTGCATCTTCATACCACAAGAAAATTCATGTTGACCTAATTCTTGAGGTGTAAAACGAATGACTTTCTCCTCATCTACGCCGATTGGTTCCAAGATGCCTTCTTCTTCAAACAGAATTTCCTTATAACAGTTTGAAGGTGTCACACGGTGAAAGGTGAACTCAGCAGGAACTCCTTTTTGCAGTTGAATGTGGGCTGGATGGTAGCCTTTGTCTGCCGTGATACGGATTTTTTGAACACCACTTTCAAGACTTGCTTTTACAATTTCAGTCATATCATTCTCCTATTCTACAATCATCTTGCCGTGCATCATATTCATGCCACAAGAGAAACCATACTCTCCAGCCTGCTCAGGCGTGATTTCCACTACATACTCTTCTCCCATAGGCAGGTCCGCATGTACACCAAAGTCTGGAAAAACAATTTGGTCCAAACAGGGTGAAGGGTCCTTACGGTCAAAGACAATGCGGGCTGGCACTGATTTCTTGAGGATAATCAACTCAGGCGTGTAGCCCCCCATGACCTCCACTCGAATCTCTTGGTAGCCGTTTTTTTGCTGGGCCTTTTGTCCAGATTTTTCAGGTTTTTTGAAAAACCAAAACAAGATAAAGGCGATAAGGGCAATACAAATAATGGTTACAATACTATTTAACATGACGTCTCCTTTACATACAATTACATCTTACTTCTGTCACAGCGTTTGATTTCTTCTCAGAAATCACAGCTTCCAACTCTTCCAAGTCAGCCTGAGTAAAATCACATTCAGCAATCAAATCAGCCAGCAAGTTCTTAATCCTACGGGAACAAACCTTGTCCTTGATATCTTGGACAAGCAAATCCCGACTTTGGTCTAGAGTTAAAAGAGCTGAATAAACAAAGGACTTACCTTCTTTTCTTCGAGTCAGGCACTCTTTCTCAACCAAACGAGCCAAAAGAGTTTGAATGGTCGACTTGGACCAGTCAAATCTCTCCGCCAGAACCCTGATCAAATCCATACTGGTCTGCTCTCCTTGCATCCAAATAATCTTCATGACCTGCCATTCTGCATCTGAAATCTGCATAATCACACCTCCAAAATCTACATTTGTCAATTACAATTATCAGTATACTCTTAAAATCTACATTTGTCAACTATGAAATTAATCTTTTCTTTGAAAAATTGAATTTTAACCCTATGATAAAGGATTTGCAGTCAAATCTTACTATATAAACTATGAAAATATGCTATACTAAAGAAAAAAGAAAACAACCACTAGGGGTGCGTAAAGCTGAGATTAACAACTGTTAGACCCTTTGACTCAATCTAGGTAATGCTAGCTGATGGAAGTGGAAATGATAATGGGGACTAGCAGTCTTCTATTGCCTTCCTGAAACGGACTAGCTTGTTCTTAAGAATACAAACTTCAGTTGGTTGGGAGGTTTTAGATGACTTATTTACCCGTTGCTTTGACCATTGCAGGGACTGACCCTAGTGGTGGTGCTGGCATTATGGCTGATTTAAAGTCGTTCCAAGCTAGAGATGTCTATGGAATGGCCGTTGTGACCAGTCTTGTCGCTCAAAATACCAGAGGCGTTCAATTAATCGAGCACGTTTCTCCTCAAATGTTGAAAGCCCAATTGGAGAGTGTCTTTTCTGATATTCCACCTCAGGCTGTAAAAACAGGGATGTTGGCAACTACTGAGATCATGGAGATCATCCAGCCCTATCTTAAAAAGCTGGATTGTCCCTACGTCCTTGACCCTGTTATGGTCGCAACAAGCGGAGACACCCTGATTGATACCAGTGCCAGAGACTACCTAAAAACAAATCTACTTCCCCTTGCAACTATTATTACACCCAATCTTCCTGAGGCAGAAGAGATTGTTGGTTTTTCAATCCATGATCCTGAAGACATGCAGCGTGCCGGTCGCCTGATTTTAAAAGAATTTGGTCCTCAGTCTGTTGTCATCAAAGGAGGCCATCTCGAAGGCGGTGCCAAGGATTTCCTCTTTACCAAGGAGGACCAATTTGTCTGGGAAAGTCCACGAATTCAAACCTGTCATACACATGGTACTGGATGTACCTTTGCTGCAGTGATTACTGCTGAACTAGCCAAGGGGAAAACCCTCTATCAAGCAGTCGATAAAGCCAAGGCCTTTATCACAAAAGCCATCCAAGACGCCCCTCAACTCGGTCATGGTTCTGGCCCAGTCAACCATACAAGCTTTAAAGATTAAAAAAACTCTCTAGTTCCCACTTTAAGGGAATTAGAGAGTTTTTATACTTCTTCAAACCACGTCAACTTTATCTGCAACCTCAAAGCTGTGCTTTGAGCAACCTGCGGCTAGCTTCCTAGTTTGCTCTTTGATTTTCATTGAGTATTAATTAGAAAATAATGTCATCCAACTTTGTTAAGAAGGCTTGCGTTTTTGCCTCTATATCTTCTGCCTGCATCAAATCACGCACTACAGCTACACCAGCTATACCCGTGCCGATAAGTTGGTCAATATTCTCTGATGTCAAGCCGCCAATAGCAACTACTGGAATGGCGACCCTTTGGCAAATTGTCTTCAAGGTTGAAATCAGGGTGATAGGCGCATTTTCCTTGGTCGTAGTCGGGAAAATGGCTCCTGTCCCCAAGTAATTCGCCCCTCCTTCTTCTGCCTCGAGGGCTCTTTTTACAGTTTTAGCTGTGACACCAAGTATTTTGTCAGGGCCCAAGACTTGTCGAGCAACCGAAACTGGTAGTTCATCGTCTCCGATATGCAGACCAGCAGCATCAACTGCGAGACAGACATCCAAGCGATCATCGATTATCAAGGGTACCTGATAGGAATCTGTTATTTCCTTGACTTGTTTTGCCAGTTGATAATATTGATTGGTTGTAAGATTTTTTTCTCGCAATTGGACTATAGTAACCCCTGAACGGCAAGCCGTCTCAACCTTTTCAAGAAAGCTTTCCAAGGAATCTTGGTAGCGATTGGTTACTAGATACAGTCTAAGCGCCTCTCTATTCATAAACATCTCCTTTGATGGCATCTAGCCAATTTTCATCTCTTTTGAGGAGCGAAAGCTGATTGAGTACTTGGTATCGAAAATCTTCCAATCCCATTCCTTGAACAACTATTCTCTCAGCGGAGATATTGAGATAAGAAACCGCTAGGAAAGAAGCTTCAAAGGCAGTCTTTCCTTGGCTGAGAAAAACAGCTGTTAAAGCTCCAACCAAGTCTCCTGTCCCTGTTATCCAGTCTAATTCAGCACAGCCATTTCCCAGTACAGCGACCTGATTCTTCGAAACGATGAGGTCCTTAGGGCCTGTGACTAAGAATGACATACCTGGATAGATCTGACACCAGTCTTTCAAGACTTGAAGCAAATCCTCAGTTTCTTGATCTTTAGCACTCGCATCTACCCCAACGCCGTGGTGTTTTAAGCCAACAAGACTTCGGATTTCCGACATATTTCCTTTAAGTACCGTAGGTCTATAGTCTAAAAGGTCTTTAACTAAGCTCTTACGAATGGATGAAACTGTTACGCCAACTGCATCTACTACCATTGGAAGACAAACTTGATCTGCATAAGAAGCTGCCATACGGATTGCTTTTTCCTTCTCAGCTGACAAATGCCCCAAATTGATGAAGAGTGCCTGGCTTTGCTTAGTAAAATCAAGAACCTCACGGGAATCATCTGCCATAACTGGTTTACATCCCAGAGCCAAAATCCCATTTGCCAGCATCTCACAAGAAATCTCATTGGTAATGCAGTGAATGAGGGAAGTTGTTTCCAGAGGAAAAGGATTTGTCAATTCCTTCATCAGTTTATCCTTTCATTAAAAAAATATCCCTGCACTTTTTTAAAGAATTCCTGCTTGATTAAAAATCGAAAGGCAATAAAGGAAATCGCTGTGCCAATCAAGGTTGCTCCGAAAAATCGAGGAGTGTAGATAAACCAGCTAAGCTTAGCGGCCGATCCTGTAAAGAGTACCATAACAGGATAGGAAACAATAGAACCAATAATACCTGTTCCCAAAATTTCTCCCAAGGCAGAAAAGTAAAATTTTCGACCATACTTATAAAAGAGACCTGCTAGAAGGGCTCCAAAAGTCGCTCCTGTTAGAGCTAAAGGCGGAATTCCTTGAGTCGTCATACGGATAAAGGCTGTCACTGTAGCCATAGCCAAGGCATAAACAGGTCCCATCATGATTCCTGCTAGAATATTGACTACACTGGACATCGGTGCCATTCCCTCAATCCGAAAGATAGGCGTAAGGACTACATCAAGGGCAATCATCATGGATAAAATGGTTAATTTGTGAACTTGTAATTGGTGCTTTCTCATATTTCTATTCTTCTCCTGTTTCTAAAGACTGTAAATCGCTCTTCCATGTCTGGTGTTGGTAGGCCATTTCCCAAAACTTAGCTTCCATATGAACACTGATGTGGAAGGCATCTAGCATTTTTTTCTTGTCTGTCTCGTCACTTTCTCGATAGAGTTGATTGACCAGCGCTCCCTCCTCTCTGATCTGCTGCTCTAACTCATCCGTAATATAAGTTTCAATCCATTGTTGATAGAGAGGATTTGGTGATGGTTTAAGATTAAGTGATTTGCCTATATCATGATATAGCCAAGGACAAGGCAGCAAACTTGCAAAAACAATGGCTAGATTTGCTTCTTCAAATTGACGATAAATGTGAGAGATATAATGATAGCAGGTTGGAGCGATTGGATGTTGCTCTATTTCCTGATCGCTGATTTCCAATTCCTTGAAAAATTGTTGGCGGATAAATAACTCACCTTCCACTAGACTCTGAGCATTTTGTTTCAAGAGTCTTTTCATCTCTTGATTTGAAGTCTTATCAGCCAAGAGGTGATAGGCTTCTGAGAAGGCCTTCAAATAGTAGGCATCCTGAATCAAGTAATAGCGAAAGATGGACGGGTCTAAATTACCCTCTTGCAACTGTAAAACAAAGGGGTGATGAAAGGAAGCCTGCCAAGCTTCCTTAGATAATTCCATCGCAATATCTGTAAATTCCATAATAACTCCTTTATAAAAATAGACTGGTTTGCAGCAATAAAAAGAAAAGCAGGTAGATTAATTTTGTTTTTTTAGCAATATAAAAAGTCCGATAGCAATTCTCCACCTGTGCATGTTCGTCATATCCATGCGCCGACAGGGCTCTCAGGTAAAGATGACGCCACCTAAAGACTGTCATCAGAACCTTGCTGTAAATCAAGGGCGACCAAACATGCAGTTTTTGACCACGCAGTAAGCACGCTTCCTTGAGGGACTTGATTTCTTGCTGAATGAGAGGAAAGGAATTAAATACCACAATCAAGGCATAAGCCCATGACCGTGATAACCCCTTTTGAGCCAAGTACAAGAGAAGTTCTTTTAAGGAAATAGAGGAAACAAAGACAAGTCCTATACAAACTGTAACGAAAGCCCTCGTTCCGAGCATGACTGCCTGCGAAGCATCCCCATGTAACTGAACTGCCCAGTAGTTGGCCAAGGATGGCAAAATGGCGAGCAGAATCATCCAAGCCAATACTTTAAATCGACGGTAATAGAGCATAAAGAGAATACAAAATGCGACTACCGAAAGATTCAGAGCAATCGAAGGAATGAAAGATGTTTCCAGCGATAAAATTAGCAAGAAGAGACTGATAATCGGTGTCTGGGTTGCTACTTTGACCATACTATCTCACCTCCCCTTGGGTATTGCTACTCTGAGATGTGAGTAGTTTGGTAATTGTCACTTCTTTCACATGACTGAGACCCTGACTAGTCATCTCAATCCAATAATCAACCACAGAGATCAAGGGATCTAAACGATGGCTAATGATCAGAAAACTTCTTCCTTGATTTCTCTCCTCCACAATCCACTGACAAAAATAATGGCAGGCTCTATCATCCAAACCAGCAAAAGGTTCATCTAGCAAGATCACAGAGGCCTTACTAGTCAAGATGGTCAAGAGCTGAAGAATCTTTTGCTGGCCACCACTTAATTGATAGGGACTCTTATCAAGAGCCTGCTCCAGATCAAAATATTGTAAAGCTTGGAAAATTCGCTGATTTCTTTCAGAATCAGGTCCATCTAATTGAAGCTCATCTCGCAGACTGACTCTGATAAACTGTTTCTCAGCTTCCTGAACAACACCCGTCAGGTCACGATACAAACTCTTTTTCTTTTTTAGAACCGAACCCTTCCAAGTAATGCGCCCCTTATACTTTTGAAATTGAAGAATAGACCGAAAGAGGGTTGATTTCCCGACACCATTGTCACCCAAGATACAGGAAATTCCCTGGTAAAATGTAAAATTCACAATCGAAAAGAGGGAACGCTTATCCAGCTCACAAGACGTTCGATCCATATGGAACAGTTCCGGGCTAGAAGCAACCTCCTTTGAAGCAACCTGTGTCATCTCAGAGGTAGGGATTTGAAACACTTCCCTTAGTTGTCCATCTCTTAGCTCCACCATATGGTC
Source organism: Streptococcus mitis (assembly GCF_002096895.1). Taxonomy (GTDB): domain Bacteria; phylum Bacillota; class Bacilli; order Lactobacillales; family Streptococcaceae; genus Streptococcus; species Streptococcus mitis_AH. The sequence continues at coordinate 559,987 of NZ_NCVI01000020.1, read as the reverse complement.
GATATAGGCTTCATAATCAGATAAATCATGGTCGCACAGGATGACTGCCTTCCCATTAGAGGCTAACTCTTTTAGAATCTCCAATATCTCGATTCTGCTCTTGCGGTCAATGGAAGCGAAGGGCTCATCCAAGAGATAGACCCTAGGATTCATAGCAAAGAGAACAGCCAGTGCAGCCTTTTGCTTTTCCCCACCTGATAAGTGATGAATTGGACGGTGCAAAATCGCCTTGCAGCGACATTGCTGGACAACCTCTGCTATTTTAGAATCAATTTCCTGAACGGGATGCCCAATATTTTCCAAGGTAAAAATGAGCTCCTCAAACAAGTTCTCCATAGTAAATTGATGATTGGGATTTTGAAAGAGAATACCAACCGTCTGGACACGTTCGATGATAGAAAGCTGACTGACCTCGCTCCCATTTATCAGGACTTGACCCCTATAGGGAAGAGAACTGACTTGGGCAATCATTTGAAAGAGACTGGATTTTCCTGAACCACTGCTCCCAACTAACAAGGTAAAGGCTTGCGCATGAAAAGTAAAATCAAGCGGCTCAGAGAAGATTGGGGACTGAATCGCTCGTAGTTCCAGCCCCATCTATGCCTTGCCCCCAGATGCAAACTGATGATAAAGTTTGACAATGGCACGAACCAAGATAGTACAGAAGAAAAAGACGGAAATAAAGCGCACCACAAACAAGGAAAGCACAAAAGGAAGGGAAAAGGCGTAATATCCTAACTTAATGTATTCATAGACAAAGCTAACAAGCGTAATCCCAATACTATTGGCAGTTAGAGAGAGCCAACTTTCATAGCGATTCTTGGTTACGATAAAACCAAGTTCACTTCCCAAACCTTGAACCAAGCCAGACAAAAGAGCGCCTAGACCGAATTGGCTACCATAAAGGACTTCAGCAAGCGCAGCTAGTACTTCTCCAATCGTTGCACTTCCGACTCTTGGAACAAATATGGCAGCGATGGGCGCAGCCATACACCAGAGACCAAAGAGGATTTCATTGGCAAAGGCCTGTAAACCAAGAGGGGCTAAAATCAGAGTGAGGATATCAAACAGATAGCCAGATCCTACAAAAACGCCACCAAAAAAGATAGACAAGAAAGCAAGTAAAATAACATCTTTTAACTGCCATTTTTTCAACATAAAAAAACTCCTTTTTTAAAGAAAAGTGGGGCATTCAAGGTGAGCTACCTAAATGCTTTGTATCCAGTTTCGTAAAAGAAAAAACTCTAATTACAGATAGAAATTAGAGTTCAGCTTACAAGATTAGATGGTTAGTTTCTATAAATACAAAACCATTTCACATTTCCCTTCGCCAGTCTTAACTGTATCAGGTTCAATGGGTATCATCTCAGCCTAAAGCACCCCAAATGTCTTTATTATTTAATTATATAAATATTATAACAAACGATTTTTTCCAGTTCAAGAAATTGAACTGGAAATACAGCCTTGCACTCACAAATACAGCAGATCTTTCTTTTGCAAAAAATAAATAACATATTTGATGGATTAGCTATTTGAACTGAATCTGGACATATCTTTTTAGAAAAGGAAAACTTCCACTTACTCAGAATCCAAGGATAGATACCTATTGTTCACTCATTTCCCGAACAGTTTTTTCTATATTTTTTGCATACGATATTGCTGAAATGATTGAAACACCGTCAACATTGGTCTTCATAATGTCTTTAATATGTTGCGTCTGTATCCCACCAATTGCAACTAAGGGCATTTGTGGCAATAGTTTTCTCATCAATTTAAGACCTTCATAACCTATAGCACCACCAGCATCGCCCTTTGACTGGGTATCAAATACAGGACCAACACCCACATAATCTACATATTCAACTTTTGATTGTTGAAATTCGTCCTCGTTTTTTATAGAGAGACCAATTATTTTATCTGGCATCAATTTTCTAATTTCATCAACACCGAGGTCATCTTGTCCTACATGTACGCCATCAGCGTCAATTTCCATTGCCAAATCTATATCATCATTAACGATAAATGGAACATTATATTTTTTACAAAGATCCTGTAGTTTAATTGCTAATTCGACTTTTTCTATACCTTCCAGGGCTCCCTCCCCTTTTTCACGAAATTGAAATAAGGTTATACCACCTTTTAAGGCTTCCTCAACGACCGTATATAGATCTTTACCTTGGCAAGTAGTCGTTCCACAAATAAAATATAGTTTTAGTAATTCTTTATGAAACATCTTACTTCACTCTTTTGAATTCCTTTACATCTTCATCTGTAATCTCATATAAGGCATTTATAAATTCAACTTTAAATGTTCCAGGAAGATGCCCATTTGGACGTTTTTCTGCCATTTCTCCAGCGATATTGTAAACCAACATTGCTGTTTCTAATGATTTCAATTCTTGACCTTTTTCAAGTCCGATAAAGCTTGCTACTACAGCACCTAATAAACATCCTGTCCCAATAACTTTTGGCATCATGGCACTACCATTATGAATCGTTACCACTTCTCCATTTACCGCAATAGCATCCACTTCACCTGTTACTATTATAGGAATATTGAACTTCTCATTTGCTGCTAGAGCAATTTCATCAATATTATCTACGCCCGCACTATCTACTCCTTTAGATGCCACATTTATCCCTACTAAAGAAGCAATCTCGCCAGCATTTCCCCTAATCGCTGCTAGTTTATAATTGTTGATTAGATTATCTGCTACTTTTTTTCTATATTCTCCTGCTCCACAAGCTACAGGATCTAAAACTGCTGGGACATTATATTTCTCTGCAATTTTCAGAGCAGCTTGGTATAACTTCCAATTTTCATCTGTCAATGTTCCTATGTTTATTAATAAACCTCCAGCATACTTTAATAAGTCCTCTAAATCTGCTGGAAACTCACTCATGGCTGGTGATGCACCTAGTGCTACTAATCCATTTGCTGTGAAATTTTTTACTACATCATTGGTTATACAAATGACCAAAGGTGCTTTTTCTTTTAATAATTTTAAACTTGTCATATTGAAATTCTTCCTTCTAACTTTATACGATCTACTGATTTCGATTTATCTCTATCTTTCGTTAAGAAATTTTTCAGTTACATTGAATGTTTTATGCTCAATGAAAATCAAAGAGCAAACTAGGAAGCTAGCCGCAGGCTGTACTTGAGTACGGCAAGGTGAAGCTGACGTGGTTTGAATTTGATTTTCGAAGAGAATTACCTCATAAAATTTGTAAATATCCTGAACTTTCTCTAAGCGTCATAGCCAATATCAAAAAAGGCTAATTCTAAAGCAACCGCTTGATTCCAGCGTTCCTGAAGTTCTGTCAAATCCTCTCTACCTTTCCCAACACGATTGAGTTCGTCAACCAGAAATTGAACCCACTCTGCAAAGAAAGGACCTCTGTGGAGATTGATCCATTCCGAATGAATATAGGCTTCAGGTAGAGCCAAATCTTTAGAACCCCAGTCTAAATAGAGACCTTCTGCAATGACTAGCATGACCAAAAGATGAGCATAGTCTGCTGATGACACAGCAGAATACATAAGCTGCTGAAAGGTTTTTGTTACAGGATGCAAGGTCACTTCCAGATAGTCATTCTCAGATACTTTTAACTCTTTGAAATCCTTTTGGAAATAACCGTCTTCATCTGCTTCAAGAAAGCCTAGTTGCTTGGCAAAACGAAGCTTGGATTCAAGCTGGTCTGCATGAGCTACGCAGCCACCCAGCATAGATAAGAAGGCATCAAAGAAGTGATAATCTTGAATCAGGTAGTCTTTTAAGACCTTATTCTCAATTGTCCCCGCAAAAAGTTCCTTAACAAAACGATGATTGATTGCAGCTTGCCAATCTTTCTGACCGCTTTTTAATAATTCTCCAACAATCAAACCTGGCTCAAATGCATAGTCTTGTGTTTCCATATTTACTTTTCCTCTCTTTACTCGTTCGTAATCGACAAAACATCAAGAAAATCCTAGTTTTACTTGACCTTTTTAAAGAAAATCAAGGGCGTTCAAGAAGAGCTACCTAAATGCTTTGTATCACCTTCATCCAGCTTATATAAACAAAAAACTCCAATTACAATCAAGAATTAGAGTTTAGCTTACAAGATTAGATCGTTCATTTCGCCATACGAAAAAACGTTTCACATTTCCCTTCGCCAGTCTTAACTGTATCAGGTTCAATGGGTATCATCTCAGCCTAAAGCACCCCAAATGTCTTTATTATTTAATTACTGAACCAGTATAGCAAAAAATGAAAGCCCTAGCAAGATATTTGACTGAAAAATATATTTATATAGATTTCAATGGTGATTTATTCTTCCTATAGACGAAGAAAAACCTCCACATCAAGTGGAGGCAAGCTATTTTATCAATACAATTTTAAGTCACGAGGGTCAACTGGGAAGGTTGGATTGTATGGGTTGTGACGGAGTTTGAAGTGTTTGACATCTTCAATAGTCTGAGTTCCAGACAATTGCATGACTGTCTTCAATTCCGCATTCAAGTGTTCAAAGACTTGACGCACACCAACACTACCACCGAGAGCCAAGCCATAGATAACCGGGCGGCCAATAGCTACCAAGTCTGCTCCTGAAGCCAAGGCTTTAAAGACGTGTTGGCCACGACGAATACCAGAGTCAAAGACAATTGGCACACGTTTATCAACTGCTTCAGCTACTTCTTGAAGTGAATCGAAGGCAGCTGGTCCACCGTCGATTTGACGGCCACCATGGTTGGTCACCCAGATACCAGAAGCACCTGCAGCAAGCGAACGTTCAACGTCCTCACGGCATTGTGGCCCCTTGACATAAACAGGAAGTCCTGAGTATTCAGCGATAAATTCTACATCACGTGGAGACAAGCGTTGTTTAGCTGATTTGTAAACAAAGTCCATTGATTTTCCAGCACCTTCTGGCAGATATTCCTCAACAATCGGCATGCCAACTGGGAAGACAAAACCATTACGTTTATCGACCTCACGATTGCCCCCTACCGTAGCATCAGCCGTCAAGACAATCGCTTTATAACCTTCAGCCTTCACACGGTCCATGATGTGGCGATTGATACCATCATCTTTACTAAAGTAAAACTGGAACCAATGAGGTGTCCCTTGAAGGGCTTCCGTAATTTCTGGAAGGTCGACAGTAGAGTAAGAGCTGGTTGTATAGAGAGAACCAAACTCATGCACACCACGCGCAGTCGCCACTTCACCCTGTTCATTTGCCAATTTATGAGCCGCAACAGGCGCCATAATGATTGGTGAAGACAATTTTTCGCCTGCAAATTCAATCTCTGTACTTGGATTTTCTACATTGCAAAGTGTATGAGGAACGATGAGTTTGTGGTTAAAGGCACGAATATTCTCACGCAAAGTGAAAGTATCCTCCGCCCCACTAGCGATATAGCCAAATGCTGCTTTAGGAATAACTTGTTGCGCCATTGGCTCCAAATCATAGGTATTGATGAAATCTACATGACCTTCTGCATTGCTTGTTTTGTATGACATAAAATGTCCTCCTTGATAAGTAAGCGTTTACTTTGTATATTACAAAAAATATTCTAACTCTTTTTTCAAAATTTTTCAAATATTTTGTTTGGAAATTTCATACTTTCAATCATTTTACAGCGATAATTAAAAATGATGAACTTTCTTAAGTTATGGAAATTCAAATAATCTTTTCATTTTCTAATACTTTATCATCAAATTGTTCAGCTAGTATAGTTGCTGAGTGATAAAGTTCCTTTGCTTTATTTTTATCATTTTCAAAATAAAGATAGCACTTAGCTTCAAATACTGAAATTCCAGGTTTATAGACTTGCAACGTTGTTACTGATAAAATTTCATTCATCTTTTTTACTAGAGATATCATATGTTTATAGTCATTATGAACAACATAAACAACCGCTATGGCACAAAGAACTGATAGTAGCTCTACATTATACATTTCATTACTAACTAATTGCTGTTTCAACAACTTAATCCGAAAATCATCTAATGCTCTCTTCTATAAATCAAGTCTTGACATTGCATAGCAAAATAATCAATTAATAGTAAATCATTGAATGTGTAAACTTGCTTTAGTGTTACTTGCTTAAAATAATCATCAAAAATATCTTCAGCGAAACTACCTGTCCCTGTTCTTATCAAGTCTAATATTCTTTCAATCAAGTCTAGACTCAGCAACTCTTCCTCAGGAAGAGCTAGTTCTTTATTTTCAAGAAAAGTATCTATCGGAACTTCTAATCGCTTAGATAAATATTGTAACTTAGTAATTGTTGGCAAGGATTGCCCAAGCTCAGTACGCATCAGCTGTTTGATTATTAAGTCAGCTTCTGTCCACAAACCTCTTCTCTCGTCAATTTGTGACGTTCACGTTCCTGTCTTACTCTATGACCAATTTCAGTTTTAATATCTGTTGTCATTCTTACCTCTTAACCACAATCCATAAATTAACATACTTTTAATTCTTCGGCTAAAAATTAACAATAATTCTTTTTCAAATCCGTCATATTATTTTCCAAAACTTGGATGTCTTGGCTGACTTTGAGAATGACAATGCTGCCTTGAATACTGGAGATGACTTGACGGGCCTGCAACTGCGACCGTTCTTCTGACCAGTCAGCATGCAGGTCTTGCAAGAGGCTGGCTAACTTCTCTGTCCACTGGGTCATAAAATCATTGAGAGGACAGCGGAAGTTCTCATCTTCTGTGGACAATTCCACAATCAGATTACCAATTGGGCAACCATAAAAGACTGTCTGACTTTCATGAAATTGACAAACCCAGTCAATCATATCCGAAAACTTGTCACTGTCAGACTTGTCTGCTTCAAAAATATCTTCAAAAAGCTCTTTTCGCCACTTTGCTAAAATATCTTGAATGACCGTCAAACCAATTTCCTTCTTAGATTTGAAATAATAATAAAGCTGCCCCTTGCCAACATCAGCCACCTCCATGATGTCACTGATGGAGGTGGCATCATAACCCTTCTGATAAATCAATTCCTCAGCACTTTGTAAAATACGCTCTTTAACGCTCATCTGCTCACCTCTCTTTTTTCCTATTATAGCAGATTCAGAGTCTGAGACCAAACAATTGAAACCACCTCCTTTTGCCACTGTTTTATCATTAAAATTTTTGTTCTGAGCAAATTGATTTACAAATTCAATTCTAGATGTTATTATAATTGTACCGAACGGTCAGTATGTAACTAAAACTACCATTTGGAAAATCATCAAACTAACAGTCTAAATTCCTATTGGCTGTTAATCAAATCATATTAGGAGGAACCTCATGTTCAATCAGAAAAATGTCGCATTTGTTATCACAGACCCGCAAGTTGAATTCTTAAAATCTACTGGTAAAGGATTCGGAGCAACTAAAGATGTTCTTGAAAAAGTTAATACTATTGAAAATCTGACAAAGCTTTTCGCTCTTACTAAAGAGCGTGGCTACAAGCGTTTTATCTCACCGCACTACTTCTATCCACACGATCACAAGTGGCAATTTAAAGCTGCTGGTGAAACGATGATGATTGAAAACGAAATGTTTTGGCGTGATAGCCAGTATTCAGCAATTCCAGAAGGCTCTGGAGCAGATATGATTGAAGAGATTAAACCATTTTTGGATGAAGATACTATTGTTGTCAACGGACATAAAATCTTTGGCCCAGAAAGCAACGACCTTAACCTTCAACTCCGCAAAAATGGTATCGACACCGTCATCTTGGCTGGTATGAATGCTAATCTCTGCGTGGATTCACACATGCGTGAACTCATAGAATTAGGCTACAATGTCATTGTTGTTAACGATGCTGTCGGTGCTCCAGGTGAAGAAGCCTACCAAGCTGCACTAACAAACTACGGCTACATTGCCAACCAAGTTTTGACAACTGAGGAAGTTATCGCTCAACTTTAGTATTAAAAACAAAATCAGGTAATCCTAGTGACTACCTGATTTTCTATGTTTTAGGCATTTTGCCAATTCTCTTGGTCTTCTTTAAAGCGTTTTAGGAGATCCAAGCCTTCTGGTGTGATATAGCCTTCTTCTTGGGCTAGATGGATGAGTTCACTGTAGTTAGAAAGCGTTACTAGTTTGACACCTGCATCTGAGAAGTTCTTATCTGCTTTTGGCAATTGGTAGCTGAAGATTGCTACAACTCCAAGCACATCTGCTCCTTCTCGTTTAGCAGCTGCTACAGCTTCAAGAACAGAACCACCGGTTGAAATAAGGTCTTCAACCACTACCATTTTTTGACCTTGAGCTACGCGGCCTTCGATTTGATTACCAGCTCCGTGGTCTTTTGGTTTGCTACGGATGTAGGCAAATGGCAGATTCATCTTGTCAGCAATAATAGCTCCGTGTGGAATCCCTGCTGTCGCAGTTCCTGCAATCACTTCAACCTCCGGAAAGGCTTCTTTGATAGCATCTACAAAACCATTTTCAATGAGAGTACGAGTTTCTGGATAGGCTAGTGTCACACGATTATCAGTGTAAATCGGTGACTTGATACCAGATGCCCAAGTGAAAGGCTCCTCTGGTTTGAGGTAAACTGCTTGAATTTTCAAGAGGTGGCTAGCGATATCTTTAGCAAGTGTCATGGTCTTCTCCTTTTGTTTTTCTAATCTAGTTCTTTAATTCCAATCCTGTTTCCATTCATCCTTGATGGCATGATAAGCTGCAACAGGATCTTCAGCTTGGGTAATGGGACGTCCCACTACGATATAGTCACTACCGATTTGATAAGCATCCGCTGGCGTCATGACGCGTTTTTGATCTCCTACTGCAGCACCTGCAGGACGAATGCCCGGTGTCAGACAGATAAAATCTGGATTGGTGGCCTGCTTGATGAGTTGCACTTCCTGAGCCGAGCAAACAACACCATCTAATCCCGCTTCAGCCGTCTTCTTAGCATAGTGAATGACAGACTCCTGCAGGCTGGTTTGGATATTCTGAAAATCCTGCATCTGGGCTTCCGATGTTGATGTCAGTTGCGTGACTGCGATCAATTTGGCTTGACTTCCAAGACCTTCACGCGCAGCCTTCATCATCTCTACACCCCCAGCAGCATGAACATTTGTCATATCCACACCAAGCTGAGACAGGACCTTCATAGCTGATTTGACAGTATTGGGAATGTCATGCAGCTTGAGATCCAAAAAGACACTGTGCCCCAGGCCTTTCAAGTAGGACACAATCTCAGGCCCCGTTGCGTAATAAAGCTCCATCCCTACCTTAAGATAAAGGCTTTCTTCTGCTGGAAAAAGAGCTGAGAATTCCTTGACCGCCTCAAAACTAGGAAAATCAAGAGCAATAACTGGACGATGTTCTCGCATAGGTTTCTCCTTTTACCTTTGCTAGTGAGAGAGTCTGGCCACAAGAAGCCACGAAAAAAGGAACCTGCCAACAGCAAGGTTCCACGAAAAATGGGTAGTCTCCACCCTTTCACCGTCTAACCTTAGCTGCCTCTCTGGACTGCTTTAAAGGTTTTTTACTATTCTATTATTTCTACTAGCACTTGTCAAGTAAAAACATGGTCACTAAAGAGCTATAGGAGAAAAGCTAAACCTAGCGGCGCGATGAACGTCGGGTCGTTTGGTTTTGATTGCCCTCTTCCTCCAATTTTTTCTTCTCTTCTTCCAATTTATTCTGCTGTTCTTCCAGTCTTTTCTTCTCTTCCTCTTTCTGTTTCTTCTCAGCTTCCTTAGCCTCTTGTTTGGCTTTTTCCTCAGCCTCCATAATTAATTTATCCGCCACTGTGTAGCTGTAAATTCCAGCTTCCATGTCAATCACACTCGGTTCTGACAATTGTGGCTTAATCTTACTATAATAAGGCAATTTCTTACTCATTTCAGAAAGGGGAACCAAGACCTCGTCCGAATCATTCATGGTCAATCGAATTAGATCTGATGTCACCTTGCTTGGGGCTAATTCTACCTTTTGGATAGCAGACTTGAGTTCTGGACTAATTTGAGCAAGTTCTGACGTAAAGGTCTTGATTTGTTCGCTGTCATTAAAGAGAACTGATAAATAAGTTTCTGGCAGACTCACCAAACTTACCGCACTGGTCTCAAGCTGACCGCTTGAAAGGATTGGATAATGACTTTCTCCAGAAACATAGTAGGCCACAATATCATATTCCTTAACCTTGATAGTAAACTTGGTTGGAAATTGATAGACAAGCTGAGCTGATTCAACCCAATAGTTAGACTTGATCTGCTCTTCATATTTTGTCTTATCTAGCAGAAGGTTAATCGTATAATCCGAATCCTGAATGCCTGAAGCCTGTCGAATATCATCAGCTGTAGTTTGCACTGTTCCCTCAACACGAATATCCTTCATGGTCGCATAAGGACTAAGCAAATAAGCAGAGACAACCAATAAAATCAGACTGAGAAACAAAATCGAGATAGCCCGCCAGATATGAACTCCTGGAATTTTCGGTTTGACCGGTTTTTCCTTTACAGGCTTTTTCTCTGCCTTTTTATCCCGTTTATCCTCTTTCTCTGTCTTTTTAGACTTTTGTTCTTCTTTAGATACTTCTTTTTTGACGTCTTCTGACTCTTCTACTTTTTCTTCAGTATCATCCTTAGCTGATTTTGAGTCTTTTGGATCAGATTCACTCTCTTGCTCCTCGGTTGCATCTGACTTTTCAGATTTTGAAGCCATTCGAGCTTGTCTTTCCTTTTCCTTCTCCTCAGCTAGGGCCGCCTCTTCCTCAGCCTTCTTTTTTAGATATTCCTGGTTTCGTTTCTGCCATTCTGATAACTCTTTAAATTCTTCGAGGATTTCTTTGCCCTCTTTTTTCTTATCTTTTGACATTTACTTTCCTTATGATAAATCTTTTTTCAACAATTGATAAAAATCTGCTAGAGATTTCAATTCCTTTGAAGCCTTCATCTTAGCTTGGTAATCTTCCTTGTGACTTAGTAAGTGAGAAAGCTTCACTTCTAAACTGTCCAAGGTCAAATCGCTTTCTTGAAGCTCTTCTGCATAGCCTTTTTTTACAAAGTAAGCTGCATTTTCAATCTGGTCACCGCGGCTAGCTTCACGACCAAGCGGCACAATAACATGCAATTTTGCCATGGCCAAGAGCTCAAAAATCGTATTGGCACCACCACGTGTCACAACAATGTCAGCCAATTCCATCAAGGGTTGATAGAGACTGGTCACATAGTCAACACGAAAAATATTTTGGCTCAACTCATTCAGGCTAGAATCTCCAGTTAGATTGATAATATTGTAGCGCTCTGTCAGTTCTTTCTTATGGTCTGTCACCAATTGGTTAAAGACACGAGCGCCTGCAGAACCACCGACAAACAATATAGTTGGCAATTGGGGATTAAAGTGGGTTTGAATATCCACCAATTCATCTGGTTCTGGACTTTTTTGGTCTGAAACCTTTGTCACTGCTCCCACATGCTCGACCTTAGACAAACTTGAAGCTTGTTCAAAGGTTGAATACATCTTCGTCGCAAATTTATAGGCGATTTTATTGGCCAAGCCCATAGATAGGTCCGATTCGTGAATAAAGACTGGCACTCCTGACACACGCGCAGCGATAACAGGCGGTACTGAGACAAAGCCTCCCTTTGAAAAAAGAGCCTGTGGACGAAGTCGCAACATGATAAAGAGCGACTGGACAATTCCCCAGCCAACTTTAAAGACGTCCAGCATATTTTGCCAAGAGAAATAACGACGCAATTTTCCAGTCGCAATGGAATGGAAGGTGACATCTAGACCCGACTTGAGGATTTCTTGGTGTTCGATGCCACGTTTATCTCCGATATAGTGGACTTCCCATCCATCTTCGATGAACTTGGGCATTAACAAAAGGTTGAGGGTCACGTGTCCAACCGTCCCCCCACCTGTAAAGACAATTTTTTTCATATTATTCCTTTAACTCCGCTACTGTGTCGATAAAGAGGTCGCCACGTACTTCAAAGTTAGCATACATATCCCAGCTGGCATTTGCTGGACTGAGAAGAACCACGTCTCCTTGAGTCGCAAGCTCGTAAGCCTTGCGGGTCGCATCTGCAATATCAGTCGCATCCACGTATGCCACACCTGCCTTGTCTGCTGCCCGTTTAACACGTTCGGCAGACTGACCCAGGATGACCATCTTCTTGAGTCCAGTAATGTCTGGAACCAATTCGTCAAACTCATTACCACGGTCCAAACCACCTGCAATCAAGACGACCTTGCTGTTGTCAAATCCTGACAAGGCTTTTTGAGTAGCCAAGATATTGGTTGACTTGCTATCATTATAGAATTTGACACCCTTGATTTCATCCACAAATTGGAGACGGTGTTTGACACCACCAAAGGCTGAAAGAGTTTCTTTGATGGTTTGGTTGTCCACACCACGAAGCTTGGCTACAGCAATCGTCGCAAGGGCATTTTCCACATTGTGGCTACCTGGAACTCCGATTTCATTCGCTGCCATGACCACTTCCCCACGGAAGTAGAGCTGACCATCTTCCAAATAAGCTCCATCAACCTTTTCCTGTGTTGAGAATGGTACAACTGTAGCTTGTGTTTTAGTAGCCAATTCTTTTGCCAAGTCTTGGTTAAAGTTCAAGACAAGGAAATCAGCCGCTGTCATCTTGTTCTGGATATTCCATTTGGCTGCTACATATTCCTCAAATGATCCATGATAATCGATATGAGTTGGCATGAGATTGGTAATAACCGCAATCTCTGGATGAAATTCTTTCACACCCATCAGTTGGAAAGAAGAAAGTTCCATGACAAGCGTATCCTTATCTGTCGCAGTTTGGGCCACTTGACTGGCTGGATAGCCGATATTTCCTGATAAAAGACCATGTTGCCCAGCAGCAGTCAAAACTTCCCCGATCATAGTCGTTGTGGTTGTTTTTCCATTTGAACCAGTAATACCAACAATCGGTGCTTCAGAAATCAAATAAGCCAATTCCACCTCAGTCAAGACTGGAATTCCCTTGGCCAAAGCCTTTTCAATCATGGGATTGCTGTAGGGGATACCTGGATTTTTCACCATGAGGGCAAACTCTTCATCCAAAAGTTCCAATGGATGGCCACCTGTGATAACCTTGATCCCTTCTTCCAACAAACTTTGCGCAGCTGGATTGTCCTCGAATGGTTTTCCGTCATTTACTGTCACAATGGCACCTAGCTTGTCCAATAAACGAGCTGCAGATTCACCAGACTTAGCCAAACCTAAAACAAGGACTTTCTTATTTTTAAATTGATCTATTACTTTCATGTCTCGAACTCCATTTCTACTCTTACTATTTTACCATTTTTATGGAAATAATTCTAAACGAAAATGCTCATATTCAGCATTCTAACAAGCAAAAAGAGAGCCGAAACTCTCTTTTTATCTTCTTTTACTTTTATTAACCGACATGAGGGTAATATCTCGCAAGCTAAAGTATGCTAGGAAGAGCATAGCGATTGCGATAAAGAATTCTGTCGGTAGCTGAAAGATTTGCAGAACTGACAACATGAGCAAAATCAGCAATGCTACGAAAGCAAAGACGACAAGGACGATATTAACTGTCCCTTTAATGCTTTCTGGTGTCGCAAATACATAGAGTAGTAATAAGAGGAGTCCTATGATTAAATAAACCATCTTTATCTCTTTCTAGCTCTTATTCAGCTGATTTTTTCTTCTTGTTAGCTTTCTCACGCTCTGCCTTGTTAAGGATTTGTTTACGCAAACGGATAGACTCAGGCGTTACTTCCATGTACTCATCGTCGTTCAAGAACTCAAGAGACTCTTCAAGGGTCAAGATACGAGGTGTCTTGATAACAGCTGTTTGGTCCTTAGTAGCTGAACGGACGTTGGTCATTTGTTTCGCCTTCGTGATGTTAACTGTCAAGTCGTTTTCACGAGAGTTTTCACCGATGATCATTCCTTCGTAAACTTCAGTACCTGGGTTGACAAAGATCGTACCACGTTCTTCGATAGACATGATTGAGTAAGTTGTAGCCTTACCAGCATCGATAGAAACAAGGGCACCACGGTGACGACCACCAATTTCACCTGGAATCAATGGCAAGTATTGGTCGAAGGTATGGTTCATGATACCGTAACCACGAGTCATTGACAAGAACTCAGTTGAATATCCGATCAAACCACGCGCTGGAACAAGGAAGACCAAACGAGTTTGACCATTACCAGTTGAAATCATATCCAACATTTCACCCTTACGTTCAGAAAGGCTTTGGATAACAGACCCTTGGTATTCTTCTGGAGTGTCGATTTGTACACGCTCAAATGGCTCACATTTAACACCGTCGATTTCTTTTACGATAACTTCTGGACGAGATACTTGAAGTTCATATCCCTCACGACGCATTGTTTCGATAAGGATTGACAAGTGCAATTCTCCACGACCTGAAACAGTCCATTTATCTGGTGAATCAGTTGGATCAACACGAAGGGAAACGTCTGTTTGCAATTCTGCCTGCAAGCGTTCTTCCACCTTACGAGAAGTTACCCATTTACCTTCTTTACCAGCAAATGGTGAGTTGTTAACCAAGAAAGTCATTTGAAGAGTTGGCTCATCGATGTGTAGGATTGGAAGAGCCTCTACTGCATCTGTCGGAGTAATGGTTTCACCGACAAAGATGTCTTCCATACCAGAAACGGCAATCAAGTCACCTGCTTTGGCTTCTTGAATTTCACGACGTTCCAAACCAAAGAAACCGAAGAGTTTTGTAACACGGAAGTTTTTAGTTGTGCCGTCAAGTTTAGAGAGGGTAACTTGGTCCCCAACCTTAACTGTACCACGGAAGACACGGCCGATACCGATACGTCCAACGAAGTCATTGTAGTCCAAAAGTGACACTTGGAACTGCAAAGGCTCATCTGAGTTATCTACTGGAGCTGGGATATGGTCGATAATTGTGTCAAAGATTGGTGCCATAGTAGTTTCTTGATCAGCTGGATCATCTGACAATGAAGAAGTTCCATTAATCGCTGATGCATAGACCACTGGGAAGTCAAGCTGGTCGTCATCTGCACCAAGCTCGATGAAAAGCTCCAAGACTTCGTCCACTACTTCTGCTGGACGAGCTGATGGTTTATCGATTTTGTTAACAACCACGATTGGGACAAGGTCTTGTTCCAAGGCTTTTTTCAATACGAAACGAGTCTGTGGCATTGTTCCTTCGTAGGCATCTACGACTAAGACAACACCGTCAACCATTTTCATGATACGCTCAACTTCTCCACCGAAGTCCGCGTGTCCTGGTGTGTCCATGATGTTGATACGAGTTCCGTTGTAGGCAACGGCTGTATTTTTAGCAAGGATGGTAATTCCACGCTCTTTTTCGATATCGTTTGAGTCCATAGCACGTTCTGCCAATTCAGTACGTGCATCAAGCGTTTCTGATTGTTTCAATAATTCGTCAACGAGGGTTGTTTTACCGTGGTCAACGTGGGCGATAATCGCAATGTTACGGATATCTTCTCTAAGTTTTGTCATGATTTCCTCTATAATATTCAAAATTTATTTTCTAACTGAACGATTATACCATAATTTCAAGTAAATAACATAATTCAAGCAAGTGTAAATGTTTTCACTCTGCTTTTCTTTTCACGTCAAGCCTTTTCAAAGCAAGCGACTTATGATAAGATAGGCACAGTATGCGTTTAGATAATTTATTAGCCCAAGAAAAAATTAGCCGAAAGGCCATGAAACAAGCCTTACTCAAAGGGGAAATTCTCGTCGATGGTTGCCCAGCCCGCTCCCTAGCCCAAAATATCGATACAGGACTACAAGAACTTCTTTTTCATAGCCAAATCATTCAGGGCTATGAACACACCTATCTTATGCTTCATAAGCCTGCTGGTGTCGTTACAGCCAACAAAGACAGAGAACTTCAAACCGTCATGGACCTACTTCCACCTGACATCCAATCTGACAAGCTATATGCCGTCGGCCGACTGGACCGAGATACGACAGGCCTCCTCCTCTTGACCGATAACGGTCCCTTGGGCTTTCAGCTCCTCCATCCCCAATATCATATCGATAAAACTTATCTAGTTGAGGTCAATGGACTTCTAACACCTGACCATATCAAAGCATTTCAAAAGGGAATTGTCTTTTTAGATGGCACTGTCTGTAAACCTGCAAGACTAAAGATTCTATCTGCAAGTCCTTCACTCAGTCAAGCCTCTATCACCATTTCAGAAGGAAAATTTCATCAGGTTAAGAAAATGTTCCTCTCAGTTGGTGTCAAGGTGACCTCCCTCAAACGAGTTCAGTTCGGTGAGTTTACATTAGACCCAGAACTAGCAGAGGATCAATACCGTCCCTTGAACCAAGAGGAATTGAAAATCATTAAAAACTACTTAAAGAAAAGTGGATAAAACAAAAAAGCTTTCAAATAAAGCTTTTTTGTTTTACACTACTTAATTCATAAAATTCATAAAAAGAATCAATCCTAAAACCCAATTAATTACGGAAACTACAATCCCTACAATAGCTATAATTTTTTCTGTTTTATAGTCTAGTCCAGATTCTTTTTGAAGTGAGTTAGCATACAATAAACTGGTAATACCTAAACCAATACCTCCCAACGGAAATAACAAACCAAGAATAATCGACAAGATACCCACAAAAAGTGGATTCTTCTTCTTTTCTTTCATGTTCTAAGAACTCCTTAAATTTTATACAAATTAATTATACTATAAAACAATAGCTTCATCCTATCATTCGACTAATTTGGAAATAAGGTTAGCTAGTCTTCACTTTCCCTTTCCAAGAATCCAAACCATAAGAAAGGATATAAATCTCAGAAAAACCTTGTTTTTTCAAGTAAAGGGCTGCATTTGTAACTCGTTGCGCACGTTGGTTTTCATAAAGAAGGACAGGTTTATCCTTACGAAGAGCTGCAAGACTAGTTTTCAACTGACTTGAAGGAATATTGCGAGCCCCAAGGATATGCTTTCTGTGGAATTCTGCTGGATCACGCAAATCAATCAATTGACCCGTACGAATCAAGGCTTCAAACTCCTCATTATCCACAATTTTAGCCGCACGGCGAATACGAAGATAGTTAAAGCCCATCCACGCCAACATTGCTAGTATAAGTGCCCACAAAATCCAAGTAACCATTAGTTCATTTCTCCATTTTTCTCAATATAATCCAATTCTACCTTGTGCTCTCTGCGAAGAACCGCTTCTGCTTCTAGATAGTCTAATTTGTCCATCAACCCTGCGTCGTATATTCGAGAGAGCTCCAACTTCATCAGTTCAATATCATATAAGCGTTTTCCCATGTAAACAATAATACCAAATCGTTTGAGGAATTGCTGCACATCATAGAATGTTTTCATAAAACTCATTCTAGCAAATTTTTGTGTTTTTTTCAAGAAGAGACTCACACAAGAAGTAGCACAGAAATTAAAAAAGCTGCATCTTCTGCAACTTTTTAATCTGGTGGGAAATATCCCAACTGCTCAGCAATGTGAATTGCCTCCTGCCTGTTAGTCACTCCCAATTTTGAAAAGATATTGGCCAAGTGATTGGAAACTGTACGTTTACTCACATAGACCTTGTCACAGACATCATCAATGGTCAAGCCATTTCTAACCAGTTCTAGTATCTCGATTTCTCGTGGTGTTAACACCTCTACCATCACTTCATCTGAAAAGACCTTACCACCTAGATAAATCTTTTCCAGTTTTTTCACCAACTCATCTGGGTCCATACTTTTGTCCAGAAAGCCATAAGCCCCCATAACTTTAGATCGGTGTTCATACATTTTTTTACTGTAACCTGTCAAAATCACAACCTTACTAGAACAACCATTGTCGATAATCTCTTGTGCCAAGGTCAGCCCATCATCTTGATACAGACTCGTCAGGTTGATATCAATCAAAATAATGTCGTAGTCATTAAAAGCAATCTCCGAAATAGTCGAAAAATTATCTACTAACTGGACCTTTTTAATGTTTTCCGATAACTCTAAAATCATCTTGATACTTTGGCTAAATAATTTATGATCATCAATTAACAAAATTTTCATAACACAACTCCTTATCAATCGGGAGAGTAATTTCTACACGAAATCTCTTATTATTTTCAAAAATCTGCATTTGACCACCTAAAACACTAATTTTATTAGACATATTTTTCAAGCCATAACCTAAGGATTTTTCTGTTTGAAGGCAGTCATTTTCAGAAATGATAAAAATAGTGTCATCATGCACATCAATCTTCAAAGAAATCCTTCCACCACTAGCGTACTTAACGGCATTGGTCGTCAATTCCTCAACCAGACGGTAGGCAATTTTATCGTAAGGAGATAAAAGCCTAAAGTGGACAGGAAACTGTGTGACAACTTCATTTTCTGCGTGATAGCGCTTGACAATCCGATTAATCAGCCCTTGATACTGGATGTCTAACTGCTCGTCTGTTTCTACCATTGGCTGATAATAATCCATCCGCTCGCGAATCCGCTGAACCAACTCCTCTGTCACCAGATTGATCTGTTCACCAAAAGCTTGATTACTACTATATTTATTGAAATTTTTTATTGCCATCACATTTTGCAGGATTTCATTGTGAAGAAATTCGGAGAACTGTTGTTCTGTATCTTCATTTGCCAGCAGACTTTTCACCATACGGTTACGCTTTAAAAAGAGAACTTTTACATAATCCCTAGCATCTAGCATTTCAGCAGAACGAAAAAGGCGAATCAATTCTTCCGAACAAATCCCGAACAATAGTAACATGATATTCAAGACCAAAAAGCTCATGTTTAAGTCTAGACGAAAGATGATGAAAATACCTACTAACAAAAACATAACCAGTAAAAACAAGCGTGAAAAAGCTTTTATATAGGACAATTTCAACTCTGATACCCTTTTTTGAAGAGAGCTGACAATCGTTTTGAAGTGTAAAAAAGCTAAGATACCAAGAATTTCTAGATACCAGACTAGGTTCATCACTCCTGAGCCCCTCGTATTGATATACAAAAAGAAATAAGAAAGAGGCAATATTAAAGCTAATATCCACAAATTTCGTCTCTGATACTTGAGTTTACTTTTCAACTCTTTATGATATAAAATCAGTAAAATCAAGGGAACAAGGTTTAAAAAGAAAGACGCAAACAAGGACAGAAAGAGAAAAATTGAAGGACTTAACAGATACGAACTAATGGTGATTAGTGTCAACACAAAGGACACACTCAACAGTTCTTCTCCTATTTTCTCTCCCAGAAAGATAATAGACAGAGAACTATACACCAATAAAAAAGAGTTGAGCGGATGAAGAATATCAAAAAAATGCAACAAGGTGCTCGCAACTCCTTGATTAAATATGGATTGCCAGCTAATGAGAAACATCATCAGGAGCAACCAAAGTTTCAACTCACTATACCGAAAGGTCACAATATTACAAATATAGCTAAATACAATTAAAGCAATAATCAGCAATAAAACCATCTGCAAAGAAAAATCTGTCGAAAAGTCCAGAGGAATCCTATAATAAATATAAATCATCAAAGCTAGATGATTAAAAATCGTCAACCACCACAATAAAAGTGAGTTTTTCGAGAGCGATTTGACAAACTGTTTCATATGTATCCACTTCCTGAACTACTTTAATATCATTATAACACAATACCAGAATTGTCGGATAGGCAACTCTGGTATTTGACTTAATTTTCAATAATTTGCCAACTTACTCTGTAAGTCACTAGCAGGTAAAGGACAAATAGTAAGACTGCTACTCCCAGATAGGTGATATCAATAGAAATGCTGGTATTAGCGAAATTCTCAAAATAACCCAAAAGAGCGGTACTCAAGGCAAATGCTAGCGGACCTGCGATGACCAGCGGAACCAAGAAATAATTTAGAATCTGTTGCAAAAGAATAAAGCGATTTTGTTTTCTCTTGTTCCCAAGAAGGTATAAGATTTGATAATCATTAACACTATCCAAAGCACTTGTAGAAGTTTGAAGGGACAAGATACTGAGGGAAATAATGATAAAAATAACACTGACAAAAATCATGACAAAGACAATGACGCCCATAAATCCAAGATAAATCTCAAAAATTCTTCCTTTCGTTTGATAGGTGAACGGATTCAACTCTGCTCCATCACGAGTGAAGTAGTATTTTTCAATCCACTGATTCAAGAATGTTTCTACTTCCCGTTTGTCAATGTTTTCTTTGAAATTGGCAACATAGGTCGTGTGGTCTTCCGTCAATCCAACTACTACCTTATCTGGTACAATCAAGGTTCCTGAGTCATTTGTAGTTACTGAAGATAAAAAGTAAACTGTTTCAAGTGGCTTTGAAGAGGCAAGGTTGAGAGAACGACCGTTAATCATGAAGGTTTTGGTCGTTGATAGAAAGTCCTGGATCTGCTTGGCAGTTCCTTTATAGTTGGCATTGACTAGAAATTGGTCTTCTGCCAAGTCAACCTCTCTTTCACCTTGCAGTTTGCGGAGATGATTGTAGGCAGAAATTCCTAAAATCGGTACTTTTGATTCAGGAAGTTTCTTATCATGCTCCCAGAGATTGCTAGTATCAATCAAATCTTTATAGGTTAAATCACTAGAATAGATAGGATAGCTGTACTCCTCTTTGATGAGGTTAAAGTCAAATCCATCTGCTTTCAGCCTATCTTTTACAGAATCCTGAGCAAATTGGAACTCTTGACCACGATAAAGATTGACAGTTACATCATAAGGTGAGTATTTGTTCAGCTCTCGGTTCATAGTCGTATAGGCACTACCACTAAAAACGAGTAAGCTGAGAGCCAGTGTCAAGGTCAAGGATAAGACAGCCAACGTGACCGAATTACTATCAGCTTGTTTTGAAAATTGACGGATTTTAAAAGTGTTTAGTTTGTTATAGTAGATTTGAGGCAGTTTTCTAAGGGAGAGCAAGATAAAATGGCTCAAGGTATTGTAAAATAAAATCACAAAAATCACGAAGACAGATACCAGCAAGATACCCCAGCTTTTCAAGAATGATAGATGGTGATAGTCTGAAAAATAGAGAGCACCAAAACCGATAACAGCTGTCGAAAGAATAAAGAGAAGTGCTTGAAGAACTGGCTTGCCTTTTGCCAAGACAGATTTCTTGACCCCATTCTCTTGAATAAGTGCAATGATATTTTGCTTTCTAAATGTAAGAATGTCCATTACACCAACAATAAAACTGGTTACCAAATAGGAATAAACTAGTAAGATGACAGACTTGCTATCAAAGAAAAGCAGACTACCAAAGTAATTGGCCATAAAAAACTCAGATGCAACCTTAGATAGAATGACCAGTAAGATCAAACCAAGCAAGAAACCTAGAATCAAGGAAAAGATATTGACCAGCATGGTTTCAAAGAACAGGGTACGGATAATCTGCTGCTTCTTCATTCCCAGCGTTGCATAAAGTCCCAGCTCTTTCTTGCGCCGTCCCAGCACAAAATTTGTGGAGTAAACGATGAGAAAGGCAATCGCCGATAGAATCAGATAGGAAAGCAAGCCCATGTACTGGCTCATCACCGTCGTCAACGTTTCCTTTGCTCCTGATAAACTTTGCATCACTGGATGACTTGGTAAAGCATTAAAAGCGTAGAGCAAGCTATAAATTAATGTCAGACTGAAAAAATAGATGATATAAGTCTGTAAATTTCGAAATACATTTCGTAAAATCAATTTTGGATACATACTCTCCCCCTCCTACCTGGTACGACTGTAAATCTCTTGCAAATACTGTTCATTAGATAAGCTGTTACGTTCCAAATCATCCATAATCTTTCCATCGCTAAGCAACACCATCCGTGAAGAGTACTTAGCTGCGGCAGGGTCGTGAGTGACTAATAAAATGGTGATGCCAAAACTTTTATTGATTTCCTGCAAAAGCGCCATCAGTTTTTCAGAATTGGCAGAGTCCAAGGCTCCTGTCGGCTCATCTGCGATAATCAGTTTAGAATCATCAATCAAGGCTCTAGCAGTTGCCACACGTTGTCGCTGACCACCTGATAACTGATTAGGAAACTTATCTTTTAAGTTTTGGATGGCCAACTTATCCAAAATTTCCTCAATCTTATCCTGATGTTTTTTGATATTTTTCCCCTGAATCTGGAGAGGTAGAACAATATTTTCATAAACTGTCAAGGTTTCCACTAAGTTGTAAGCTTGGAAAATATAGGAAATGTTTTTAGCACGATAGTCAGCTAGTTCGTTTTCCTTGGCATGGATGATGTCAAAACCTTCAAATCGAATCTCACCTGATGTTGGTTTATCAATCGTTGAAATACAGTTGAGGAGTGTTGTTTTTCCACTACCACTGGCCCCCATAATTGCCAGAAATTCACCTTTTTCAACGGACAAGTTCACATCTGATAAAGCATGAACGATATTATCCCCTTGACCAAATGTTTTCGTTAATGCTGTCACAATAAGCTGTTTCATTATTTCATTCCTCCGTTTCTTTATGACACTCTCATTATACGGTTTCTTTCAAGGTTTACCATGAGTATTTTGTGCAATATATTCATGTTATAAAAAAAGCCGATACTTTTTTAGGTATCGGTCGATATTGATTATTTGCGATCGTTTCTTTTTTTCATAAAGTAAACAATCCCTACGACAACAACTCCTAAGACCAGTACAGGTGCATAGAAGTCTAGTGTTCCAATAATTCCTTCCATTTTATCCTCCTGTCAAAAAATAGAGAGTTTTATCCACAACTCACGTTTGGCGAAATACATTCATAAGAATATGTAAACCACCAACCACAGTGCCCCTGTGCTGTTAATCTAACAGCCGTACCCCACCCAGCAACAGATTTACCATCCAATTCTTGGCTATTAATTTCCATAATTCAAAGAATCTATCTCAGAGTTGTCTTGGTTTATTTGTATTTCTCCCGTAAATATAACACCAAATCAAAATGTTGTCAATGTTTTGTGATAAAACACTAGAATTTTCCTTTTGTTTTATCTAACAGCGAACATTATTTCTCGTACACTCATAGGAATATGTGAAACACAATCCACAGAGACCTGCTAGTGTCATTTTAAAAGCTGTGTACCACAAGCTTCTGATTGCGCAGAAAATTCTTGCTTTTCAACCTCAAAACTTAGAGAATCAATCTCTGAACGATTTGTATTTTTAGCCATAAGGTTGCCTCCTTCCTTCTTTTGGATGATTATCTTTACAGTAACTAGTATAAACTCTAGTACTGGGTAAATAATGAGTAAATCGTGCAAATTTCTTATTTTTGAGTAAAATTTTTATAGTTCTCAGTAAAGAGACAACTGAACAATCTCTTGCTCAGCTACTTTTTTACACTATTTCTTAAATTATTTAGAAATTTCTTCTTAACTACTTTACAGAGACTCACACAATGCTCCTGATTTTCCTATCTTCTTTGGCGATTCTGACACAAGTGTGGTACAATAAAAACATGAGAATTCAACAATTACACTATATTATCAAAATCGTCGAAACTGGCTCCATGAATGAGGCAGCCAAGCAACTCTTTATCACCCAACCCAGTCTTTCCAATGCTGTGAGAGATTTGGAAAATGAAATGGGCATTGAAATCTTTATCCGCAATCCTAAGGGCATCACCTTGACCCGTGATGGGATGGAGTTCCTCTCTTATGCCCGTCAAGTTGTCGAGCAAACCCAGCTTCTGGAAGAACGCTATAAAAATCCTGTCGCCCACCGCGAACTTTTTAGCGTTTCCTCTCAACACTATGCCTTTGTGGTCAATGCCTTTGTCTCTTTGCTCAAGAAAAGTGATATGGAGAAATACGAACTCTTCCTTCGTGAAACTCGGACTTGGGAGATTATCGACGACGTCAAGAACTTCCGTAGTGAGGTCGGTGTCCTATTTTTTAACAGCTACAACCGTGATGTTTTAACCAAAATGCTGGATGACAACCACCTGCTGGCTCATCATCTCTTTACCGCCCAACCGCATATCTTTGTCAGCAAGACCAACCCTCTGGCAAAGAAAGACAAGGTCAAACTATCTGATTTGGAAAACTTCCCTTATCTAAGTTATGACCAAGGGACGCACAACTCCTTCTACTTTTCAGAAGAGATTCTCTCGCAGGAATACCACAAAAAGTCTATCGTAGTCAGCGACCGCGCTACCCTCTTTAATCTCTTGATTGGTTTGGATGGATATACCATTGCAACAGGGATTTTGAACAGCAACCTCAACGGAGACAATATCGTTTCTATCCCACTGGACATTGATGACCCCATTGAGCTGGTCTATATCCAGCATGAAAAAACAAGCCTGTCTAAGATGGGCGAACGCTTTATCGATTATCTCCTAGAAGAAGTCCAGTTTGATAATTGAGAAATCAGTAAAATTTTATTATAATAAGCAAAAAAACAAAAGGAGATAAATATGAAAAAAGTTATACTTGCTAGTGTTGTTGCCCTATCTATTTTAGGATACACTCAAGCAACTGCCCATGCTCAAGAAACTAAAGCAGAGGGAGTACGAGAAAATGTAACAATTCCTCACTCAAGTACTTCAAAAATCGAAAACCAAGAAAAATCGAAAGAGAAGGTCGAAAAAACAGACAATTCTTCTAAAATTGACGATAAAGAAGAAAAAAT
The DNA here is from genome assembly GCF_002096895.1 of Streptococcus mitis. Lineage (GTDB taxonomy): Bacteria > Bacillota > Bacilli > Lactobacillales > Streptococcaceae > Streptococcus > Streptococcus mitis_AH. The sequence continues at coordinate 535,394 of NZ_NCVI01000020.1, read as the reverse complement.
AGAGAAAAAACTCCTGCTACAGAAGAGAAGAAGTCTGAAGTAAAAAAAGAAGAAAAAAAGTTGAAAAAGTCAAAGAAGGTTGGCAGGAAGAAAATAATAACTGGCGCTTTTACGAACACAACAAACCTGTTACCAACTGGAAAAAAATCCAAGGAAAGTGGTACTACTTCAACAAAGATGGCCATCGACTAAGCAATACAACCTTTGATGGTTATGTTTTCAATAAAGATGGAGTGATGGCTGAAAATGGTTGGAACTTTATCAATGGAAAATGGTACTTCGCTAGTTCTTCAGGAAAAATCTCTCAAAATAAATGGGAAAAAATTGCTGGGTCTTGGTATTACTTCGACAAAGATGGCATCATGCTTAGTAATACAACCATTAATAGCTACTTGCTGACAAATAGTGGAGCCATGGCTGAAAACAAATGGGTTCTCATTGATAAACATTGGTACTTCGCTAATTCTTCTGGAAAAATTTCTCAAAATAAATGGGAAAAAATTGGTGGGTCTTGGTATTACTTCGACAAAGATGGAATCATGCTCAGTAATACAACCATTAACAGCTACTTGCTGACAAATAGTGGAGCCATGGCTGAAAACAAATGGGTTCTCATTGATAAACATTGGTACTTCGCTAATTCTTCTGGAAAAATTTCTCAAAATAAATGGGAAAAAATTGCTGGGTCTTGGTATTACTTCGACAAAGATGGAATCATGCTCAGTAATACAACCATTAACAGCTACTTGCTGACAAATAGTGGAGCCATGGCTGAAAACAAATGGGTTCTCATTGATAAACATTGGTACTTCGCTAATTCTTCTGGAAAAATTTCTCAGAATAAATGGGAGAAAATTAATGGAGTTTGGTACTATTTTGACAAAATAGGTATTATGTCTAGTAACCAATGGCAAGGTAATTATTATTTAAAATCAAGTGGAGCAATGGCTGATAATGAATGGATATTTGATAAAAATTATAATAGCTGGTTCTTTTTGAAGCGTGGTGGAATGTATGCATCAAAAGAATGGATTGGAGCTTATTACCTCAAAGCTGGTGGTTATATGGCTAAAAAAGAGTGGATTTACGACGACACTTATAAGGCCCGCTACTACTTAGATGATAATGGACATTATGTTTCCGGAACTTACAAAATTGACGGTAAAGACCATCTATTCCACAAAAATGGTCAATGGATTTCTGAGGTCTCAAAAGAAGTTGGTTTTGTAAAAGGCCAATACAGTAAAACCATCTTTTTAGATCCAGGACATGGTGGAAGAGACTCAGGTGCATACTATTACAATGTTGCTGAAAAAGACCTCAACATGCAGGTGTATCGTAAATTACGCAAAAAATTAGAAGAACTTGGCTACAAAGTTCTTACTTCACGTGATAGTGATATTGATGTAGATTTTGTTACAGAACGTTCTCGTATGGTTAACAAGACTAACTCTGATATCTTTATTAGTATTCATTTCAATGCGACTGGTAGCCCGTACTCTAGAGCTAGCGGTATTCAAACCTATTCCTATAGTGATGATCCTGATTATCCAAGTAAAATCAACCCATACTGGCATAACCATCCTGACCGTATGAGTGAGAGCAAGCGTCTTGCAGCCGCTATCCACTCTTCATTGTTAGCTGAGACTGGTGCTAAAGATGCTGGTTTATTGGAAAGAAGCTTTGCCGTTCTTAGAGAAACTGCTAAACCAGCCGTCCTCCTAGAGCTAGGTTATATAGATAATTTCGCTGAAAATCAACAGATTCGAGATAGCCACTATCAAGATAAGCTTGTAGCAGGTATCGTGAAAGGAATCCAAAAATATTACGCTGGTAAGTAAAAAAGGGTCTCGAGAAACCTCGAGGCCTTTTCTATTTGTCTTCTTTTCTATCTTTATCAGGAAAGAGGTATCCAATACCAATGCAAGCTAGTACGCCCGCTCCAATTACCAAGCCACTTGAAATTGGCAAAAGGTCCAAAATTGCATTTGCAATGATAAAAGCAATAATTAAACACATCAGACTAGCCTTGTAGTCTTTTTTCAAAAAATTCTCTAGAGTGAAAAAGAGGAACAGTCCTACCGGAATCAGTGACCAGAGGTTGACATCCAAACTTGGCCATCCAACAGAACCAAAATACAAAACCAAAGCTGAAACTAGCAAGAATCCAATCCCTAATAACTTTTTCATTTGTTTATCTCCAATTTCTTTTTTATGAACTTGAGTTATCTGATAGTGACGCCTCACGTCCCTTACAAAAATCATTATAGCAGAGGTCAGTTTCAAGAACAAGTTCTTTTGCCTATCTGGTCTATATATCAGTCTAAGTGGTTGAAGTGTTAAGATAAAAGAAAAGAAGCCCTAATGAGCTTCTTCATTCTAGCGATTGCAAGAGTATTTCTGAACTAAAACAATCAACAGTTAGATTCTAAACTAGTTTTTCTAGTTCGTATTTTTCTTTTCCTTAGATTCTAGAGAAGTTTTGATTGCTTCGCGTTCAGCCTGTAGTTGAGCTAAATTCTTCTCCTCTTCCTCAAGCTTACTAGTATCTGGTTTTACACGATAGTAAACATCTTCTGGTCTCGATAACATCGCTTCATACTGCTGTCCTGCAAACAGTCTATCCTCGTCATGATTGCTTTTATCTGTTAGTTTTCCATCATCACTAGGTTTCATGACAACTCCACTTGGAACAGCAACTACTACAAATCCTCCAGCAACAGAATCTTTTACCCAAGCACTAAGAGAAACTGTTTCTGGATTCTGACTATTTTTTCCACCTGATGCTTTCAATTCGACAATAGATTCATTCTTTTGACCATTCGACAGCCAAGAGGAACGCATTTCCCCAGACTCATTAATAACATATTCATTACCGGAAGCTGTACGCCATGTACCTTTCAAACTAGATAAATCATTATTTCTTAGTGATTCAATATCCAGTTTTGGAACAGCAGTTTCTTCTTTTAATTTGTCAACTAACTTCTCTGACTCAGCGACTTTGCTATCTAAACTAGCTAACTGTTCCTTGAGTTTCTGGATTTCTTCCTCTTTCTGCTTCTTAATTTCAGATTCTTTAGAATTATCTGTCGCTTCTTGACTTGTGTTCTCTTTTTTAGCAACTGAAGAAATAGATTCACTTGATTCTTTCTTTGCGTTAGGTGAGAATAAGAAGAGGCTTGCTAGGATTGCAACTACCAAGAGACTAATGGCAATGCCAATATAGACTTTTATTTTAAAAAACTTGCCCCTAATCTTAGATGGAGAAGTTCCTTTCACTACCTTCGATACAGTTGATTTCGGACCATTTTTCTCTTCAAAACGTTTCTTAGTCATAGTATTCCTCCCATTTTTCACTATATTTCACCTATATCTTAAACAAATTCGCAAGATTTGTCAGTATCCATGAATGGATGGATTTTCAAAAGAAAACCAATCAACTAATCCTTAAATATTGGCATCAATAGAATCATCCATTAAACTCTATATCGAATTTATTAATATAAATTATACCATAATTTTTAAGAATTTTATATATTTTTATAGTCTAACTATGATAATGAAAAGGAGCTGTCCTTTCATATTATTCACTAATTTTATATTTATAAAAATGATTAAACAAACTTATTTACTTGTCAAATTTCAGATAGAGTAACCTTAAAATAAACACTCAAGAAGTGATTCAATCAAGAAATTATCTCACGCTTGTTAGGATTCACTTTGAGAAAATTAGCCTGTACTTCATCAAATAAATCTTGAGTTTTTAATATAATTGTAAAAGCACAATTTTTAATATATAGTTCGATACCGTATTTTGTGAAATTGGTAAAATTCAAAAAATCTTCTTATCTGTAATAAGAAGATTTTTTGTTATCTAAATGAAGTCCATTAATACATTCTAAAAGAGTATAATTATCAACGTAATCTTAAGAATTAAGTATTAAATAGTAATTGTCAGCAAACTGTTTAACCATTACAGTATCTAATCTCAACACATAAACATTTTTTCTATAGCTTTTGTCTTAATCTTGATCTTTTTTCTTCAATCCAAGAAGTACTCCTACTATAAACAATATTCCAGCAATGAATGGTGTAAGAACTGCTCTAACTGTTCCGGTTTTTGGCAACCTATCAGAATGGTTAGTATCCGACTTACTATCAATGTTAGTATGTTTATTAGCTATGTTCACTTGTTTATTAAGATGGACTTCCTTCTTATTTTCAAAGTTTTTATAAAGAACTGTAGTTGTAACATCCTTAGTTGAATCAGATTTTTGTGAATGATTTGCTCTTTGTAAGTCCTCTTTTCTATGACTTTGATTTAATTGACTAGGATTTACCTGTGGGTTGTCTTTCTTTTTGGATACATCAAAAGTAGGTTTATTTTCCTCCTCCTTTTTCTCCTCTATTTTCTTGAATACAGGTTTTATAAGGGTATCTTTTGATAAATTAAGAACATAGCCAACATCTTTTTTCCCTTCGAAACCAGAAATTTCCCAACCATCAAATTGATAGCCTTCTTCTAATTCACCCTTATAGACAGGTAAAATGAAATCTTCTTCCGCCACTATCGTTGAACTCATTTCTTTTCCATTTTGAATGGTTACAGTTACCATATGAGGATTTAGTTCGCTTACCTCTCCCGTATCTTTGTTTAAAATGAATTCTTTTACGGTTGTATTTCTTGCAAAATCTTTTACAACAATCTTAATGTTTAGTGTCTTATCTGCTATTTGTTTAATATCATCAAATGATTTATATTCTTTTCCATTTACATAAATATGTTGTTCTTGAATCTCACCATCGAATCCATTATTTCTTTTATCATTGATATTAAAGACTACAGATTTTCCCTTAGCATATTCGATACTAGTATTTCCCTTAGGATCAATCTTTACTTCTGGTTTAACATTATCATATAAAAATTGATAGTGTACTCCAACCGCTTTCGCATTCAAATCGCTATAGCCAGTTTGAAGATAGACATTTCCATCCATGTCTGTTACCTTATCTGGGAATCCGTTTGCTTTATAGTCTTTCATCCCCCAGTCCATGATGTCACCGTCTTTAACATTAAGCTTAATGTTAAAATCTCTAGTGTTATCAATGTGTAAATCTCCATAGATTAAATAATTATCTACAACTGATTCATTAACTCTCAACTCCCAGTTAAAACCACCCTTATCAGAAATCTTACCTCTTAAATAAAATTCTGGATTTCGTACATAAATTTTATTAGATTTAGATGGATTAAAGTAGTTCTTGTCCATTGAAAGATTTACTGGTTTTGCATCAATAAATAACGTAGAGCCATCTTCTTTTATAGCTTCTACATTGGACTTATCCTCTCCTGTGTACTCTTTACCATCCTTACCAAATAATACAAGTTTAGAAGAATCTGTCACAAGATTTCCATCTTTATCGATTGCTTCCCCTTTATCATTCATTTTAAATGTAAACACTTGATACCTTACAATGTTAAAGCCGTCCAAAGCCGACATTAATACGGATTGAGTACTTCTTCCATCTTCAACATTTCTACTATCAGCATAAATTATTTTTTCTGATAAGACTCTTAGATTAGGATTGGCCTTTTGGATTTTTGCTATATCTTTCTGGCTATAAACTCCATTTCCTTCTAACATATCCGTTTTTCCAGGATTATAGGTAGTCACTTTTAGTGCATAGCCTTTTCTTAGAATGATGTTATCCTTTAATAGATATTGTTGTTTTTCTGAATCAGAATAGATTTTACCAGATTCCATGTCCGTTAAATTGTTTGGTTTATTTTTTGAAAGATCTCCTTCTCCTAATTCTATTACATTCCCATAACTTGATGCATAGGGATATTCTGTCTTAGTTTCCTTATTTTTTTCAGGCATTCTAATTTTAGTTTCAGCTTTTATCTGATCATCATCTTTAACAAAGAATCTCATATCTCCTGCAAAAGCTAATCCATCCACAATATCATTAATATTAGCGTATAAATCAAATGTCATCGTTTTTGAGTGGGAATCATACTTGGTCGTTTTGATTTCTATAGATTTATAGTTATTTCCATAATATACCTTGGCATTTTTAGAAACATTACTGATCTTTCCAAGAATTTCAAAGTGTCCATCTTTAGACGGGCTTAGAACACCATAAATTTTTGATTTGATTTCGTCAAGTTTTTCAGTTTCATATTCTAAGGCACTACCATCGTCATAAGCAATGATATTTCCCTTATCATCGTATTTATAATCGTATTCTTCTGTCCTCTTACCAGTTTCACTTGTAAAGTCATCAACTTCTCTAAATTTCTTTTTAATGAGTTTCTTTAAGTCTTTGCTTTCAAAATCTCTAATTGTTGAAATGGCTTTACTGATAGTAAAGCTAGATTTTTCTTCGATAGACTCTTCATTTCCTTGATGATTTTCTACCTCAGTTGTATCTTTTTTAAGACTATCCTCTTTTCTATTTTCTAAATTTTTAAATTTAGATTCGGCAATCTCTCCAAGTTTTTGGTATTTAGATGAATCTTGATCAGGATCTACTAGATAATAGGAAATCATCCCCTTTTCATCAGCATGATCAGCAAATTTAATTCTATGAATCTTTGTGAAATTGCTAGAGCCATCTAATGCAATGACTTCAATGATTTTTCCTCTTAAATCTCCTGCACCTTTAATTTCATAAATGGTATTTCCGTCTTTGTCAAGTTTTCTATTTCTTCCTTGACCCTCACCTGCATAAGTTACTTCAAGATTTTTCTCAACATCTCCATCTTCATTAACCAGAGCAGCTCCAGCATACCAAACTTCGTTGGCAATCTCGTCAAATTTTTCAGGATGTTCTTTCTGATCTCTCGCAAATAGCGTTTCATTCTTGTATTGCTCTTTGACCTTGTGATAAGTATCCTTTGTGATCAGCTTAATTTTTTCAGGATTTGAAAAATCAATTGAAACAATCTTTGGAGGTGTGTTATCAATTTTTACAGGAATATAGGAAACCTGCCATGGATAATCTTTAGTTAATCTATATTTAAATTTATAGAAATATTGGCCTTCCGCAATCGGTTCAAATTGTCCTCGTATCTTAGTAGCAGGATCTTTTTTGTCATTACTTTCTGGGGCATTTTCTTCTTTCCCTCTAGGGTTATAAATGAGTCCATCCCATTTCAAGTCACCCCAAACTTTTAGCTTAGAAGATTTGATTCCCTTTGCATCATTTCTTTTAGAGTTTAAAATTCCTTTAATAAAGTGTTCTCTCGAAATGACTTTTAAGTCGATTTGATTTTCTCCCTCTTTATTTGTATTTACTATTGAAATCAATCCTTCTTCTGCACTTCTTAATACAAGTGGAGAAGGCGTTAATCCTCTCTCAAGTTGAGCATCTTGAGGATTTCCATTTGAATCTAAAGGATAAATTTTAGCGATCTTAGAACCACTTGATGATGGTGCGTTGATCCCTTCGTTATTGAAAGCAAATAATTCTGGATTTTGGTCTAGAGATGTTGTATTTTTATCTTTTCTATTTTGTATAACTCCTGCTGGATTAAATTTATCTATACCATGTTCTCCACCAATCCCCTTATTTAAGGTTCCTGGAATTTTCGGTTTACCATCATCATCATAACCTTCCATTGTTTTTGATTTTGAACCTTCTTCCCAGGCCCATTTATCAAGGATTGGTTCGTGGTTCCAATTCCCAGCAAATCCCATTAGAGGCATCGATAAAGAAGGTTGGAAGTTTATTTTCTTCCCGTTTGAGTTCAGAGCTTCCATTTCTTCCACTGACTCAAAATGAATAAATGATTCTACAAATTTATTTTTGTTTTTAGCCTCCCCAACATTTATAACCGCATTTAAATCAAAGCTAGAATTTGGGCCTATAGTGAAAGTGTCATGCTCAAATGTAATATTTGCTCCTTTGACTTTTTCTGGGTGGATTTCTGGAACAATTTGCTTCCCATCTGGAGATTTTTCATCTTTGTATGTTTCATCCAGTTTTAGTCTGTCAGTTAAAGCATCTGTAGTTATAGCAGATGCTGAAACTTTAAAGGTCAAAGGTCGGTTTGATGTATTGTGAAGCTTAACGGTAAAGTATTTTTTATCTCCTTTTATTTCTTTAAGGGAAATAGAACCATAAGAGTTTACCAATCCTTTAGAATCCGTGTTTTTGAAAGTCGCTACAACTTCATTTCTCAAAGCATTGGCAACATTAATTAGCCCTGCTCCCTGTTGTCTAGGTGATGCAAAGTATTGACTTTTTTCTTTCCAAGAAGTCGCATCCATCATAGGACGTGCAGTATTTTGTAGGGCAATTTTTGTAAGACTTGTAAGATCTATTTTGTCATCTCCCTTAAGATTTTTCAACACAGGTCTTTCAAGCATTTCCTTTAACTTCGGTCTAATCAAAACAGTAGAAGCTGCTACGATTGGAGTTGCCATACTAGTCCCTGACATATAACCATAAGTTGATTTCCCATTAATGACATTGAGAGTGGATTTAATGTTTTTACCAGGTGCTGAAACATCAGGTTTTAAAAGTAAATCTGTTCTTGGCCCCCAAGATGTGGACCCTGCTGGAACTATGATATCTTCTTTATACAGTTCTTTGTCTGTGTCAGATGCAAACTTAAAGTCAATTTCTTTTTCATCACCTACATTCGGTTTATTAGAATTATAGCTTTCCATATCAATTGGATAGTATTGCTCCAATTTATCTTTAAAATCTTCTTTATTATTTCTTTTGACTTTAGTTTTTTTATCAGGATTAATCATGTTCCATAGCTTTACACCATCATCTCCTGAAATTGAAAGCACTTGACTAGTAGTTCCTTCATCCTCCTCATATCCCATAGCTGGAAGCTCTGTCCAATTATCTCTATTGTAGTAATTTACAGTATTTACAACCATAATGGCGCGTGCGCCCTTATCCGTTGCTCGTTTAAAAGCATTTTTTAAATCCTTGGTATAAATTCTATCCATTACTGCAATTTTGCCCTTAAGATCCAAACCTATCAAATCTTGGTCTTGACCTTTGCCTATATATACAAATTTCAATTTACTAGGAGCTTTTGAACCATCTTCGTTTGTTATGATTTTATTCTTATCGAAAAAGGCCCCTATATTTCTATATTTAAAACTCTCTCCTCCAATCTTAACTTTGTCAAACTCAACTGTTTGATTTTTAGCAGAAGCAACTGCTATCGCATCTTCATGTGCTGCAGTTCGTGTTACATTTCCAGTGTCGGTCATTTTCAGATTATTATTTGCCACTAAATCCCATGAAGAACTTGAAGCAGAAGTCGCATAGTTACCCGTAGCTACGACCATTGGAATGCCTGCTTTTCTTAACGCTCTAATAGCTTGCCAATATTTCTCACCTACAAGGCCCGTTCCTGTAAAGCCAGATGATACCGAAACAACATCAACATTGTGTTTGATTGAATCTTCAATAGCATGAAACATTGTTTCATCCCCTGCGAAGCCAGATCCTGCGTCAGAGTACATTTTATAAGAAAAGATCTGTGCATTAGGAGCAATTCCATCTATTCCGTTAAAGTTTTTGATATCTTTTTCAGTATCATTTCCCGCAAGAATCCCAGCAATATGCATCCCATGTGGATCAAAATAATCGCTTCCATCATCAGCTTTTTCTACAGTGATTTTACCACCATTATAATAATTGAAAGCATGAGGAATTTTATCACTCAACCAGAAATTTTTATCAGTACCTTTTAAGTCTTCTTTTTTAAATCTCATTGAGTCTTTGGCATCATCATCGATTCTCATAGCCTTATGCCTATAATCTGTCCCCGTATCGATATTTGAAATAACCATACCTCTGCCATCAAAGTTTTTCCCAAATGGTGCATTGATAGATTTTAGGTAATCAATAGCTTCCTCAACTCCAATTTCCTTTCTAGCATGATTCATCATAGGTTGGACTTTTTGTGACCTTTCAACCGATGAGATACCTTCTATTAGTTTAATTTTGTCCAGATTATCTTTGGTTGTTTCAATAGCGCTACCGTTAAAAATTCTATCATAAGTATATAAAACTTTTGTATTCTTAAGATTTGATAGTTCCTTGATTGCTTTTTCTCCAGATTCTTTATCTTTAAATTCAGCAATATAGACAAGTCTATCTTCTTTTTTGGGACTGTCCGTGTCTTTACTTGCAGACGAGTCTGCATTATCTCCTTTGTATTGATTGGAATCTTCTTTTTTGATTGTTGCTTTTTCATTGTTAGTTTTATTGTCTATCACAGATTCTTTACTAACAACTTCTTTTTCCTCAATAACTGTTGTTTTCTTCTCTTCAGTATCCTTTGAAGTTTCTATAGCATTATGAATATCTTCATGTTTTTCTTTGTTTTCGTTTTGTTTACCTACTACTACTTTTTCTTTATCAGAGATACTTAAAGCATCTTCAGAACTAGATGTATCTGCTAAGACTACCTCATTAGGGACATATGCTGCTAAAATAACTGCAGCTGTGGTTAATGACAATACTGTACTTTTTTTCATTTTAATTCCTTACATATTTATTTAACTTCCAATAGATAGAAAACTTTAACTTTGCTAGCCTTTGTTATAAAAAGTTTTACTAAGTGTTATCTAGGAAATAGAGTAGTACATTTATATATAATTGTTAGCTCTCTGAAAAATAGTATATCAATTAAAAAAATTTAAGTCAAGAAAAATTAAGGTCTATTAATTTTATTTTTAATATGTGTTAAAAAAGATATAAAAATTTCGTATTTAACTGAGATACATTATCAGCACATTCACACCATCAAAAATAGTAGCAATCAAGTTGAAGCACTACCAGAATTACAAAAACAGACATAATTGATGCAATAACAATGTTGTGTAACAACATAAATAACCGATAAGAACTAGTCTTATCGGTTATTTCCTACATATCTAATTTTGCAAATCTTCAGTCATATGTTCACCTGTGACCTAGGCTTTACGAGTGCGGTGCTCTACCAACTGAGCTAAATCGGCGATTACACTTACAGTATAGCACTCTGAGGATGGATGTCAAGGAATTTTCATTCCTATTAGAAAAAGCCTGTCCTGAGACAAGGCTTTGAGTTTCTTCCTCTTAGGATCCTGCACTTTCGTAGGCATCCAAGCCCCTATCCCAAAGTTTAAGGGAAATGACAAAGAAAACCAGAGAAATCAATATCAAACCTCCGATGTTAAAGATTACATCCTTGTCCTGCAAGAAATAGCTAGCAGGATAGTAGGCCGTAAAGGCAAATGGCACGATAAAGCTAATCAACCAACGAAGAGCTGAATTATAAATTGAAATGGGATACTTGGCAAAATCATTAAACATATAGAAAATGTAAATCATGGCGCCTGACTGCTTGGTCCAAAAAGCGATACTAGCTGTCGCGATTTTTAAGGAAGTATAAATCAAGGTCGCAAAAGGAATACAAACTAGGAAAAGCAGGAATTTGGGAAGCGTCCAAGCAATACTTGATACTGTTGTCGCTAGTAAAATACCACCGACCAAGAGCTCGCCCAAGGCATCAATCTGAAAGGTCTCAACGAGTATATGGAAGAGCGGATTGATAGGACGAGTCAGATACTTGTCAAACTCCCCTTTTCGGACTAGGCGTTGCCCTAGCGCCCAGAGATTGTCAAAAAAGAGATGATCCAATCCCTTGGGAATCAAAGAAAATCCATAGATAAAGGCGATTTCTTGAAAAGTCCAACCTTCTAGGGATGGAATATGTTGAAAAATGACATTGAGAAATAAGAGGTTCAAGCCTTGAGTTAGAAAAACTCCCAGCACACCAACCACAAAATCCACCTTGTATTCCATGATTTGTTTGATGTATTGTCTGATAAAAATCAGATGCATGCGTTGATATTTTTTCATACTAACCTCCCTGAATGGTAATAAAGGACTGGACTCGTTTCCAAATCAACTGAGACACCCCCACCATCACTAAGAGCCAGAAAAACTGCAAAGCGAGTGCCTGAAGAATCTGACTAGCATCGTATTTCCCAACAATAATCATAACCGGAGTATAAATCAAGGATGAAAAAGGCAGAAAGGACAAAATATCTGATACCACCTTGGGAAAGAAAGCCAAGGGAATTAAACTCCCAGACATAAAGGCCACTATGGAAGTCTTTAGTAGATTGGAACCCCATAGATTTTTAAACACAAAGGCAGAAAATCCAAAGCAGATATTAAAGAAAAAGTTAATCAGGTAGGCTAGCGTTAAGCTAAAAAGATATAGAACAGTTAAGCCCAGCACTTCTACAATACCTTGCCCCGATAAGACTTTCATCAAAACAATGACACTTAAAAATGGCAGTCCAACAGATATAAAAATCAACCACTTGGAACCAAGTTCAGTGAAGAGATAAGAGGCCGCAAAATGCACTGGTCGCAACAAACGCATGATGATAGAGCCATCCTTGACCTCCTCCCCAATCATAAAAGACGAATCTGACTTGGTCAACAGATTAGTCACAAAACTCATGATGATGTAAAGGGTGATATCTGCCATGCTGAAGCCCTGAATCAAGGACTCCTGCGAGGAATCAAAGACTGCCTTCCAGAGATAGAAAGCCACAAATGCTCCCATCACATCACCAATCCGATAGAGAAGAAAATTGACTCGATAGGTAATCAACTCCTGAATCCCTGCATTGATAAAGGGTTTATAACGTCTCCACAATTTGACCATCTTAGAGCTCCTTTCGGTAGAAGCGACGGATAATGTCCTCGATATCCGTATCCACCATCTTCAAATCTCGGATGTCAAAATCAGACAGGGTTTGCTTGATAATGTCCGCCGACTGGTAGCGGGAACTATCAAATTCAATATTGAGACTATTTCCTTGTCTATCAACGGTCATATCAGGCAAGCCTTCATAGTGAGAAGCGAGATGACTTTGCCCTGGCACCAATTCAAAGGATAGAGTCTTCATCTTGCCAAAGGTCTCCTTGAGCTGACTCACCGTTCCATCAAAAATCTCCTGCCCCTTGTCAATCATGAAAATCCGATTACAGAGCTGCTCAATATCACTCAGATCGTGAGTCGTCAAAAGAATGGTTGTTTCTTCTTCCTGATTGATTTGGGTAATGGCCCGACGAATGTTATCCTTGACCGAAACATCCAAACCAATGGTCGGCTCATCTAAAAAGAGAACCTTGGGATTGTGAAGCAAGGAAGCTGCAATGTCCGCCCGCATGCGCTGCCCTAGTGAAAGAGTCCGCACGGGATCCTTGATAAAGTCCTTCAAATCCAAGACTTCATTTAAAAAATCCATGCGCTTGTGGAAGAGCGAATCCGGCACATCGTAAATCTCTTTTAACACCGTGTAGGTCTCTTGCAGAGCCAAATCCCACCATAGCTGGGTACGTTGTCCAAAGACAACTCCAATATCCTTGACATAATCTTGGCGATTGTCTTGCGGAATTTTGCCGTTAATCCGACAAAAACCAGATGTCGGTTTCAAAATTCCTGTCAGCATTTTAATGGTTGTCGACTTCCCTGCACCATTGGCCCCAATAAAGCCTAAAATTTGCCCCTTGGGAACCTCGAAGGTCAAGTCCTTAACAGCTTCAAAAGTCTGCTTTTCAGGATGAATAAAGGAACGTAATGCCCCCTTCAAGCCCGGTTCCTTAACAGTCTTCACAAAATTTTTCTGAAGATGTTCCACTTCTATCATTGCCATATCTATCTCCCTATCGTAAGGAATAGCATCATTGTATTTTTGACTACAAATATTCTAAATTCTTACTTTCTACACCTTCTACATTTTATTACTACAGAAGGCTTTATACCAACCTATTATAGTCCAATAAAAACTAGAATGCAAGCGTTTGCCTAAAGTTTATGAAATTGAAAATTTTTCTCTTAAAATGGTATTTTAAATCAAAAATTATGGTTTAATTGTTTCCTTAAAACACAAAAAACCCACCCAATGGGCAGGTTTTATCTGTATTATTCAGCTAGATTAAGCTTTACCTTCTGAACCGAATACGTCGATACGTTCTTCAACTGATGCTTGGATAGCTTTTACACCGTCAGCCAAGAATTTACGTGGGTCGAAGAGTTTTTTCTTGTCGTATTCTGCTTCGTTTGCTTCGTAGTCACGAGCAAATTTACGAGTTGCGTTAGCGAATGCGATTTGGCATTCAGTGTTAACGTTAACTTTCGCAACACCAAGTTTGATAGCTGCTTGGATTTGCTCATCAGGAATACCTGATCCACCGTGCAATACGATTGGGAATCCTGGAACAGCTTCAGTCAATTTTTGCAAGTGATCAAGGTGAAGACCTTTCCAGTTTGCTGGGTAAGGACCGTGGATGTTACCGATACCAGCTGCCAAGAAGTCGATACCAGTTTCAACCATTGCTTTAGCGTCTTCGATTGGAGCCAATTCACCATCACCGATGATTCCGTCTTCTTCACCACCGATAGTACCAACTTCAGCTTCCACTGATACACCATTTGCATGAGCAAATTCTACAACTTTACGAGCTTTTTCAAGGTTTTCTTCAACTGGAAGGTGTGAACCATCAAACATAACTGAAGTATAACCAACTCGGATACACTCAAGTGCATCTTCGTAGTGACCGTGGTCAAGGTGGATAGCTACTGGTACAGTGATACCCATTGATTCAACAAGGTTAGCGATCAAGTTGCGAGCAACTTTGTAACCACCCATGTATTTAGCAGCACCCATTGAAGTTTGAATCAAAACTGGAGCTTTTTTAGCTTCTGCTGCACGCAAGATAGCTTGAGTCCACTCAAGGTTGTTTGTGTTAAATCCACCAACTGCATAACCGTTGTCACGAGCTGCTTGGACAAATTTTTCTGCTGAAACGATTGCCATTTTATCAGGCCTCCTGTATATTTTTATGGGTCATCCCATTTACATTGTTCATTTTATCACTTTTTGACAAAAAAATCTAGTTTTTCCCGCAGTTTCGATTGAATTTCTTCTAGCTTCCTCTATGTAAACCCTTTCTCTCCCTAGTCTTGGGCGACTTTTGGAAAAGCTATGAAGAAGGTCAAACGATTCTCCTTCATCTCAAAACGATAAGGTAATTTTTCATGTTCTAATAGACTCTTGACCACAAAGAGCCCCATCCCAGAACCCTTGGCCTTGCGACTAGCATTGTCAGAAAAAGACTGGGCTAGTTTTTCTTGTTCTTCTGGACTGCAGCTATTTTCTATAAAAAGTTCCCCTTTTCTCTCTCCAATACGAACCAAACTACCTGGAGCAGAATGCTTGATGGCATTGCTGATGAGGTTAGAAAGAATCAACTTCATGACTGATGGATTTAGATAGGCCTGATGATGGTTCAAACCATTTTCAATTTGAAGTTCTCTTTCCTTGGCTAGTAAAGCATAATCTTGAACTAGACTTTGCGTTATCTTGAGGAGGTCAATTGTTTCCCTATCATCTCGTAATTCCTGCACAGAAGAGAGGGAAAGTATCTGCAGAACATGGTGATTGAGCTCATCCACAACCCCCAAGGCAACTCCCAGATAGTGGTCTCTATCCTTATAGCGGCCGATATTCTCTTTCATGTTTTCAATCAGAATTTTCAAACTAGCCAGAGGTGTTTTCAGTTCATGAGAGGCACCACGTAAGAACTCAACCTTCATCTTTTCCAGCTGGAGAATGGCTTCATTCTTGTCATGCAAGTCCGCAATCACAGTCAAAAGATGCTGGTAGAGGCTATTAATTTGCTCCTTGAGATCCCCAATCTCATCCTTAGAATCCACGCGCAATCGCACTTGGGCATCCAAATCCATCATCCGACGGGTCACCCGCTTGATTTCCAAAATTGGAGCAACAATAGTCCGAGCATAGATATAGGCTACCAAAAGAGAAATTAGAAAGGATGCCAGCAAGGTATAGGGAAGAAACTGGAGACTGATTTGCTCTGCTTCCTTTTGCAAGTCCATGGAAGCTAGAAACTGGAGAGTCAGAGTACCACCGTCTTGCGTTGTCACCTCACGCTCCTCAATAAAGAGAGAGGTGGTCTGGCGGCCTGTGTCCAGAGGAAGGCTGTCTTTGACTTCTAACTTGTCCTCGGTCATCTCGCCCTTAACGGCCCCCTTGATATCACTAGTCTGGGAATACAAGTCTAACACTTGCTCGATATTCTGCCTATCTTTCCCTTCTAGGGACTGGGCAATGGCTGTTGCCTTCTGACCAATGGTTTCCTGACGATGACTCAGATAAGTCGAAGGAAAAAGAAAATAAATAGCCAAATGAAGGCAGATAACCAGAACACTAAATATCGAGAAGGTATAGATAAATATCTTTGTAAATAAACCTGTTCGTTTCATTTTCGCTCCAATTTATAACCAACATTGCGCACAGTGAGGATGCAATCCAAGTCTAGCTTTTTCCGCAGTTCCTTGATATAAACATCAATGACACGGTCAAAGGGAACCTCATCTGTCGCTTTCCATACGGCATCGATTATCTGAGATCGAGTCAATGCCCGGCCTTCATTTTTCACCAGATAGTCCAGAATTTCCAACTCTTTGGCATTGATGGCTACTTCCTCTCCTGATAGACTGGCACTGTAGCTCTCAAAGTCCACTTGGGTATCCTTATAGGAGAAGATTCGTCCCGTATCGTAGTAACGCTTGAAAATCGCGTCCACCCTCACTTTTAAGAGGGAAAGGGAGAAAGGTTTTTCCAGATAGCCATCTGCTAGCGAAGCAAAAGCACTCATCTTGTATTCCTCATCCTGAAAGGCTGTCAACATCAAGACAGGGACCTGGCTGGTTTTACGAATCTCAGCTAGGACTTCTAGGCCATTGAGCTTGGGCATCTGGATATCCAGTAAAACCAAGGCTACTTCATAGCTGGAAAATTTTTCTAAGGCTTCTTGCCCGTCTGCGGCTTCAATGGTTTCATAACCACAATCCGTCAAATAATCACTGACCCCCTCACGGATCATCTCTTCATCTTCTACAATTAAAATTTTCATAGAAAAACGTTTCACATTCCTTTAAATTTCTTGTAAATCATCTCAATTTCATCTTGAAAGAAAGAGGCCTTATCAAGATAAAATAGATAAAAATGCTACCTATATTATACCCCATTTAGGAGAGAATAGGTAGCAAGTTTGTTATTCACTATCCAGCAGAAGTTCTTTTGGTTGTTTTCTAAGGAGATTGCTTGAAGCAAGTGCCATAACCAGAACCACTAGAATCAAGGCAAGGACAAAGACGATGATAAAGTCTGATGTCTGAATAGAAATATCTAGGCTCGACAAGGTCTTACTAAAGCCATCTACTTCTGCACCACCACCAAGGTTAGAGGCTTGAGCAGCCTTGCTAGCTTGCTTGGCAACACCTGAAGTAACATTGGCAAGAACAGTATTTCCGATTGCACGCGCTGTGTAGTTAGCTAAGAAATAAGCAGAAACAAGAGCAGGGATGGCAATCAAGATTGATTCAGTAATGAATTGACCCAAGATACTTGCCTGCTTGAGACCGATAGAGAGGAGAATTCCCACCTCCTTGCGACGGGCATTGATCCAAAGGCTGAGCAAGAGGGCAAGGAGAAGGACTGAGAAGCTTAAGCTACCCCAGAAGAGGAGGTTGGCCATCTTGTACATACCAGAGATGGATTGCTCAAGAGCTGGGTAGTTAGATGAGCTCTTAACAAGTGTATAGCTCTTCCAGTTGATACCACTGATGCCATTCAACTCTTTCATAACATCATCCAAGTTCTTGTCCGCTGTTACAAAGAAGGTTGCGTCCCCATAAATGGCTGTATCTTCTGTGTATCCATAAAGTTTTGCAGCAGTGTGAATGTCTGTAATAGCTGTATTTTCGTATAGTTCTTGTGAATAGGTTACTGCCGACTTATTGTGACCATCAAAGAGTCCCTTGATTGTCACTTCGACTGTTTCCTTGGCACCTTTTTCATTATCGGCATCGTAGATATTAGAATCTAGTTTGACCTTATCCCCTACTTTCCAGCCGTGTTTGGCTGCCAAGTCCTTGTGCAGGAGGATCTTGTCCTTGTCATCGTTGGTTAGGTGCTCACCTTCGACCAGCTTATAAGAACCAGAGACAAACTTGTCTTCTTTAGAGGAGTCATTGACACCTGTAATCATCAAGCTACTTCCAAAATGTTTGGCACGGTCAGGTGTCAGATTTTTCTTGGTATCTGGCGTTTCGATAAGTTCATATCCAGTCAAATCTCCGATAGCGTTGATGCGTTTAACATAAGACTCGATGGCCTTGTTTTCGGTGATTTTTTTGATATCTTCACCCTTAATATTCCCAGCACCACGTGGCGTTCCTTGATTGACGCGACGATTGATTTGCATGGAGAAGCTGTTGGTGATATTTTTAAATGTCTCCTGAGAAGCCTTGGCAGTAGCTCCCTTGATTGACAAGCCGACCAAACTCAAGCTCGCCATGAGGAGAATAATCAGGAAGATGACAATCGATTTGAAAAACTTCCTTGTAACATAGGCAAATGCGTTGTGTAACATAGGTTCCCTTTCTAGATTTTGTTCTATTTTATAGTTCTAACAGAAAAAGCTCATATTATTTCGTCGTATTGCGAGTTTCAGTCAGTTTCTTGTCCTTCAACTCAAGTGTAATATCTGACGCTTGTGCCACTTCTTTACTGTGGGTTACGACAATGACACATTTACCTGTTTTCTGGGCAAGTGATTTGAGCAGTTCGACAATATCTCCAGCAGTTTTAGGGTCCAGATTTCCTGTTGGCTCATCTGCTAGAATAACTGGAGCTTCTGATACCAAACTACGGGCAATGGCAACACGTTGTTGTTGACCACCTGATAACTGGAGAACATTCCGCTTGATCTGACTTTCATCTAAACCAAGCTCAAGCAGCGTATCCTTGCTTGCCTTTTTATTGACCAAGCGGATATTTTCCAGTGGAGAAAGATAATCTATCAAATTATAATTTTGAAAGACCAGGGAAATATGGTGCATACGATGGTAAGAATAGCCCTTCTTACGAATGTCCTCTCCTTGGAAAAGGATAGAACCTTCAACAGGACTATCTAGACCAGCAAGCAGGGACAAGAGAGTGGATTTTCCCGCTCCTGATTCCCCAATAATACTGTAAAATTTCCCAGGTTCAAAATTA
Organism: Streptococcus mitis; assembly: GCF_002096895.1. Classification (GTDB taxonomy): domain Bacteria; phylum Bacillota; class Bacilli; order Lactobacillales; family Streptococcaceae; genus Streptococcus; species Streptococcus mitis_AH. Next base: position 516,261 of record NZ_NCVI01000020.1, on the reverse strand, counting down.
TAATTGATCTGATATAGGACTGCTTCAGCAGTGTTCTTATAACGGTAGGTAACATCTTGTAATTGTAATAAAGTCATGATTTCTCCTTCTTATACTCAATGAAAATCAAAGATTAAACTAGGAAGCTAGCTGCAGGCTGTACTTGCGTACGGCAAGGCGAAGCTGACACGGTTTAAATTTGATTTTCGAAGAGTATTAACTAATAGATGATAAAATTTCCTTAGGTGATTTTCTAAATAAGAATAGGAAACAAAGGGCTACAGATAAGCAACTAAGCAGAACTAGAAAAACATAGGATTCTGCAAAAGATAAGATGCTGGTTGATAAACTGCTTGCTTTGGCTAGTGTATCTTGTAAGCTTGCCTGATCTCCACTTGCTAGGACAGTTTGGAGCAGATAGGATGTAATGGCGTTTCCTGCAACAAATGCTGGAAGCAAAGCACCTATAGATACCAAAACTACCTCTAAACAGAACTGTAGGAAGATCGAGCTCTTGCCTTTTCCAAGTGCAAGTAAAATTCCCACTTCATAGACTCTTTCTCTCAACCAGAGAGACAAGACAAGAATCAAGGCTCCTGCTCCTGCTATCAACATTCCATAAAGGAAGATGGTCAGAAAAGTTTGGAAGGTAGCAACTGAGTCTTTGATTTGTTCAAAAGCCTTGCTTTCCTTTTCGACTTGATAGCCTTGATTTTCCAAAGACAAGTTTTCAACCTGCTTCATGAGTCCGTCCATTTCCTTAGGATTTTCTACATAGAAGCGTGCTGCACTGACTTGAGCTTCACTATTTCCCAAAAGGGTCTGGCTACTTTCATAGTCTGTAAAGACTTGATTTTCACTGAAGTCAGAAGACAAGCCTGTGAATTTCTCCTGTTTTTTACCAGAAAAGATGCCAACAATCTCAAACTCAACTGTCTGTCCCTTGCCAGATTCTGACTGTCCAGCATCCAAGCGAAGCTTGTCATGAAGGGAAAGACTGTTCTTCTTAGCCAACTCTTCGTGGATCAGAATTTTCTTGGAATCCCCTTTTTGAAGGTGTCGCCCTTCTTTTAAGTTGAAAGCCGAGCTGGTAAAGGTCACATCCTTAGATGAATCCTCAAGAGCCGTTAAGCTGACCAAGTTCTTATCCGCAGCTGACAAATCATCACGCTCCACGCTCTGCTCTCCACTCACCGCTTCCTTGTCTTTTAACTTTGCGACCGTCTCGAGTTCAGGAGAAACATTTTCCAGTCCCTTAATCTTGCTTACAGATGCTAGGTCTGACAACTTGAATGTCTGACCATTTTCTATCTTCTTAATAGAAAAAGATGTGTTGAGTGATTTGTAAAGATTGGTTTCAACTGTTTTGTTGGACTTCATCAGAGTCAAACAGGCTGAAATTCCTGCTAAGAGGACCAATAAAATCAGAAATAAAATAAAACTTCTCAGTCGTTTTCTGCTGACATAGGCCCAAGCTCTTTGGATTGGATTCATTTGTCACCTCCATATTTGTAAGACTATTATAAAATCCAAATATGAAATGTTTATGAAATACAAAAAAAGAGCAAAAATTTTTTGCTCTACTTGAATTAGATAAAAAAAGAGCTAGCCTAAGCTAACTCTTATCCTATGCGGAGAGAGGGACTTGAACCCTCACGACCTAAAGCGGTCACAGGATCCTTAGTCCTGCGCGTCTGCCAATTCCGCCATCCCCGCGTCGATTACTTTACTAGTATATCAACTTTTAGGATGCTTGTCAACACTTTTTTTCAAAATTTTTCATTTCAATCAACCAAATTACTCTGAAATTTCATTTAGATTTTCATCTACCAACTTAGCTCCGAGTGTGTTTTTGAAATGACCTAGGGCAAATTGGTGATTTTCAGGCCAGATGGAAGCAACAGCTGGTTTAACAATCTCGATGTCATATCCTAGATTATAGGCATCTATAGCTGTATGCAGGACACAGATATCCGTCAAGACTCCGGTTAAAATAACTGTAGAAATTCGACGCTCTCTCAAACGGATATCCAGGTCAGTCCCTGAAAAAGCTGAGTAATGGCGTTTATCCATCCAAAAGACACGACTGTCTGAACCATGCTCTTGATAAAATGTCCCCAAATCTCCGTATAAATTCCGTCCACTAGTCCCAATCAAATTGTGAGGAGGAAACAGCTTGCTTTCTGGATGAAAACAATCGTTTTCTTCATGAGCATCAATGGTAAAGAAGATGTAGTCTCCTCGTTCAAAAGCTAATCGAGTCACTTTGCTAATGGCTTCTGAAATTGCCTGAGCTGGAGCACCTGCTGTCAGCTTCCCACTATCAGCAACAAAATCTTCTGTATAATCAATCGAAATCAAAGCCTTAGTCATTAGTAATCTCTTTTCTTCACTTCTTCAAAAATATCTGAAATCAAAACCTTAAGGTAGGTTCCCTTCATTCCAAGTGAGCGACTTTCAATAATCCCTGCAGACTCAAGTTTACGAAGGGCATTGACAATCACAGAGCGAGTGATTCCGATACGGTCTGCAATCACAGACGCAGTCAATTGCCCTTCATTTCCATTTAATTCCCCTAAAATTGCTGAAACAGCACGGAGTTCTGAATAAGAAAGGGTGTTAACCGCCATGGTAACAGCAGTACGGCGACGGATATTTTTCTCATCTTCTTCACGCTGGAAGTTAAGGAGTTGAATCCCAACAACGGTACTTGCAATCTCAACAAGGATCAAATCCTCGTCTTCGAATTTTTTATCATTGCGCCAAATAATCAAAGAACCAAGGCGAATCCCTGATACATGAATCGGTGCAATAGTCGTCAAACCATCTGGAAAGTCTGCACGACTCTCCACAGGGAAAATACTCAAATCATGATCAACCGTCAGATTGGCTTCTGTATCGTAGATCATGTTCGCACCTTGAATGTAGTCATCTGGGAAAATCTTAGTTTGGAAGAATTGCTCTACACGATCTGTATTGGTTTTATAACGCATAAAATAGCCAAGGAGACGTCCCTTGCTATTGACGATGCAGGCGTTACAGTCAATAATGTCTGCCAATTGACGGGTAATCGCATTGTAGGGAAGTTCTTCCTGCAACTGCTCCTCTGAGCGCTTCAGGATAGAAGTAATTTTTCTAGTTTTTTCTAATAAATGTGCCATTTTTCACCTCGAATATAATCGCTATCATTATAACATAAACAGCTTGAATTTTCAATTATTATCTGAAAATTGCTTATTTAATTGCAATTTGAAAAAACAAGAATATTTTTAATTAAATTGCTTCTTTTCTATTGACAAGCTCCCTCTTTTTGTGTATTATAATATTACAAGAAGATAATATATCTATTTTGTTTATCTTTCTTTTACATTCGGTCTCCTTATATAAAAAAGCGATTCATTTTGAACCGCTTTTTCTTATTTATCGCCCTTGTTACGAATCACAAAGCCTGTTTTCTTTTCGCTTGAAGTATTGCGTGGTTTTTTATTATCCTTACGGTAACGTTTTTCCTTATCGGAACGATCGTTGCTACGACTTCCTTTTTTGAAATCATCACGACGACCATTGCCACGGCGATCACGGTCTCGACGGTCGTCCCCACGACGGCTTCCACGGCCTCCCTTACCTTTACCACCGAAGCCACTACCTGATGGTTTAAATGGAAGTGGTTTTTCACGCGCAATCTCCACTTCAGGCAGACTATCTGGATCTTGAACTGTTAGACTCAAGATATACATTGCCAATTCTTCTGGAGTAAATTCGGCAGCTAGCTTACGAGCATCCTTACCAAATTTCTCAAAGTTGGCACGGATTGTCTCATCTGCAAAATCACGTTCGATTTTCTTGAGAGCTACGTGTTTTTTTGCTTGGAAAGCTTCTTCTGCACTTGCAGGTTTGAGACCTTTCATGCGTTTCTTAGTCAAATTCTCAATGATTTGGAGGTAACCCATTTCATTTGGTGATACAAAAGTAATAGACTGACCTGACTTACCAGCACGACCTGTACGACCGATACGGTGAACATAACTTTCAGGATCTTGTGGAATATCGTAGTTATAGACATGAGTCACACCTGAAATATCCAACCCACGCGCTGCAACGTCTGTCGCAACCAAAACATCAAGATTGCCATTTTTAAAGTCACGAAGGACACGAAGACGTTTGTTTTGGTCTAGGTCTCCATGAATTCCTTCTGCACGGAAGCCTCGGATTTTAAGACCACGAGTCAATTCATCTACACGACGTTTGGTACGACCAAATACGATAGCAAGCTCAGGTTGCTCCACATCCATGAGACGAGTCATGGTGTCAAATTTTTCTTGTTCCTTGACACGGAGATAGTATTGGTCAACCAATTCTGTTGTCAATTCCTTGGCAGCAATCTTCACATGCTCAGGTTCTTTCATAAATTGAACACCGATACGTTTGATGGCATCTGGCATAGTTGCTGAAAAGAGCAAGGTTTGACGGTTTTCAGGAACACGAGAAATGATAGCTTCGATATCTTCAAGGAAGCCCATGTTGAGCATTTCATCCGCTTCATCAAGTATAAGAGTTTCAATATCTTGTAATTTCAAGGCCTTGCGTTTGATCAAGTCCAAGAGACGACCTGGAGTTCCTACAACAATATGAGCACCCGATTTAAGAGCCTTAATTTGTTTTTCAATGCTTGATCCGCCATATACTGATCGAACCTTAACTCCCTTACTACGACCAAAGCGGAAGAGTTCTTCTTGACTTTGGACAGCTAGTTCACGAGTTGGAGCGATGACCAAGGCTTGGATGGTCTCTTCTTCTGTACGGATTTTTTCAAGGGTAGGTAAGCCAAAGGCTGCAGTTTTTCCTGTACCAGTTTGAGCTTGACCGATAACATCCTTGCCTTCTAGAGCTAAGGGAATGGTTTGTTCTTGGATAGGGCTGGCTTCTACAAATCCAGCTTTTTCAATCTCTGCTAGCAAATCAGCAGACAAGTTTAATTCATTAAATTTCACGTTATTCTTCTTTCTAAAGGTGGTGCGAAGCCACCCTATAGGGCTTAGTTTATACTTTTCTTTTTATGACGTATTTTCATATACTGGATATAAAATCGTGTTGCTTCTTTTCCACAAAAGAAAAGTACTGTTTTCTTTGCAACCTATCTAGTATAACACAAGAGAGAAGCAAAAGATAGCCTAATCCTTCGATAATGTTATGTAAACGATTTTTCTGAGAAAATGAGGCTATAATTTCCACTATTTCATAAACTTTTTTAAAGCGTAGCAGAATTGTGCAAAAGTTTTTTTCTTGTGCTAGAATGAAAATCGAATAGGAGGAACTCTAAATGTTAACTTATGATTTAATCGTTATCGGATTTGGTAAAGCTGGTAAAACACTAGCTGGTAAATTAGCTTCAGCTGGCAAAAAAGTTGCCCTCGTTGAACGTAGCAAAGCTATGTACGGTGGAACTTGTATCAACATCGGATGTATCCCAACAAAGACTTTGCTAGTTGCTGCTGAGAAGGACTTGTCTTTTGAAGAAGTGATTGCTACCAAAAACACTATCACTGGTCGCCTCAACGGTAAAAACTATGCGACTGTTGCTGGTACAGGCGTCGATATCTTTGATGCGGAAGCTCACTTCCTTTCAAATAAAGTCATCGAAATCCAAGCTGGTGATGAGAAGAAAGAACTGACTGCTGAAACAATCGTCATCAACACTGGTGCTGTTTCAAATGTTTTGCCAATCCCTGGACTTGCTACAAGCAAAAACGTCTTTGATTCAACAGGTATCCAAAACTTGGACAAATTGCCTGAAAACCTTGGAGTCCTTGGTGGTGGAAATATCGGTCTTGAATTTGCTGGTCTTTACAACAAACTTGGAAGCAAGGTTACAGTTCTAGATGCCTTGGATACTTTCCTACCTCGTGCAGAACCTTCCATTGCAGCTCTTGCTAAGCAATATATGGAAGAAGACGGTATTGAATTGCTTCAAAACATCCGTACTACTGAAATCAAAAACGACGGTGACCAAGTGCTTGTTGTAACTGAAAACGAGACTTACCGTTTCGATGCCCTTCTCTACGCAACTGGACGCAAACCAAATGTAGAACCACTTCAACTTGAAAATACAGATATTGAACTAACTGAACGTGGTGCTATTAAAGTAGACAAACATTGTCAAACAAACGTTCCTGGTGTTTTTGCAGTTGGAGATGTCAACGGCGGCCTTCAATTTACTTACATTTCACTTGATGACTTCCGTGTTGTTTACAGCTACCTTGCTGGAGATGGCAGCTACACACTTGAAGACCGTCTCAATGTACCAAATACCATGTTTATCACACCTGCGCTTTCACAAGTTGGTTTGACTGAAAGCCAAGCAGCTGATTTGAAACTTCCATACGCAGTGAAGGAAATCCCTGTTGCAGCAATGCCTCGTGGTCACGTAAACGGAGACCTTCGCGGAGCTTTCAAAGCTGTTGTTAATACTGAAACAAAAGAAATTCTTGGAGCAAGCATCTTCTCAGAAGGTTCTCAAGAAATCATCAACATCATCACTGTTGCTATGGACAACAAGATTCCTTACACTTACTTCACAAAACAAATCTTCACTCACCCAACCTTGGCTGAAAACTTGAATGACTTGTTTGCGATTTAATACTCTTCGAAAATCTCTTCAAACCACGTCAGCGTCGCCTTGCCGTAGATATGGTTACTGACTTCATCAGTCTTATCTACAACCTCAAAACACTGTTTTGAGCAACCTGCGGCTAGCTTCCTAGTTTGCTCTTTGATTTTCATTGAGTATAAGTTCAAATCTCATCTTAACTAACAGCCCTCTTTGGGCTGTTTTTACTTCTGCGGAACCTCAAATCTGTCTTTTCCCTCTTTTATGATATAATAGAAACATGAAATTAAAAACTACTTTGGGCCTTCTTGCTGGGCGTTCTTCCCACTTCGTTTTAAGCCGTCTTGGCCGTGGCAGTACGCTCCCAGGAAAAGTCGCCCTTCAATTCGATAAAGATATTTTACAAAACCTTGCTAAGAACTACGAGATTGTCGTGGTCACTGGAACCAATGGAAAAACCCTGACAACTGCCCTCACTGTAGGCATTTTAAAAGAGGTTTATGGTCAAGTTCTGACCAACCCAAGCGGTGCCAACATGATTACAGGGATTGCGACAACCTTCTTAACAGCCAAATCTTCTAAAACTGGGAAAAATATTGCCGTTCTAGAAATCGATGAAGCCAGCCTATCTCGTATCTGTGACTATATCCAGCCAAGCCTTTTTGTCATCACGAATATCTTCCGTGACCAGATGGACCGCTATGGTGAGATTTACACAACTTACAAGATGATTTTGGATGCTATTCGTAAGGTGCCTACTGCCACTGTTCTCCTTAATGGAGACAGTCCACTTTTCTACAAGCCAGCTATTCCAAATCCTGTACAGTATTTTGGTTTTGACTTAGAGAAAGGTCCAGCCCAGCTGGCTCACTATAATACCGAAGGAATCCTCTGTCCTGACTGCCAAGGCATCCTCAAATATGAGCACAATACCTATGCCAACTTGGGGGCCTATATCTGTGAAAATTGTGGCTGCAAACGTCCTGATCTCAACTATCGCTTGACAGAACTAGTTGAGTTGACCAACAATCGCTCTCGCTTTGTCATTGACGGACAAGAATACGGTATTCAAATCGGTGGTCTCTACAATATCTACAACGCCCTAGCTGCAGTTGCTATCGCCCGTTTCCTTGGTGCAAATCCACAACTCATCAAGCAGGGATTTGACAAGAGCCGTGCAGTCTTTGGACGCCAAGAAACCTTCCATATCGGTGACAAGGAATGCACCCTCGTCTTGATTAAAAATCCAGTCGGTGCGACCCAAGCTATCGAGATGATTAAACTAGCTCCTTATCCATTTAGCCTATCTGTACTCCTAAATGCCAACTATGCAGATGGAATTGACACCAGCTGGATCTGGGATGCTGATTTTGAACAAATCACTGACATGGACATTCCCGAAATCAACGCTGGCGGTGTTCGCCATTCTGAAATCGCACGTCGTCTACGAGTAACAGGCTATCCAGCTGATAAAATCACTGAAACAAGTAGTCTGGAACAAGTTCTTAAAACCATTGAGAACCAAGACTGTAAGCATGCCTATATCCTAGCAACTTATACTGCTATGCTGGAATTCCGCGAACTGCTGGCTAGTCGTCAGATTGTTAGAAAGGAGATGAACTAATGGTTTATACTTCACTTTCCTCAAAAGCTGGCAATTACCCCTATCAGCTCAACATTGCCCACCTCTATGGAAACCTCATGAATACCTACGGGGACAATGGAAACATACTCATGCTCAAGTACGTGGCTGAAAAACTGGGAGCCCATGTGACGGTTGACATCGTTTCTCTCCATGATGACTTTGATGAAAATCACTACGACATCGCCTTTTTCGGTGGCGGTCAAGACTTTGAACAAAGTATTATTGCAGACGACCTACCTGCTAAAAAAGAGAGCATTGACAACTACATCCAAAAGGACGGTGTGGTTCTGGCTATCTGCGGTGGTTTCCAACTATTGGGTCAATATTATATTGAAGCTTCAGGGAGACGTATCGAAGGGCTAGGTGTCATGGGCCACTACACCCTCAACCAGACCAATAACCGTTTTATCGGTGACATCAAGATTCACAATGAAGATTTCGATGAAACCTACTATGGTTTTGAAAATCATCAGGGCCGTACCTTCCTCTCAGATGATCAAAAACCACTGGGACAGGTTGTCTATGGAAATGGAAATAACGAAGAAAAGGTCGGCGAAGGGGTTCATTATAAGAATGTCTTTGGATCCTACTTCCACGGGCCTATCCTCTCTCGCAATGCCAATCTAGCTTATCGCCTAGTCACTACAGCCCTCAAGAAGAAATATGGTCAGGACATCCAACTCCCTGCCTATGAAGACATTCTCAGCCAAGAAATCGCTGAGGAATACAGCGACGTCAAAAGCAAGGCTGACTTTTCTTAAACCAAGAAAAACCATATCAAAGAACTCCGTTATCTTGTCGGAGTTTTTTTGTCTTTTCTTTTACCCTTCTTCCTTGCATTTTCTCTCTTTTTTTGCCAAAATAGAGGGGTAGAAAGAAGGTAGCATATGTCTAAATTACAACAAATCGTAACATATCTTGAATCAGAAAAACTAGACGTCGCTGTCGTATCTGACCCCGTCACAATCAATTACCTCACTGGTTTTTACAGTGATCCCCATGAACGCCAAATGTTCCTTTTTGTCCTAGCGGATCAGGAACCCCTCCTCTTTGTCCCAGCCCTTGAGGTTGAGCGTGCTACTAGCACTGTTTCCTTCCCAGTTGTGGGCTATGTAGATTCTGAAAATCCATGGCAAAAAATGAAACATGCTCTTCCACAACTTGACTTCAAACGTGTCGCTGTTGAGTTTGACAATCTTATCTTGACCAAATACCATGGCTTGAAAACCGTTTTTGAAACTGCTGAGTTTGACAACCTCACTCCTCGCATCCAACGCATGCGCCTCATCAAATCAGCTGACGAAGTGCAAAAAATGATGGTTGCAGGTCTCTATGCTGATAAAGCTGTAAAAGTTGGTTTTGATAATATTTCTCTTGATAAGACAGAGACAGATATCATCGCCCAAATCGACTTTGCCATGAAACGTGAAGGTTATGAAATGAGTTTTGATACCATGGTCTTGACTGGTGATAATGCTGCAAATCCACACGGTATTCCAGCAGCAAACAAGGTTGAAAATGACGCCCTTCTCCTCTTTGACCTTGGTGTTCTAGTCAACGGCTATGCTTCAGATATGACTCGTACGGTCGCTGTCGGCAAACCTGACCAATTCAAGAAAGACATTTATAACTTGACTCTTGAAGCTCAACAAGCTGCTCTTGACTTTATCAAACCAGGTGTGACTGCCCATGAAGTGGACCGCGCTGCCCGTGAGATCATCGAAAAAGCTGGTTACGGCGAGTACTTCAACCACCGTCTTGGTCACGGTATCGGTATGGATGTCCACGAGTTCCCATCTATCATGGAAGGAAACGACATGGTCATCGAAGAAGGCATGTGCTTCTCTGTTGAACCAGGTATCTATATCCCTGGTAAAGTCGGTGTTCGTATTGAAGACTGCGGTGTTGTTACCAAGGACGGCTTTGACCTCTTTACAAACACCAGCAAAGACTTGCTGTATTTTGATTAATGGTATTATTTTATGTTAAATGATCTCTTTAAATTTGTAGATAATGTTACTAATGAAACTTCTAAAGTCGTAAATGATATCGTTAATGAATCTTCAAAGGTTGTAAATAATATTGCAAATGAATCCTCAAAAGTTGTAAATGATATTGCAAATGAGACTGCAAAAGCCGTGAAAGTAGTTGTAGATGAAACTTCCAAAATAACGACCAATACTGTAGATGGAGCTGTTTGTGTTGCCAATAATACTATGACAGGAATTTCTAATTTTATAAGTGTACCTGGTAAAGTTGTAAATTTAATTTTTGAAATACACTCGTGGAATAATCAAGAACGTCTTGAAAAGAAACAAGATGAAGAACGTAGACAAACTTTATCCATTCAATTCCCTGAATTCTTAAATCAAGAAGAGTTTAATAGAATAATTCATGAAGAAGCTAATCAAATTATTCGAATTAAAAAAATAGAAATTAATCAAGCTTTAATTAATTTTGAGGTGTATTCAATTAGTAGGATTTCAACTTGGTTTTTTACTTTAGATTATAATGATTATGGAAGTTTAACGGGGAAAGTTAGAATTTCAAAAGATAATACTGACTCAAGTATCCCTAAAAATATTAGTTTGCGAATTTCTGAGCGACTTAATGCTATTTTAAAAAATCAGTATATCCTTTCACCTGATGACTATGATATTTTACTTACTAAGGAACCTACAGACGTAAAAGAGATTTTTGAAAATTTTGGATTTCATAATGTAACATTACTTGAAGAAAGATATGAAAAATTACCTCATTTTATTAAGAATTACAAAATACATAGCATTACAATAGGAAATTGCAAATATTTTGATAAAGATTCCTATTTTGATAGTAATTCTTCTGTTGTGATTTCCTATTATCTACAAGAAAACCAATAATAAAAACGTAAAGTTAGCAGAAAAATCATTACTACTAACTTTACGTTTTTTAATCTTTACTTAATCTTCTTGATACTTTGACTAAGGATAAATCCTACAATCATCCCTACCATATTTTGCATGAAATTCGGTAGGATTTCTGGTAGGGCTGCTGCCCAGCCATTCATCAAAGTTGAACCCAAGGCGTAACCCCCTACCATGGCAATCGTTGCTAAGATAAGACCTAGCCACTGAGCTTTTCCTTTAAATCCTGCGAAAAATCCCTGCAAGCCATGGTTGACCAAGCTAAAGAACATCCACTGAGGATAGCCTGATAAGAGGTCAATCAAGAAACCTGCTAGTCCTCCGACTACAGCCCCTTCACGACTACCAAAGTAGAAGGCCGTAAAGAAGACACCCGCATCTAAAAGAGTTAGAATGCCTGTCGGTGTTGGAATTTTTAAGAAATAACCTAGAACCACAGAGAGGGCGGTTAATAGGGATACAAGGGCAATTTTAGTCGTTTTTGTTTGCTTCATATTGTCTTACTCCATACTGATCTGCTTGTGCAATAGCACGATAAACGAAAGCCTTAGAGCTTTCTACTGCTGGTAAAAGTTCATCACCTTTAACCAAGTGACTGGCAATGCTAGAGGCAAAGGTACAACCTGCACCAGCATTTTGCCCTTGGATGACAGGATTTTCTAAGACTGTAAAGTTCTGTCCATCATAAAAGACATCTACAGCCTTGTCCTGACTAAGGCGATTGCCTCCCTTGATAATGACTGCTGGCGCTCCTAATTCATGCAATTTCTGCGCTGCAGTTTTCATGTCTTCCAAGGTTTTGATTTCCTGACCGGATAATAATTCTGCTTCTGGGAGATTAGGCGTAATCACACTGACATGAGGGAAAAAGCGAATCAACTCTTGGCAGAGTTCACTAACTGCTACATCGTGCGTTTCCTTGCAGACCAAGACAGGGTCCAGAACCACAGGCACTCCTGAGCGTTGCTTGATAAAGTCCAATGCCTTTTCAGCCACACTGACAGTTGGTAGAAGACCAATCTTAATCCCTGCAAATTCCACATCACGCAAGCTATCTAATTCATGCTGAAAAATGATATCGTCAGTTGGAAAGACTTCAAATCCTTTTTCTGTCAAGGCTGTCAAACAAGTCACTGCTACAAAGCCATGCAAGCCGTTTAAGGTATAGGTAGCCAAATCAGCTGACAGGCCACCACCACTAAAAATGTCATTTCCAGAAAGTGCTAAAATACGATTATTCTTCATAACGAATCTCCTTTAAATACAAACCATTTGGTGCTGCAGTAGGACCTGCAAGTTGCCTGTCCTTTTTCTCTAAGATGAGGTCAATCTGCTCCACTGGCATACGATTATTTCCGATTTTGAGCAGTGTCCCCACCATATTGCGAATCTGTTTATACAAGAAACCATTTCCTGAAAAGGTAAAGGTCAAAAACTGACCTGTCTCATCAACTGTTAAACTAACTTCTGTGATGGTGCGAATCTTATCCTCTACACTAGTCCCAGAAGCTGTAAAACCGGTAAAATCATGGGTTCCCTCTAGCTTTTTGATTGCAATCTGCATGCGTTCCACATCGAGTGGATAGGGAAAGTGAGTGGCATAGTGACGGCGCATAGGATTCTTGGGACGGCCCCTATCCACGATAAACTCATAGGTCTTACTGTGCTTGGCATAACGGCAATGAAAATCATCCGCCACAAGCTCAATTGAAATCACATCAATATCTTCAGGAGACTGGGTGTCCAAAGCAAAGCGAAGTTTCTCCTCATCCATCTGATAAGGTAGGTCAAAATGAATAACCTGTCCCAGAGCATGAACCCCACTATCTGTCCTACCAGCACCGTGAACAGTAATGGCTTGCCCTTTATTTAACCTAGTCAAGGTTTTTTCAATTTCTTCCTGAACGCTACGCGCATGAGGCTGGCGCTGAAAACCAGCAAAGGCGTAACCATCATAGGAAATAGTTGCTTTATATCTCGTCATAACTTCTATTTTATCAAGAAAATAATCTGTAAACAAGGTTCTAAAACAAATATTGTCTGGGTACAAAAATCCCGAAAGAAAAACTTAGGAAATGAATCCTAAGCTCTCTTTTGAAGTAGGTACATGACAAAGATAGAGGTTACAATCAACCATGAGCCTAAAATGGCAAAGACCAACATGCCATTGTGAGTTAGTAAGCCAATTGCACCTAGAACAAATGGGGTCGTAAAGGCTCCGAAACTACAGCCTAATACAGCAAATGAAGTTGCTTGATTGAGGAGTTTAGCTGGAATTCGTTCAGAGACAAGTTGAAAGACCGTCGTCAAGGCTACACTGTAGGCAAAACCAGCCAGAATACTCCCTGCCACTACCACCCACAAGGATGGAGACAAGGCAATCACGATTTGCCCTAAGCCGAAGGTAATACCAGACCAGAGGAGCAGTTTCTCTTTAAATATTGAAATCAGGAAAGAAAAACTAACACCAGCCACAATCCCGATCAACTGCATGACACTAAGGACAAAACTAGATAACTGGGCATCTCCAAGTCCTCTTTCCACCATCAAACTTGGAATACGAATAGTAATAGCCGTATTGGTACAAACTACAACTGCCGCTTCAATAGCTAAGATAAAAATCAAGCCCTTCATTTCCCTAGTTAAGCGACTTGCTTCCTTCGTTTTTTTCTTGACTTCTTTCTTTTCTTTTCCATAAGGGACAAAGAGCAAATAAAGGGTCAACACCAAAAATCCAGCACTATAAGCTAAGAAAGTAGCTGTCCATCCGAAGGCCAACAACTGACCGACCGCCAAAGTAATGAGAGAAGCCCCAACGACCTCTGCAGAACCGCGTAGCCCTAACATCTGAATTCGCGTTTTTCCTTGAAAGCGTTCACTGATAATGGAAATGGCCTTGGCATTAATCATCCCAACACCCAAACCAAAAAGAATCCGTGTTCCAAAGACAAAGGGATAGGCTTGATACCAAAAGGGTGCTGTTCCACTCAGTGATAAAATCAGCAATCCCAAACTGATCTGTAAGCGCTCAGGAAATATTTTTTCTAAGAAACCATTTAGTAGTAACATAATCATGATCCCAAAAGATGGCAAGCTCGCTAAGAGCTCAATTTGTTCCTTAGGATAACCTTGATAATAGTCAAACATGGCTGGCAGGGCACTCGAGATGGAAAAGGAGGTAATCAAAACGAGGGAGAGAGCCAAAATACTGGCCCGTTCTAAAAATTGTTTCATGAAATCTCTTTCTATATTTTCTCTTAATCTTCTACTCTTTTGATACTTATCAAACAAGCAAGAAAAGAAGAAGCCTCTTTGGTGTATAGACTCCTTCTTAAACTCGAAAATGAATCCCTTGTGTCTTATACTCAATGAAAATCAAAGAGCAAACTAGGAAGCTAGCCGCAGGCTGTACTTGAGTACGGCAAGGCGAAGCTGACGTGGTTTGAATTTGATTTTCGAAGAGTATTAGGATGACTTTCTCTTGATTTGCTTGATAAAGTAGAAGATAAATCCTGCCACCATATAGGCAACAAAGATAATCAGACACCACTTGAACACGACATCCCAACCCTTATTTACATTCAAAAAGAAGTAAGGGAAAGGACTGACCTTAGAATTAGGAACTTCAAGTTTCAGTACCAAGCCATTAAAAAGAGAAAAAATCATATAAAGCAAGGGTAAAATCGTCCACACAACTGGATCCCATATTTTGTATTGACCCTGTTTATCAAACAAGAGGGTATCTGCTAAAAACCAGAGGGGAACGATATAGTGGCAAAGGAAATTTTCTAGAGTATAGAAATTGGTCGCAATGGGCGCCAAGAGGAAATGGTAAATCACACAGGTAATCATGATACTCATGGTGACCCCACCTTTTAGACGCAAAAGACTTGGTCTTTGCCAGTTTTCACCTAAACGGCTCATAACCTTTAGGAGATAGAGCGTAAAAATCGCTACTAAAAGGTTGGACAGAACCGTATAATAGAGCAACATCCCAAATCCACCATGCTTGGCGATTTCAAGATAAACTCCCGTAAAAGCCGCTAGAAACAAGAAGATACGGCTATAAAATACCAGTTTATAGTGTTTTGACATGCTTAAATTTTCTTCACAAACTCTGATTTGAGTTTCATGGCACCAAAGCCATCGATTTTACAGTCGATATTGTGGTCGCCTTCTACGATGCGGATATTTTTCACGCGCGTCCCTTGTTTCAAATCTTTTGGCGCACCTTTTACTTTCAAATCCTTGATGAGGGTTACAGTATCACCGTCAGCCAATTTATTCCCGTTGGCATCGATAGCGACAATACCCTCTTCTACATCTGCAACTTCAGCAGGATTCCACTCATGAGCACACTCTGGGCAAACCAGTAGGGCACCGTCTTCGTAGACATACTCTGAGTTACATTTTAGGCAATTTGGTAGGTTGTTCATGGTTTCTCCTTATCATCATTCACTATTCTTTGAAAATCAAAATTTCTCGAACAGCAACTATTATACCCTAAAATCAGCATTTTGACAAATGAGTCGCCGGAGAAACAAAGAAAAAATCATGTAACTTTGTCTGCTACATGATTTTTAAAAGATAGTTTATCATGAGTAGTGATACAGAAACTCATGATAGAAAGGGATGCATTTATCTTACAAACCAGGTGCTTGTCCAAGTTCTGCGGCAAGCATCCAGATTGTTTTATCAGTTTCAGTTTTAGCATCTGTAAAGATACCGTTTGTCACATCGTCACCTTCTTCATCAGTAACATCCAAACCTTTTTGGAAGAGTTCTGACAAGTAACGGTAGATAGCAAGGACACGTTCCAAGCTTTCTTCAACATTACGGTATTCACCAGCTTCTTCTTCGATTTCACTGTTTTGAAGGAATTCTGTCAATGTAGAGAATGGGCTACCACCAAGTGTAATCAAGCGTTCGCTGATTTCATCCAATTGACCATCAAGAGCTTCCATGTACTCATCCATTTTTGGATGCCATACAAGAAAACCACGGCCACGCATGTACCAGTGCACTTGGTGCAAAGCAACGTGAGCTACATACAAATCAGCAACAGCTTGGTTCAATACTTCCTTTGTTTTTGCCAATGCTACTGGCGCTGCTTTTGTCAATGATGTTACGTCTTTTACTGCTTCTTTTTTCAATTCTACCATTTTAGTTTACCTCATTCATTATTATTTGTAACCACTTCTTAGTGTTTACTCCCTTAGTATACTACTAAGAAAAACCAATAGCAAGCCAAATGACTTACATGAGAAAAGTTGCAATAGACTGATAATTTAAGAAAAGTTTAGTTAGTTCTGATTAGCTCACTTTATAAGATTTACTTGAAAATTGGCTATGGTAAAGATCATAATAAAAAACCTTTCGCTTGGAGTACACTTTCGTGATTTCCCTGCTCAATAATCTGTCCATCCTTAAGAACGAGAATCTTATTCGCTTCTTGAATGGTCTAGAGACAGTAGGCGATGACAAAGCTTGTCCTTCCTTTCATCAACCGTTTCATAGCTTTTTGAATCAAGAGTTCCAAACGGGTATCAATAGAGGAAGTCGCTTCATCCAAAATAAGAATTTTAGGATTAGCTAAAATAGCAAGTGCGATGGTCAACAGTTGTTTTTGCCCGAGGGAAATATTGCTGGAGTCTTGGTTCATCTCCATGTTATAACCACCAGGAAGAGTTCGAATAAAATGGTCTACATTAGCCTCTTTAATAGCAAAAAAGAAAGGACGATATTTGTCCTTTCTCGATTTTAGCTTTTCTTCAACCCAATAATGTTGATAAAGAGTCGATTATTTTACAAAGTCAAGCAATGCCAAGAAGCTTTCAGCTTCAAGTGACGCACCACCAACAAGGGCACCGTCAACGTCTGGGCAAGCCATGTATGAAGCAACGTTTTCAGGTTTAACAGAACCACCGTATTGAACACGAACTTTGTCCGCAACTTCTTGACCAAAATCAGCAGCTACAACATCACGAACAACTTTACACATTTTTTGTGCGTCGTCTTGTGAAGCTGATTTACCAGTACCGATAGCCCAGATTGGTTCGTAAGCGATAACTGATGCAGCAACTTGTTCAGCAGTCAATCCAGCCAATGCAGCCGATACTTGAGCACCTACAAACTCAGCAGCTTTGCCAGCTTCGTAAGTTTCAAGTGACTCACCACAACAGATGATTGGAAGCATACCGTTTGCAAAGATTGCTTTTGCTTTTTTGTTGATATCTTCGTCAGTTTCATGGAAGTAGTCACGGCGTTCTGAGTGACCGATAACAACGTAGTCAGTACCGATTTCTTTCAAAACTTGTGGGCTTGTTTCACCAGTGAAAGCACCTGCATTTTCAAAGTAGCAGTTTTGAGCAGCAACTTTAAGGTTTGAACCTTTTGCAGCAGCAAGAACAGTTGTCAAATCAAGAGCTGGAGCTGCGATACCTGCTTCAACAAGATCTGATGAAGGAAGTTTTGATGCAACTGCTTCAACGAATGCTTTAGCTTCTTCTGGATTTTTGTTCATTTTCCAGTTACCAGCGATAAATGGTTTACGTGACATTTCACATACCTCTTTTTTCAATTTATTTTCTATTTATTTTATCACAATTAGACACAGCTTGCAAATCTTACTCGGATTTCAAGCCTGCTTCCAAGGATTAATCCTTCCAGAGATCCATGGCATTTCTGAAATCTGCCGATACCTGTGTCAACTGAGGATTACTTGCTTTTCTCTCTGCTCGTTTAGCCTCCACTTGAGCCACACTTTTAATACCTTCATGGCGCCAGTTTCTCAAAATCGCCTGAATGTACTTCCAGTTTGGTTTACCATTCAAAACAGCTTCACGAAGAGCTTCCTTAATCAAGCCAGCACTAGTTCCATCTTCCTTTAGCGTCTTTGTCAAATCCTCAATCTCAAAAGGGGTCAACAAGCGTCCCAACTCCTGCTGGAAGGTTTCCACCAAATCCTTGAGCTGATTTTGAGGTGTCAACTGGTCTGAACTTGAATGAACTGCTCCAAGCAAGTCATCCAAGCGTTCTAAGGCCAAACTAGCATCAAAGAGCAATTCAATTTCGCCATTCAGTTCGATAGTACGGTACTGAAGGAGTCCCCTCTCTGTCAAGTTGGAAATGGCTTGGTTGACATCCGAAATTTCCTTACCAATCCTTTCAGCAATCTGACTTGGCGACATTTCATCCAAACCTGTCGTATTTTGCAAATAGAAAAATTGCCAGACCAGAAAATCGTCGCTAGAAGGAAAGAGTTCCTTAAAATGCAAGAGCAGGGCACTCGGTAAAACCAAGTTCCCTGATTTAAAAGCGTCTAAATATGTCATAATTCCTCTTATAAATACCCAAATGCAGATGCATCATCTTCTATTTTTCTCCAGTCAAAAGGGGTTTCCTGATAGACCGCATAATTCACCCAGTTACTGAAAAAGAGAGCTGCTGATGAAGACCAACAAAGACAAGGCGTCTGATTGACATCATCATCCTTAAAGTAATTTTCTGGAATATGTGGGTCTAAACCTGCGTCACGATCTCGAAAATACTCTTTTGCCAAGGTATCACGGTCATATTCCAAATGCCCAAAACTATAAATTTCTCGTAAATCACGACTAGCTAAAATCGAAACCCCAACCTGTGGCCCTTCTGATAAAATCTCGAGATTGGTTTTGTTTAAGACCTCTTCCTTAGAAATCTCCGTGTGACGAGAATGAGGGGATACATAGCTATCGTCAAAGCCTCTAAAGAGAAGGTGCCCTTCTTTTAAAGTATCCTGAGGATAGATACCCGATAACTTACTATCCATCTGGTATTTTTCAACCCCATAACGCAGATAGAGTCCCGCCTGAGCACCCCAACAAATATGAAGGGTCGAATAGACATGGGTCTTGGACCACTCAAGAACCTGACTGAATTCCTCCCAGTAATCCACTTCCTCAAATGGTAAATGCTCAACTGGAGCTCCTGTAATAATCATCCCATCAAAATACTCATCCTTGACTTCAGGAAAAGTTTTATAAAAGGTCTCCATGTGCTCTGAACGAGTTGTTTTAGAACGGTGGCTCTCCATATAGAGAAAATCGATATCCAGTTGCAAGGGCGTATTGGCCAAATGACGCAACAACTGGGTTTCTGTGACCATTTTCTGTGGCATGAGATTTAAAATTAAAATCTTCAAAGGACGGATATCTTGGTGGGCCGCACGTTGATCATCCATGACAAAGATGTTCTCTGTCCGTAAAATCTCAACAGCTGGCAATTTTTTATCAATTCGAATTGGCATAACCCTCTCCTAACTGTACTCTTTCAGGAATCATTGCATATGTTTGAAACTCTTCGAAAATCAAATTCAAACCGCGTCAACGTTGCCTTGCCGTACTCAAGTACAGCCTGCGGCTAGTTTCCTAGTTTGCTCTTTGATTTTCATTGAGTATGAAACTAAATCTCAAACACTTAGTCCTTTTATTATACTGCAAGAAGATATAGTTTTCAATTATAGTTTTTCTCTAACTAGCTATAGTCTATTTTTATATCCTAATGTAGAGAAAACAGCCCTAGGGACTGTTTTTCATTAATAATGCATCAAAACTTTGTAATCGTAGTCACCGATTTTTTCACGGCCGTTCAAGTCATCCAATTCAACAAGGAAGGCACAACCTGCTACAACACCACCAAGTTTTTCAATCATCTCGATGGTTGCCTTAACAGTTCCACCTGTTGCCAAGAGGTCATCTACGATAAGAACACGTTGACCTGGCTTAATAGCGTCAGCATGCATAGTCAAGGTATCAACACCGTACTCTTTTTCATAGTCAGCAGAAATGACTTCGCGTGGCAATTTACCTGGCTTACGAACAGGTGCAAAACCAATTCCCAACTCAAAGGCAACTGGGCAGCCCACGATAAAACCACGAGCCTCAGGTCCCACTATCATGTCGATTTTCTTGTCAGTAGCATACTGAACAATTTCACGAACAGCGTAGCTATAAGCATTTCCATCAGCCATCAAAGGACTAATATCACGGAAGGTAATTCCTTCCTTCGGATAATTTTCAATTGTTGCAATGTAATCTTTTAAATTCATCTTTTTCTTTCTTTCAAAGTTTTTACTCTCTATTATAGCATATTTTTTAAGAAAGAAAAAAGGAAAAGTTAACTTCAATGATTATCTAACGATTTGACGATTTATGACTAGCCATCGCAATAAAACCCAAGTTCTTTTTATTCTTAGCAAACATTTTATACATAGTTAAAAACTGCTTTCTATTCTCCTTTTTACAAGCATTTACACAAATTTTCAAGGTTCCTAGCCAACCTTCGTCATAAATCATACCCGATAATTTCATTAACGTCATTTCACCAGTCAATACTTTCACATCACAATAACCTGATTCTATCATCACTTGCTCCCAACCATCTTGAGTTAAGGGACCTACATTTACATGAATTGCTTGTGATAATTCCTGTCTGACAGACTCTTTAGCTTCCTTAAGAAGCACATCATGTGTCAAAAGAAGACCTTCAGGTTTTAAAACCCTTAGATACTCCATTACACATTTTTTCTTAGCTTGATCGGCTTGCATAGTCAGCATAGCTTCATTTATAACAATATCAAAACTAGCATCTTCATAAGGAAGTTTCATTGCATTAGCTCTTTCAAAACTGATTAAATGAGCAACACCTGCCGTTTCAGCAGATTTTTTAGCCACTTCTAAAGCTTGAGCATCCATATCAACAGCAGTTATCTTACAACCAAAACGCTGTGCTAACTCAATTGCTGTAGTTCCCCTATTACACGCAACCTCTAGAATTCTCTTTTCTTTTGAAAATCCTCCTTCTGCAATTAACCAATCTGTGGCTCGTTTTCCACCTGGACGTAAGCGTTTTTTCCCCAATTTTGCTAAAAACTTATGACCTGCTTCTGACATTTGAACACCTCTGTTTTTTCTTCATTATAACATAAAATGATATTATCTAACAATTCTAATCTAGTTTTTGATGAACTATAATCAAACGCATACAATCTGCCATGATTATAGCATAAATCTATTAATTAACTCTCTAGTTCGAATTCAATTGCTCACGTAGTATACGCATATAGGTTACGACTACATATTTGTACTTTAGAGTTGCTAGCCTCCTTATCCGCTATATACGCTTTACTATCACGTGCCTATTCGTATAGCCAAGATTTCTCTATCTCTTTCTCTGCCGATTCTTATTTCCAGCGTCAGACTTAAACAGTCTATCCTAATGCCGCTCGATCAGCTACTCACAATAGTCAGGCTTGGGAATCACTTTTGGGTTTACTAGTATATGGTATCCACAGAGGACTTACACCTCAGATGAACGGAATGCCCATAGTACCTAAAAAACGAGTACTTTCGTACTCGTTCCCTGATATAAACTACTGATTAAAGTGAGTTTACGTCAACTTTGATACCAACACCTTGAGTAGTTGTGATAGTCAAGTTTGTTACGTAAGTTCCTTTAGCTGTAGCTGGTTTTGCTTTTTGGATTGTTTCGTTGAATGCTTTGAAGTTTTCAACCAATTTTTCAGCTTCAAATGATACTTTACCGATGATTGCTTGAACGTTACCTGCACGGTCAGCACGGTAAGTGATTTTACCACCTTTAGACTCTTCAACTGCTTTAGCAACATCCATTGTTACAGTACCAGTTTTAGGGTTTGGCATCAAGTTACGTGGTCCAAGGACACGTCCAAGACGTCCAACAAGAGCCATCATGTCAGGTGTAGCGATAACTACGTCGAAGTCCAACCAACCGTCGTTGATTTTAGCAACAAGGTCATCTTCACCAACAAAGTCTGCACCAGCAGCTTTTGCTTCTTCAGCTTTTGCACCACGTGCGAAAACAAGAACGCGTGAAGTTTTACCAGTACCGTTTGGCAATACCATTGCTCCACGGATTTGTTGGTCAGCTTTTTTAACGTCGATGTTCAAGT
This sequence comes from Streptococcus mitis, assembly GCF_002096895.1. Classification (GTDB taxonomy): domain Bacteria; phylum Bacillota; class Bacilli; order Lactobacillales; family Streptococcaceae; genus Streptococcus; species Streptococcus mitis_AH. Next base: position 494,155 of record NZ_NCVI01000020.1, on the reverse strand, counting down.
TGTAAGCAACTTCTACAGTTGCGTCAAATTTTGCAAAGTTAGTTTCTTTTGCAAGTGCTACAGCTTCTTCTACGCTGTATGCTTTTGTGCTGTCGATTTTCTCAAGAGCAGCACGAAGTTGTTTGCTTTTTTTAGCCATTTTCTATTCTCCTTGTAAGTGGTTCAATCGATTTTCATCTCCCACGTCACTCCTCGAAATGATGAAGTCTTGCGGGTTTTCAGTCTATTAGATTCTTTTCCTACTTCGTTAAGCTCCCTTGCTGTACCCAAGTACAAGCTTCAGTCACTTGCCTAGTATGAAAAGCAACTAATAGACTGCTGTGAGATTTTCTACTGTGTTATTGATTAGTCAACAACAGTGAATCCCATAGAACGAGCAGTACCTTCGATCATACGCATTGCAGACTCAATGTTTGCTGCGTTCAAATCTGGCATCTTAGTTTCTGCAATTTCTTGTACTTGTGCACGAGTAACTGTAGCAACTTTAGTTTTGTTAGGTGTACCTGATCCTTTTTCAACACCTGCAGCTTTTTTCAAAAGAACAGCAGCTGGTGGTGTTTTAGTGATGAAAGTAAATGATTTATCTTCGTAAACTGAGATAACAACTGGAATGATCATACCAGCTTGGTCAGCTGTACGAGCGTTGAACTCTTTTGTGAATCCCATGATGTTGATACCAGCTTGACCAAGAGCAGGTCCAACCGGTGGAGCTGGTGTAGCTTTACCAGCAGGGATTTGCAATTTTACAAGTTTTTCGACTTTTTTAGCCATTTTTAAATCCTCCTTTGTGGTTTTGGCGGTAATTAAAGATTTTTACCTCCCACAAGTATGCTTTACACATACTCATCTATTATACACTATTTATCTGAAATTGCAAGAGAAAAGTTAATTTTTTAATCGACATAATCTCCGCCTTCAAAGCCATAGTATTCTTCCAAACTGAGACCACTTGCAGCAATTTCTTTAGCTTCTTTTCCGACATAACGAAGATGCCATTCTTCAGCCATATAGCCTGTTTCCTTTTCTTTACCTTTGAGATAACGGACAACAAATCCATAATCAGCTGCATGGTCCAAAAGCCATTGGGCTGCTTTTTCTTCTGTTACCAAATCTCCATTCGTCCCAATCACATCAAAGGCCAAGCCTGTTTGGTGTTCACTATAACCAGGTCGGGCAGAGTAACGGTCAGCCGCTGCCTTCCCATCTTGGTTGACATAATCTTGATAGAGTTTGGTCTGAGTTTCATAACTTCTAAAACCACTGTAATGGTCGCTAATTGGGAAGCCTGCCTCTTGCATAGCTTTGATGAGTTTGACCAACTCAGCCTTGGCTGTTGGATTTTCCCCTGGATTATAGTCTTTTGACAAAGGATAATGTTTATTTGCTACGATGATTTCATCGTATTTCCCTTGGATACTGTAGTAATCACCTTTGTTGACCACTTCTGCTTTTTTCTGGGCAGCCCCTTGAGACTTACTTCCAACTGTTCCATCAGCTTTGGCTGTTTGTTCTGTTTTAGCTGCTCCATCTTCATTTTTTGCTTTTTCTTGTGAACAAGCTGCTAGACTCAAGGCTAGCAAGGCTGTCAAGACAAGGTATCTTTTTTTCATTTCTACTCCTTTATTTCTAATAGTTTATCTACTTCTATCGATAAACGTTTAACTAATTGTTTAATCTCATCCGGATTTGCTTGGCAGGTTTCTGCTGTCATTTCTTCAAAAGGAACCCACCAAACTGGACCACGTCCTTTGAGACAGTGACCATTCATATCACCTCTTCGTCTAGGGAAAAGATGCCAATGAAGGTGGGCATCGCCATTGCCTAGAAGTTCGATATTCATTTTCTCAGCAGCAAAGGCCTTGGCAACTGCCTCTTGGACTAGACTCATTTCCTCTAGAAAACGGAGTCTTGTCTCCTTTTTTAAATGGTGCAATTCCGTGACGTGCTCCTTAGCTAGAAAGAGACTATAGCCTGCAAAATACTGGTGATCCCCAATGACAAGATAGCCTGTTTCCAACTCTTTGACAAAATAGGGATTTTTTCCCTTCTTGATGAGCTCAATTCTCTGGCAAATATGGCACATATTAGTCTACCAATGCACTCTTAAGATAGGCATCGACCATACGCTCTGTTGCGACTACTGAGTCAATATGACTGCGCTCATAAGAATGACTAGACTCGATACCAGCACCCAGAAGGGCGTGTTTGACCTCTGCACCTGCAGACATAGCCGCTGAAGCGTCCGAACCATAAAATGGATAGATGTCCAGCTTAAATGGAATATCTTGTTCTTTCGCCAAGGCAACTAAGTGTTGACGAAAGTCATAGTGATAAGGCCCTGAAGCATCCTTGACACAGATAGAAACAGTATATTCGTCTGTCTGCTGGTCATCGCCCATGGCTCCCATATCCACAGCCAGATATTCGACTACCTGAGCAGGAATATTAGAATTAGCACCGTGGCCCACTTCTTCAAAGACTGAAAAAGCAAAATGGGTTGTTACAGGCAACTCAACCTTCTCTTCCTTATAAATACGAAGGAGATTGAGCAAAATTGCTGCACTGACCTTATCGTCCAAATGACGAGACTTGATAAAACCTGTCTCTGTTACGACAGTTCGGGGGTCAAAACTGATAAAATCACCAACCTCAATCCCCAAGGCACGAGTTTCTTTTTCACTAGTTACTTTGGCGTCCAAACGCACTTCCATATTGTCCTGCGTGCGTTCTGCAGTTCCTGCATCCTTATAGACATGGCAAGAAGTTTGGTGGATGAGGATGGTTCCTGATATTTTTTCACCTGTGCTAGCCACATGAACGGTACAGTTTTCTCCTTCAATCATGTTCCAAGGAAAGCCACCGATACGGTCCATTTTGAGACGGCCGTCTGGTTTGACAGCACGGACAATAGCACCCAGCGTATCTACATGGGCAGTCACATAGCGATGCTCTTCATCATTTTGACCTTTGATGGTCACATTGACACCGCCCTTGGCTGTGCGAACCGGCTGGTAACCAAAACCTTCTAGAGTCTTGACTAAATAGTCCGCAATATCACGAGTAAAACCCGTTGGCGATGCGATGGCTGTCAGTTCTTTGATATATTCTACTGTTTGATTCATTTCTTCACCTCTTTTGCTACCTATTATAACACATTTATCATCGGATAAAAAAAGAAAATCACTCCTGTAGACTTAGCTACAAAAGTGATTTTAATGATTATTCCATTTCAAAAACATCGCTTTCTTGCTTGTTTGGTAGAACCAATGAGAGCAAGATCCCGACAATGGCTGGTACTAACCATGGAAGTGATGCCTTGGCAAAAGGAAGAGCATTGACAAGGTTTGCAAGAAACTCAACTTTAAATGAGCTTCCTAGTACGCTTGCAATGGCAATGGCTGTAACAACAGCAATTGTCAACTGCATACCTGGTTTTGAAAGAGCTACAAATTTGTTGACAATGACAATCATAACGATAGCAATGGTGATTGGGTACAAGATAACCAGTACTGGAATTGAGTACTTGATAATCGCATCAAGACCCAAATTAGCAATGGCAAATCCAATCAAGGTAAAGGCTGTCGCATAAACCTTGTAACTGATTTGTGGGAAACGTTCATTAAAGAACTCAGCTGTTGACACAATCAAACCAACCGTTGTTGTGAAGCAGGTTACGGTAACCATAGCTGCAAGGAAGAGTTGGGCTGTTGAGCCAAAGATTTCTTGAGTGGCTTGTGACAAGATGTAAACACCTGGTGTTCCACCCTTCATCGCTTCAGCTGGTACTGGGAAATGATTTCCAAGGAAACCTAAACCGATGTAAAGAGCGCTGAAGGCAAGGGCAACAACGATACCAACAACCCAAATAGTTGAAATGTATTCTTTCTTACTTGAAAATCCAAGTTGTTTCAAGGTTTGAACTGCGATTACACTGAAGGCAACTGAGGCAAGAGCATCCAAGGTATTGTAACCTTCTAGGAAACCTGTACCAAAGGCAGAAGCTTGATAAGCAGCTGATGCAGCTTGAGGACTTGTCCCACCATATTTGAAAGCTCCTAGTACAACCAAGATGACAATCAAAATCGCAAAGACTGGCGTTAAAATACGGCCGATACGGTCCAAAATTTTTGATGGATTAAGCGAAATCAAATAGGCTGCTGCAAAATACAGAACCGTAAAGACAATCAATCCAAGTCCTTTATTTGCATCCGACAAAAGGGGGCTAATTCCTACTTCGTAAGCCGTTGTAGCTGTACGTGGGATAGCAAAGAATGGACCGATTGACAAGTAAAGAACTGAGAGGTAAAGAGTCGCAAACCAAGGCGCTATCTTTGTTGAAATCTCGTAGATATATCCTTTAGGATTTAGCGTTCCAATAATAAGGGTCAAGACGGCGATACCGACACCTGAAAAGACAAAACCTGCGATGGCAGGAAGAAAATGTTCTCCAGATAGAGCACCTAGAGAAGGCGGAAAAATCAAGTTCCCCGCACCAAAAAATATTCCAAACAGGAGCAAACCTGTTAGGGCACCTTTTTTAGCCATGAAAATCTCCTTCATATTTATAAAATACTGACCTAGTATATCATGAATAGGAGTATGAAAAAAGCTTCACGAAGTAAATATTGAATGTTTTCAAGATTCTTAAAAATGAGAATTGTCTAAAAATAAAATTCTCCTACCCAGTCCACACCAAGCAGGAGAAAATTCTAATGTTTAAAGTTCTTCAAAAGCCATCATGCCACCTTGGACATTGATAACCTCATAACCTTGTTCTGATAAGAATTGGCAAGCACGCGCTGATCTCATTCCAGATTTACAAATAACATAATGTAACTGGTCCTTGTCCAATTGATCATAAGTATCAGCTAATTGACTCAGAGGAAGATTCTGAGCACCTTCTAAATGAAGAGCTTCAAACTCATCCACTTCTCTCACGTCCACTAAAGAAAGTTGGTCATTTTGGTAAAGCTGGTAAAATACGTCAAAGGCTATTTCTTTCATTCTTTTTCTCCTAATACTCTTCGAAAATCTCTTCAAACCACGTCAGCGTCGCCTTACCGTACTCAAGTACAGCTTGCGGCTAGCTTCCTAGTTTGCTCTTTGATTTTCATTGACTATAAAATGGTTTTAATTCTTTTTTTCAAGTCTGGCACTACTTCTGCCTCAAACCAAGGATTTTTGGCCATCCAGATTTGGTTTCGTGGTGAGGGGTGAACCAATGGAAAATAGTCTGGCAGATAGTTCTGGTAATGTTTTACCCGTTCTGTCACCTTGCCACTTATTTTTTCATGTAAATAGTAGGCTTGGGCATACTGGCCAATCAAGAGGGTTAACTGAATATCTGGTAATTCTTGCAAGAGCTGCGGATGCCATTTTTCTGCAAAGCCAATTCTCGGTGGCAGGTCACCTGACTTGCCATGCCCTGGAAAGTAGAAATCCATGGGCAGAACTGCGAAATAACCTGAGTTGTAAAAGGTATCTTCATCCACACCTAGCCAGTCCCGCAAGCGGTCACCACTTTTATCTTTCCAATAAAGTCCTGCTTCTTGGGTTTTAAGTCCCGGTGCCTGACCGATGATATTGATGCGAGCAGTTTTTGGCGCTGCAAAGAGAGGCTCAATGCCACGCTCTGTATAGCTAGCATTTTGTGGATCTGCCATAATAGCCTGCTTGATTCTTTCGATTTGAGACATCTATTTTCCCTCCAAAAAGAAGTCCAAGCACAACATCTCAGACTTCTATCGTTTTATTTGATCAATTCATATATAGCTTCGGCATAAATTGCTGCTGCACGGAAGAGATCGTCCAAGGCGATAAATTCATTGGCTTGGTGCATAGTATCAATAGAGTCTGGGAACATAGCACCGTAAGCAACCCCACGCTCAAGCAAGCGACCAAAGGTTCCACCGCCGATGACTTGCTCGTGACCTTTAAGACCAGTTTGTTTTTCATAAACATTCAACAAGGTTTGAACAAGTGGATCTTCCATTGGCACATAGTGAGGCGTGTGACCGTGCTCAGAAAGGCTAACAGAAGCAACTGGCAAGTTTTCAAGGATTGACTTGATTTGTTCTGGACTTGTTCCTTTTGGATAACGGATATTAAGGGCAATGGTATTGTCAGCACTTGTTTCATCGAAGCGGAAGACACCAGCATTCATAGAAAGGGCACCCATCTTTTCATCCACATGAGCAATCTTGAGATTTTCACCCTCATGGTCGTTCAAGAGAATTTTACCAGCGATGTCAAGGTAGTCTTTGGCTGGACCAGCAAAGTCAAACTGGCTAAGGAATAGGGCTAGGTAAGTCGCACCATTGATGCCTGAAGCAGGCATAGCACCGTGGGCTGATTTACCAATGATCGTCACCTTGTATTGGCCAGCTTCTTCTTGGAGTTCTCCTCTGAGTTTGTGTTCTGCAACAAAGGCATCTAGTTTAGCTTGCAAGTCAGCCAAACCACCTGAAACGACTGCTGTTGCTGATTCTGGTACCATATTTTCACGTAAACCACCTGTAAAGCTGTGAAGACGGGCTGCACCTGTATTTTCACCTGCAAAGTGGAGGTATTCCGTGATATTTCCTTTTTCACCATTGATGATAGGGAATTCAGCGTCTGGAGAGAAACCAAAGTCTGGCTTCGCAAGTCCTACGTGCTCGAAGTAGTAGTCCATGTCTGCCCAGCCTGATTCTTCGTCCGTTCCAACGATGAAGCGAACTTTCTTAGAAGTTGGAAGTCCCAATTCTTTGATGATTTTCAAGCCATAGTAACAAGCTGTTGTAGGACCCTTGTCGTCCGAAGCCCCACGCGCATAAAGGCGACCGTCTTTGATAGTTGGTGTGTAAGGGTCTGTGTCCCAACCGCTACCAGCTGGCACCACGTCCATGTGGGCAAAGATTCCGAGAACTTCTTCTCCATCACCAAACTCAAAATGTCCTGCGTAGTTGTCAACATTTTTAGTTGGGTAGCCATCGCGGTCTGCGATTTCAAGGAATTTTTCCAAGGCTTTTACCGGCCCAGGACCAAATGGATGCTGAGCGTCCGCCTTGCTATCGTCACGTTCTGAGTTGATTTCCAAAAGGCTAAACAAGTCAGCCAAGAGGTCTTCTTTGCGTTTTTCTACTTCTGCTGTAAAATCAATTGCTGTCATTTTTTCTTCTTTCTATCTTTTCTCGATGATTTCATCTACTGGCAAGCGGTAGCTTGGTTCCAATTTCTCATCTGTGTAACCCACCGTAATCAAGAGCTCTGGACGGAAACGGTCTTCAATGTCCAAAACCTCATTGGTTTTTGATTTGTCAAAACCAAGGATAATGTTTGATCCGATTCCCTGGTCAGTCAATGCAAGGACTAAGTTCATAGCAACCAAACCAGCATTGAGGGCTAGGTAGTCACTGATTTGTTGTTCATTGTAACGCGCAAACTCTGCTGGAAGATTTTTCATAAAGTACTGAAGTTGTTCTTCTGAGAAGTTCTTTGCTCCACCAACACGGGCAATCTTGCGAGCACGTTTAGCCAAATCTGTGTCTGTAAACAAAGCAATAGTTACAGGCGCTGATGATACCTGTTCAAAGTTTGAACCGTAGGCCAATTTTGCTAGTTCGGCATTTTTCTCACGCACCACTACAAATTTCCAAGGCTGGCTGTTGTGGGCACTTGGTGCCAAGGTCGCAATTTCGATAGCCGTACGCACATCTTTTGGATCAACTGGCTTATCAGTGAAATGCTTAGTCGCATGACGTTTTTTATTTAATTCAAGAAATTTCATAATCGATTTCCTTTTCTAATTCTACTGCTTCCATTCTACCATATTTTGAAAGAGCTTGCAGAGATTTTTCATAGAAACAAACTGCAACAAAAATAAGAAACAAAATGAAGCCCATCATTTAAATCAGGGACTCCCCTCATCCAGTTCCAACTATTTTTCAGCGGCTTAAAGAAACTAGTCTATCTTATATTCTGACTTTATAGCCTCCAAGAAATTCTTCACATCTTCTACATACCCATGCTTTTCTATTAAGCTTGCTAAGAGTTCCAGATTGTGCCCCTGATAGTTGTCTTCTCGTCGTAGCTCTTCATACATTTCGATAAAAGGAAGCCCCTTGGATTTGGCCAATTCTAACTCCGCTTCATAGTCATAAGCGACTTTACGAAATAGGATATTTACTAATTCCCCATCTTCAACTTCTATCACGGTATACTGGGCACGGTGATTTTTTAACGCCTCCCAATCAAAATAAGGCATACCAATCGAACCTGGATTGATGATTTGTTGCCCCTGACTTCCATAACGAAGCAATTGCTTGTGAACATGACCATAGACTGCCACGTCCGTTTCCTCATCTAGCAGTTGGTCAAATTTTTCTGTATCATTCCCAACCAACAAGTCACCCCCATAATTTTTGTCAGGTAAATTATGTGAGAGAGAAAAACGCAATCCCTCAACTTCTTTCTTTTCCAGCAAAGGCAAGCTTCGTAGCCAGACAATCGTTGCAGGATCCATTCGCTCCATCAAAAACTGGGTCATTCGCATTGACTGGATTTCTTGTGGATGTTCCAAACCATATTCACCATCCAAGGCCTCAAGGACACAATCATCCCAATTGCCTCGAACACTGGCTGTGATAGGAAGATCCTTTAACAGGGCGACCAAGTCATTTGCACCGGGACCGGGAAGAAAAATATCTCCCATAAGCCAGTATTCACTGACTCCTTGGTTTTTAGCATCTGCAATCACTGCTTTTAGGGCAGTTGTATTGCCATGAATATCTGATAAAATTGCGATTTTATGGTTCATATTATTACTTTCTATTATTCATTTTCAAATGATTGTATTGATAATTCAATCTATTTACTTACAAACTCATCTATCCGCATTGGCACTACTTATATTTTCCTCAATCATTGCTCTCACCTGCTGGCGTTGTTCCTCATTCAGATTCAACTTCTGTAGTTGCTTTTCAATACTAAATTCTGAGGTATTGTATTTCTTATCATACATCTCTAATAATTTATTACGAAGAATAGGCTCGCTGATTAAATGAATTTCTTTTAATAGTTCTTCTCCATTTCCTTCCTGCTCCTCTTCTCCATTAAGCCTTTCAATCATAGAATTAATCTTCGCTAAGGCAAAATCACCATAAATATTATCAATCAAATTTTCCTTCATGATTTCTTGTATATTTTTAGCGAAAGTATTTTGAAGAACTTTTCCTTCTGAATATCCAGTTTCTTGATTCTTTTCAATCATAATCACATTTCCTGGTTTAATATCCGAAAGCATGTAAGGAGAATGAGTTGCGAAGATGAGTTGGAAGTTCATTCCTCCTATTTTGTTGATTTCATTTATATAGTTGACTAAAAAGTTTATTAAGCTTCTAGACCATTCGAGGTGCATACCCGATTCTAATTCATCCACTACTAATTGACATGTCCCTTGAGAGGAATTCATTTGTAACCACTTCACATAACTCATCACTTTTAGTATATTTGTTTCACCAGTAGACATATTATAATAAAATTCATCTATTGCACTCAAACATGCATTCTTTTCTAATTTTTCATAGTCTAGATATAGTTTTTCAAATTCAATTCGATTATCAAAATTCTTTTCTCCATATTCTAACTCAACTATCGGACTTCTTATACCATCCCTGTATTCTTTTATCTTGTACTTGTGAATAAATCGTTCTAGATAATTTAGGAAATTGACTAATGAATTTATAAAGCCTTTCTTTTCTTCTTCTATTTCTTTTTTTCTTCTATTTCTTTTTTTATTTTATCAAATAGTGGTAGATAATTACCATCTATAAAATATCTTTCAATCTCTTCATCGTTTAAACATAACTTAAAATCTTTACAAATTGGCACAATTATTTTCAAAACGAGACAGGAGAAAAACTCTCTATTTTCCCAATCATTTAAATATTTATCTGGAATATAATCTTCAATATTATACGTACTAACTCCAAAACTAAATTTATATGACGAAGAAACTAAGTCTTGAGAATATAATACTTCATAAGCTTCAAAAATACCATTCAAAACGTACCATCTAGAAGATTCTGCTAAGTGAGCATCTAATAATAATGAACCTCCGTAGCTTTCGATTGGACGTCTATCTTCGTTCATAATATAAAACAGCTTATCTATCTTTTGAGCATCACAGTATCCACTCATATCAACTTGATCTTTCGCTAGACCTTCTGTAGTAATAGACGATAAATCATAATTTTTATCTCTTAGATAAAATTTTCTATTAGTATCTAAATACACATAGAAAAATTGATTGATATCTTTGTTTTGATCTTCCGCTCGATGATAATAGCCTATCAGATTTAAAATTGTGCTTTTTCCCACACCATTTATCCCAACTATTGGTGAAATATTATAAATAGACTCCCCATAAAAATTTTCAATATAATCTGGATTTTCATCAATTTTTAATTCATTCGTTTCAAAATTAAAATCAACTTTATATTCGTCTGAAAAATTAAAAATTTGATTTTTAAAAAGTTCATCATACTGTTTAATCACCAAAGCAATTAATTTCATTCTTTTTCTCCTATTAATCCAATTTCTTTGCTAATATCTGTAACCATTTTTGAAAGTGGTCTTTTCCCATAATTTTCTTTGTCTGTGTAATGACCTGTTATAAATCGATTTACTTCAGCCTTACTTAATTCAAGGTTTGTTTGATTTAAGATTTCTGACAAACCTTCTCTATAACTATCTGTGTATACTTCTTTTTTCCAAATCAATTCATATACAACATCAACGTGGCTTTGATATAGTTCCTCTATCCCCAAAATACGAATACCATTTTTAAAGGCGGAATCATCTGAATTAATTTTGATTTCAACCTTATCAACAGACTTTGGAATGTATGTAAACTTTACATCATCAAACGGAAAACTAGTGTCATAGGGACTATATTCTAAATTCCTATTTGATTTCACATGATTACAGCTATAACAACTAGGGATTAAATTATAAAATGAAACAGCAAACAGTGGATAACTGTCTTTTGGAAAAAAGTGGTCTAGTTGAGCAGTATTTAATACTTTAGTCGGACCATTAATTTCTTGATTGCAACCTGAACATTCTTCTTCCGTCCCGTCAATTACCAATAAGTCTTGATTACAGTTATTACAATGAAGTATTTTATATGTTGAGTTTATATAATTACGATTGCAATACGGGCATACCGAAACGTTCTTTAAATCAATTAATTTCTTCCTTAATCTCGAATCTATCTTTCCATAAGATTTTTTTAGATACTCTGCTAATTTAGGTTCTTCATCTACGAAATTATCCATCAATTCTTTAAGATTCTCTAAAAATGAATACTCACCTATCATTATCTTTAGAAAAGCATCCCTTTCACTTGCTAGCTCTGGTACATTACTGGCTACCCAACTATTTAAATCATTTTTAAATTCAGGATAACCTTGAAAACTCATTTCTTTATATAATTCCAAGCAAATTTTCTCAACTTCAGACGGATTTGATTTTTCTAAAGGTATCATAATTGACACTCCATTCTGGTTCACTTCTTTCCCATTATACCACAAAAGACCGTTTTTACGGCCTTTTGTTTATATATTAACCATCTAAATCTGCTGAAGATTCTGTAATCACTACTTCTAGTGCCGTTGCATTGCCATGAATATCTGATAAAATCGCGATTTTATGGTTCATGATAGTTTCCTTCCGTTTGGTAATCTACTATCTCTTCCGCCACTTGAGCCAATTTCACTTCTTCCTGAGGATTCAACTTTCTTTGCACAGCTTCTGCGACTGCTCTTGGTACTCCAACTTCGACAATCTCATCCACACTGGCTTCCTTGATTTTAGTGAGAGACTTGAAATGCTTCATGAGATTCTGCTTGCGTTTAGGTCCCAGCCCTTCAATTCCATCCAGTTGCGATGAAAAGGAATTTTTAGAGCGCAGTTGACGGTGGAAAGTAATGGCAAAGCGGTGTACCTCATCCTGAATGCGTTGGAGGAGGAAAAATTCCTGAGAATTACGAGACAACTCCACCACCTCAAGCGGATCTCCAAAGAGCAATTCATGGGTTTGGTGTTTGTCATTCTTTTGCAGACCTGCAATGGGAATATCCAAGCCCAGCTCCTCTTGGATGACTTGCTTGGCGATATTGACCTGACCTTGTCCCCCATCAATGACAATCAAATCTGGAGGAGTCAAACCGTCACGCTGTACTCGACCATAGCGCCTGCGAATGACTTCTCTCATACTGGCATAGTCGTCTGGCCCGACTACGGTCTTGATTTTATACTTACGGTAATCTTTCTTACTAGGTTTTCCGTTGACAAAGACAACCATGGCTGAAACAGGACTGGTCCCCATGATATTAGAGTTATCGAAGGATTCGATGCGGACTGGAGTTGGGATTTGGAGCAAACGACCTAGATTTTCAATAGCTCCTTGTGTCTTTTCGACAGATTTTTCTAACAAATTGAACTTCTGCTCTAGACTGACACGGGCATTTTTGATGGCTAGATTGACCAGCTGCTTTTTCTCTCCACGCTGGGGTTTGAGAATCTTGGTATTCACCAAGGCCTTAACGGCTTCTTCGTCAATATCCTGTGGAATCAGTACCTCATTGGGAACTAGGTGAGATTTTTCTTGATAAAATTGTCCCACATAGGTTAAGAAGTCCTCGTCCGGATCATTGTAGTAGGGGAAAAGATTGACATCGCGCTCAATGAGCTTGCCCTGACGGACAAAGAAAACCTGCACACACATCCAGCCCTTGTCCACATAGTAGCCAAAAACATCGCGATTTTGGAGATCCTTAGCCATGACCCGTTGCTTGGTTCGAAGCGTTCCAATGGCCTGAATCAGGTCACGGTATTCTGCCGCACGTTCAAATTCCATAGTCTGGGCTGCCGTTGCCATCTTTCCCTTGAGGTCATCAATAATTTTGTCATCTTGCCCTTTTAGGAAATCAGAAACCTCCCGAGCCATAGACTTGAAATAGTCCTCATCCTTCTTACAGATAGTGTGGGCCATACATTGACCGATATGGTAGTAAAAACAGACCTTAGACGGCGGATTGGTACACTTTCTAAAAGGGAAAATCCGATCCAGTAGCCGCTTGATTTCATTGGCTGCCCCTACATCTGGATAAGGTCCAAAGTAGAGACCGCCGTCCTTCTTGACCTGACGGGTGATAATCAAACGAGGATAGCGTTCATTGGTAATCTTGATGAAAGGATAGGACTTATCATCCTTGAGCATGATATTGTACTTGGGCTTGTTTTCCTTGATCAGATTAATTTCTAGGAGAAGCGCCTCAATATTAGACTCCGTAACAATAAATTCAAAATCCACAATTTCAGACACTAAGGCCTCTGTCTTGGTATCATGACTCCCACGGAAATAAGACCTCACGCGGTTACGCAGATTTTTAGCCTTTCCTACATAGATAATGGTGCCGTTTTTATCCTTGTGAATGTAACAACCAGGGCTGGTCGGCAAGAGCTCTAGTTTTGATTTAATCAAGTTATTCATAGTTCCATTATAGCAAAAAAGTAGGGAAAGATTGTTCCCTACTCACTAGTCTCATATATTTTTCGAAGGTTTGCAACATCCTCTTCCTGGATACCATAAAAGGAACCTGCAGGTTGCATGACAGACTTCTCATCTGTATGGTCCAAGCCGATCGCATGACCTAACTCATGTTCTGCCGTATGGACAATGCGCTCATAGGAATAACCATAGTCTGGATTGGACAGATAATAATGATTCAACCGCACCGTGACAGACAAGAATTGCCCCGTCAAGAAATTGGTCTGACTTTCCGCCTCTCCTGCCACAGGAGTGTTTCCGTCATTCATCTCAGTAGCCAAGATATCTGCCTTGCTGGCTTCAGTGACAATTTCAAAGTTAAAAGCACCAGTTTGATTCCAGTTCTGAATTGCTTCTAAATATGCCTCTTGAAATCCTGAATCCATCTGGGGATCCAGGTAAATACGAGCAGAAGCCTGTGGCCACCTTCCTTCAGAGTGTTGGTGGCTATCCGTCTGGTTCAACTTAGGCAGTTGCCCTGTTTTTTCCCATTGATCAATACTTTGTCGACCAATCTTGACTGACCGTTCTGCTTGCTTTAGCGCTCCTTGAAAATCACCGTTCAGATACCATAAAAGTCCGAAAGCAAGAGCACATAAGAGCACAACTATCCAAACCAGGCGCCAAAACAAACGCCACACAAAAGAAAAGAAAGCCCCTATCAAACGAAAAATCCAGCGCATGTCTCTCCACCTTTCTAGCAAATAAAGACTATTTTACTAAAACAAGCTGAAAGAAAACTAAATTATGACAATCTCTCTTCTAATTTGAAATCGATTGGTAGGGTTGCTAAAAAGACTTCCAATTGTTTTTCCCAGTAGTACCATTCATGCATTCCAGCGCTATGGCTATAGGTCACATCAAATCCCATTTTTTTGAGGTTTTTCACTGCTAGATTATTAGCTTCGTACAAGAAATCCTGCTCGCCACACCAAGCCCAAAGCTTGGTCTTTTTGTCCGATTTTTTAGCCAGACTTTCAAGAGAATAGGGGCTAGCTGTCCAGTCTTTAATCTCCCCAAACACACCTCTCCAGTAAGCTGGAGTTCCCAAATCTTGGCTTTCAGGAGAAAAATCTTGAAAGCTAAGGGCACCTGAAAAACTAGCTGCATGAGAAAAACGATTTGTAGCAAGAGCCAATTTGAAACAGCCATAGCCTCCCATAGAGAGACCAGCGATAAAGGTCTTTTCACGCTTGCTGGTCATGTTAGGGAAGAAACGTTTCAGAACCTCTGGCAATTCCTCTGCTAGAGCTGTGTAATAGTCAAAACCATACTGGGTATCGGTGTACCAACCATTGCTGGTATTGGGCATGACAACGATGAGATTAGTTCCTCGAAGCAATCGTTCTACGTTGGTCCGCTTGAGCCAGCTATTATGATTACCAGACATCCCATGCAAAAGATACAAGACAGGGATATCTTTACATTCTGGATCTTCCACTCGATTGGCATCGGGGTAAAGAACATTCACTCCCCACTCCATATCCAAAACTTGTGAATAATACTCGATTTTCATTACTGCCATAATTTTTCCTCTATTTTTCTATAAGAAAAAGCCGAAACTCGACTTTCTCTCTGTTTATTTCAACAATTATTTCGCTTCCATGACTACTGGTAGAATGGCTGGACGACGCTTAGTCTGGTCAAAGAGATACTTAGTCAAATTATCCCGAACCTTCCCTTTGAGATCTGCCCAGTCAAAGTCATCTCCTTGAAGATAGTCTTCTACCGTTTGGTTAATCAATTCTGAACTTTCACGGAGAATATCGCGACTCTTCTTGAGATAAACAAATCCACGCGTGTGAACACGAGCCTTGGCCACAATTTTCTTCTCACGACGGTTAACGGTAATTGCGACGATGAAAATACCGTCCTCTGACAAGACCTTACGGTCACGAAGAACCACATTTCCAACATCACCAATGGCATTCCCGTCAATCAAGACATCCCCTGCCGAAACCGCGCCAGCTGGGACAAAATCGCCATTCTCATAAGCCATGCTGGTTCCCTTTTTAGGGATGAAAATGCGTTCTGGCAGCATCCCGACCGCCATAGCAGCCTTAGCATGGGCATCCAACTCACGGTATTCCCCTTGAATTGGGAAGAGATACTTAGGTTGCAAGAGATTAATCATCAACTGCAAATCACGCGCATTTCCATGTCCTGACACACGCAAGCTTTGGGTGATCAGTTTGACAACCCCTCCAGCTTGATAAATCATATTTTCCACACGCGCCATAACTGCTTCTTTGGCGATAGACGGTGTCGTTACGATATAGACCAAATCACCGTCCTTGATTTCCACATAACGATGGCGACCAATCGACATCTTGCGAAGACCGTTGATAGGCTCACCCATACGACCTGTCTCAAGGATAATCAACTCACGGTCTTCAAAACGAGACATATCTTTTGGCTTAATCAAAAGACTTTCGTTAGCTAGAGACAATTTCTTGAGGCGAATAGCAGTACGTACAATATTTTCAATATCGAATCCTGTCAAGACCACACGACGGCCTGTTGCATCCGCAGCGTCAAACACCTGCTGGATACGAGAGAGATTGCTGGCTACTGCTGCAACAATGATACGACCATCCCAGTCCGAAATGGTTTGAGTGATCTCGTCCCCAACTTCACTTTCGCTAGCCACTTGGATATTACTATCTGCATTGGCTGAATCACTAAGAAGAGCCAGAACTCCATCACGACCGATTTCTGCCAAACGAGCGAAGTCTGTCGCATAAGATTCACTAGCTGTCTGGTCAAATTTGAAGTCACCTGTATAAACGATACTGCCTTCAGCTGTCTTCAAGACAACACCCAGACTTTCTGGGATAGAGTGGGTCGTACGGAAGAAGGACACCACAGTCCCTCCAAAATCAATCTCCGTATCTTCATCGATAACATGAAAATCATTGAATTTCTTAACTGTGTCATTTCCCTTGACAAAGAGTTTGGCCAACTCAATGGTCAGCTCAGACCCAAATACAGGCACCTTGGCTTCAGCCAAGAGATAAGGCAAAGCACCAATGGCATCCGCATGGCCGTGGGTCAAGAAGACCCCAGCGATACGATCGCTATTTTCAAAAAGGTAATCCATATTTGGAATGACTACGTCCACCCCTAGTTGTTCATTTTCAGGGTATTTCAGACCTGCATCCAAAACGAAAATAGACCCATCGATTTCAGCGATATACATATTTTTCCCGTTTTCACGTACACCACCAAGTGTTGTTAAACTAATATTACTCATTTTTCCTCCGAAAGCTTAATTTATCTTGATTATAGGGTTGCTTGCCCTTTTATTCTAAAAGCACTATTACTTTTATACTCTTCGAAAATCAGATTCAAACCACGTCAGCTTCGCCTTGCCGTACTCAAGTACAGCCTGTGGCTAGCTTCCTAGTTTGCTCTTTGATTTTCATTGAGTATTAGCCGAATCTTTTCCTACCATTATACCATTTTTTTGATGATTTTCAAAATGAAGATTTGTTTTCAAAAAAGAGCTGGTTTCCCAACTCTTTCCTATCATCTACTCTTTTTCCATTAAAAAGTCATAAATTTCTTGCACGGTACCCAGCGCCATCATTTCTTGGTCTTTGACGGTTTGTTTGAGATTTTGGTAAATCTGACTTTCTCCGATTTCCCGCTTTGGTGCCTCTTTATTCACTGTCATGACACCATCTTTGATCTTCACAAAGCCTAGCTCTTCAAATACTTGAATCATCTTGACCAGCAAGATTTGCTGAATATTAAGATAAGCTGCCAAATCTTTCAGCTTATAGCGAATATCAAACTCTGGAAACTGGTAGATAGTCTTGTACAATTTAGCAAACTGCTCTCTAGTCCCATAGCCTGTCAGATAGTAGGCCTTGTCAATATCATTTTTGAAATAGACAGCAGAGAAATTTTGTTCCTGAAAAATGGTCTTCAACAGAGTAATATCCTCAGGTATGGTTTTCACGACAACCGCGTCACTAGTCGCTAAATCAGGCACTCCTCCAACAAAATCCAAGACTGGAACCCCTTCTGGCAAGACTGCATTCTTCCCACGGATGTTAAAAAGTTGAACACCTTCCACACGCGCATCCACCATCATCAACTGCAGGGCAGTTTGGCCATTCCATTGGTTGACAGACAATTTGACTGCCAGCTCTAAATTCTTGGTTTGAGCAAATTCTGTTGCCCATCTACCTTGGCCAAAGGCTACCACTTCAAAACTCGCTTCACCTTTGGAAATTTTCAACTTGAGATGAGCATTGCTTGCCCCCATAGTACGGGCACTTTCGACCTGAAAATCCTTTATATAAAAGATAGGTTTCTGATTGTTCATGCCAAAAGGTGCCAAACGTTCAAAACTTTTGACCGTTTCCAAGCTAAGTGTCTCCAAATCCAGTTCTTCATCTAGATTTAACTTGTTCTTACCACCAGCATCCGCGCCTTTTTCACGGACATAATCTTCCAAAACCTGAGATAAATCTGAGAGTTTCTCAACTTCCAGCGTCATTCCAGCCGCACCAGCATGGCCACCAAAG
Organism: Streptococcus mitis; assembly: GCF_002096895.1. GTDB lineage: Bacteria > Bacillota > Bacilli > Lactobacillales > Streptococcaceae > Streptococcus > Streptococcus mitis_AH. Next base: position 476,026 of record NZ_NCVI01000020.1, on the reverse strand, counting down.
GCTATGAAGAGGTCTCTATGAGGATCCAGAGCCTCAAAAATATCGACCGCTTCCACGCTACGAGCACTACCCTTGGCACGACCGTCCTCTATATTGAGAACGATGACTGTCTGCCCTAGTTCTTCCAACAAACGACCAGCCACGATACCCAGAACCCCAGGATTCCAACCTTCCTTAGCCAAGACTTGAACCTTCTTCTCAGAATCCACCATGGTCTTAGCTTCTTCATAGATAGACTGAACGATTTCCTTGCGCTCTTCGTTTTTCTGATGAATCATGAGGGTAATCTCATGCGCTTCCTCATCATCAAAGCCAGTCAACAAATCAATGGCAGGATTGGGATCATCCAAGCGGCCCAAGGCATTCAAACGAGGGGCAATCTGAAAACCAACCGTTTCTTCTGTTACTTCATTTGCGGCAATTCCAGCCATGTCCAACATTTCTTGTAAACCAATGCGCTGAGTATGGCCCAACATTTCCAGACCATATTGAACTAAGATACGGTTTTCATCCGTCAAACTCACCATATCTGCAATAGTTCCGATAGCGACCAAATCAAGCAATTCCACTTGTACTTCTTCTAAAAGGGCACAAGCCAACTTGAAAGCCACTCCACAACCAGCCAAATATTTGAAAGGATAATCCGCATCAGGGTGTTCAGGATGGACAATGGCATAGGCATCTGGTAAGGTTTCAGGCATGGAATGGTGGTCAGTCACAATAACATCTACTCCCATAGACTGGGCCAATTCAATAGCCTCATGACCAGCAACCCCATTGTCCACCGTCACAATCAAGGATATTCCTTCTTGCTCGATAAAGTATTTATAGACACTGGCATTAGGGCCATAGCTATCAGTGAAACGATTAGGCAGATAAACCCGGCACTCGGCACCAAGCTGTTCCAAACTTTCCTTAACAATCGAAGCCGAAGTCATACCATCCGCATCATAATCACCGTAAACGAGGATATTTTCCCCTTCTTCAATGGCCTGACGAATCCGTTCCACTGCCTTGTCCATATCATGGAGCAGATAAGGGTCGTGCAAGTCCTCCAAGGAAGGTTCTAAAAACTTCTTCAGACTTTCTTGGTTCTGAATCCCTCTTTCAAATAATAACCGAGCCACCTCAGGACCCAATCCAGCCTTCTTGGCTATCTTTGTAAAATCCGCATCTTCTACCTGCGGGGCAAACTGCCATTCATAAGTAGGTGTTATCAAAAAGACATCCACTCTTTCTAAGAATTCTATTGCTTCATTATAACATGATTTAGGCTTTTTCTCTATCCTGATTGCTTTCTACAAAAATTTTACTAACTTTTTTCTGATATGATTTGACAAGACAAATCTTTTGGTGTAGAATCATGTTATAAAATCTAACACAAAGGAGATTCCTTATGGCTTTAGTAGAATTTGAACACGTCGAAAAATATTACGGAGACTACCACGCACTCCGCGACATCAATCTCCGTTTTGAAAAAGGACAAGTTGTTGTCCTCCTTGGCCCTTCTGGTTCCGGGAAGTCAACTCTTATCCGCACCATCAATGGTTTAGAGGCTGTTGACAAGGGAAGTCTCCTAGTCAATGGCCACCAAGTTGCTGGTGCCAGCCAGAAAGATTTAGTACCTCTTCGCAAGGAAGTCGGTATGGTTTTCCAACATTTTAACCTCTATCCGCATAAAACAGTGTTAGAAAACGTAACACTCGCACCCATAAAAGTTCTAGGAATTGATAAAAAAGAAGCTGAAAAAACAGCCCAAAAATATCTGGAATTTGTAAATATGTGGGACAAGAAAGATTCTTATCCAGCCATGCTATCTGGTGGACAAAAGCAACGGATTGCCATCGCACGTGGACTCGCTATGCATCCGGAACTCCTCCTCTTCGATGAACCAACATCTGCCCTTGACCCTGAAACCATCGGTGACGTTCTGGCAGTTATGCAAAAATTGGCCCACGAGGGTATGAATATGATTGTCGTTACCCATGAAATGGGCTTCGCCCGTGAAGTTGCTGACCGAATCATCTTTATGGCTGACGGAGAGGTTTTAGTAGATACGACCGATGTCGATGCCTTTTTCGACAATCCAACCGAACCACGTGCTCAACAATTCCTCAGCAAAATTATCAACCACGAAAGTGACAAAGTCAAATAAGGAGGCGCCTATGAAAAAGAAATTCTTTTTATCAGCAATATTGATTAGCCTTTTCGGCCTTGCTGCTGCAAAACCAGTCCTGGCTGATACCAGTGTCGCAGACATTCAAAAGAGAGGCGAGCTAGTTGTCGGTGTGAAACAAGACGTTCCCAATTTTGGTTACAAGGATCCCAAGACAGGAACCTATTCTGGTATCGAAACTGACTTGGCCAAGATGGTAGCTGATGAGCTCAAGGTTAAGGTTCGTTATGTGCCTGTTACCGCTCAAACCCGTGGACCCCTTCTAGACAATGAACAGGTCGATATGGATATCGCAACCTTCACCATCACAGACGAACGCAAAAAACTCTACAACTTCACAAGCCCCTACTACACGGACGCTTCTGGCTTTTTGGTCAATAAGTCTGCCAAAATCAAAAAGATTGAGGACCTAAACGGAAAAACCATCGGTGTTGCCCAAGGTTCCATTACTCAACGCTTGATTACCGAACTAGGTAAAAAGAAAGGCTTGACCTTTAAATTCGTCGAACTTGGTTCCTACCCAGAATTGATCACTTCCCTACACGCTCACCGTATTGATGCTTTTTCCGTTGACCGCTCGATTCTTTCTGGCTATATCAGTAAACGGACAATACTACTAGATGATAGTTTCAAGCCATCTGACTACGGTATCGTTACCAAGAAATCAAATACCGAGCTCAACGACTATCTTGATAACTTGGTCACTAAATGGAGCAAGAGTGGTAGTTTACAAAAACTTTATAACCGTTACAAGCTCAAACCATCTAGCCATACCGCAGATTAAGGAGGACACCCTATGACAGATTTATCATCTTGGACAGCCTATTTTCAGGATTTTGGACAATTTTTCAATGGTTTCCTCTTCACTCTTGCCCTAGCGATTGGATCCTTTATCCTCGCTATGGTCTTAGGCATCTTCTTTGGAGCCATGTCAACCAGCAAACGTCCAATTTTGCGCATTTTAGCTCGCATATTTGTGGAATTTTACCAAAACACTCCCCTCTTGGTGCAGTTTGTCATCGTTTTTTATGGTTTGCCTCTTATTAGTGACCATATCATCATGATTCCGATTTATTGGACGGCTGTACTCTGCGTGGGACTCTATCACGGTGCCTATATCGCTGAGGTAATTCGTTCAGGTATTCAATCTATTCCTAGCGGTCAGATGGAGGCCGCCTTGTCGCAAGGTTTTACCTATATCAGTGCCATGCGCTTGATTATCTTGCCTCAGGCCTTCCGTATCATTATCCCTCCTTTGACCAACCAAATCGTCAACCTCATCAAGAATACCTCTACAGTCGCTATCATCTCTGGAGTAGACTTGATGTTTGTGACCAAGTCTTGGTCAGCTCTTAACGGAAACTATATCCCAGCCTTTCTAGGCGCTGCCCTTCTCTACTTTTCTCTATGCTTCCCTGTTGCCCAGTTTGGTCGCAAGATGGAGCAAGCCAACAAAAAAGCCTATTCGCTTTAGGAGGTTACTATGGAATCCATTTTAGAAGTTTTGACCCCAGATAACCTAGTCTTTATCTTTAAAGGATTTGGCTTGACCCTCTATATTTCTCTGATTGCCATCGTCCTCTCTACCCTCATCGGTACGGTGCTAGCTGTCATGAGAAATGGCAAAAATCCTATCTTACGCATCATCTCCAGCATTTGCATCGAGTTTGTGCGCAACGTTCCCAACCTCCTTTGGATTTTCACCATCTTTTTGGTTTTCAAGATGAAGTCCACTCCAGCAGGAATCACTGCCTTTACTCTCTTTACCTCAGCGGCGCTAGCTGAGATTATTCGAGGTGGTCTCAATGCCGTGGACAAGGGACAGTACGAAGCAGGAATGTCGCAAGGATTTACCTCAGCTCAAATCCTTTACCACATCATTCTCCCACAAGCCATTCGCAAAATGCTACCAGCCATTATTTCTCAGTTTGTAACCGTGATTAAGGACACCAGTCTTCTCTACTCTGTTATCGCCCTACAAGAACTCTTTGGAGCCAGCCAAATTCTCATGGGCCGTTATTTCGAACCAGAGCAGGTCTTCAGTCTGTATATCCTGATTGCCCTCATCTACTTCAGCTTTAACCTAGCCATTTCTAGCCTGTCTCATATGCTAGCAAAACGTTGGCAACAAGCTGCAGAATAATACTCTTCGAAAATCTCTTCAAACCACGTCAGCTTCACCTTGCCGTACTCAAGTACAGCCTGCGGCTAGCTTCCTAGTTTGCTCTTTGATTTTCATTGAGTATAAACATCCACTCTCCAGTTAAATTGGAGAGTTTTTTTGATGATAGTAAACATTTATAGATCTCAATTTGACACCATACTTTTTCTATGATAAAATGTAACAAATTTGTTTACAACAAATCAAAATCTAAATGAAATGGAATTTTCTATGAAATCAATCAAAGGACTACTCTTTATCATAGCTAGTTTTATCTTGACTCTTTTTGCTTGGATGAACACTTCTCCCCAATTCATGATTCCAGGACTAGCTTTAACAAGCCTATCTCTGACTTTTATCCTAGCCACTCGTCTCCCCCTACTAGAAAGCTGGTTTCACGGTTTGGAGAAGATCTACACCGTCCACAAATTCACAGCCTTTCTATCCGTCATCCTACTCATCTTTCATAACTTTAGTATGGGCGGTTTGTGGGGATCTCGTTTAGCTGCTCAGTTTGGCAATCTTGCCATCTATATCTTTGTCAGCATCATCCTCGTCGCCTATTTAGGCAAATACATCCAATACGAAGCTTGGCGATGGATTCACCGTCTGGTTTACCTAGCCTATATTTTTGGACTCTTTCACGTCTACATGATGATGGGCAATCGTCTTCTCACATTTAATCTTCTAAGTTTTCTTGTTGGTAGCTATGCCCTTTTAGGCTTGCTAGCTGGTTTTTATATCATTTTTCTATATCAAAAGATTGGCTTCCCCTATCTAGGGAAAATTACCAATCTCAAACGCTTAAATCACGATACTATAGAAATTCAAATCCATCTTAGCAGACCTTTCAACTATCAATCAGGACAATTTGCCTTCCTAAAGATTTTCCAAGAAGGCTTTGAAAGTGCTCCGCATCCCTTTTCTATCTCAGGAGGTCACGGTCAAACTCTTTACTTTACTGTCAAAAATTCAGGCGACCATACCAAGAATATCTATGACAATCTTCAAGTCGGCAGCAAAGTAAGCGTAGATAGAGCTTACGGACACATGATCATAGAAGAAGGACGAAAAAATCAGGTTTGGATTGCTGGAGGCATTGGGATTACCCCCTTCATCTCTTACATCCGTGAACATCCTATTTTAGATAAACAGGTTCACTTCTTCTATAGCTTCCGTGGAGAAGAAAATGCAGTCTATCTGGATTTGCTCCGTGACTATGCTCAGAAAAACCCTAATTTTGAACTCCATCTAGTAGATAGTAGGACAGACGGCTATCTTAATTTTGAGCAAGAAGAAGTGCCCGAACATGCAACCGTCTATATGTGTGGTCCTCTTTCTATGATGAAGTTACTTGCCAAACAGATTAAGAAACAAAATCCAAAAGCAGAGCTTATTTACGAAGGATTCAAGTTCAAATAACCACTCATACTCTCCTGGAATTTCCCAGGAGTTTTTTCTACGCAATCTCAAAAAACACTGCCAGATTTCTAGCAGTGTTTTGAGTTTCATTTGCAGGCATCTATCCCTCTTAATCCTTCATCTGACTCTCTGCGTCGGCCACGACTTGCTCTAAGCTAGTCTGACCAAGCTCTGCCTCCATAGCCAGCTGGATTCTCTCCAATTTTTGATCCAAAACATCATGAATATGGGCTCCAACTGGGCAATTTGGATTTGGATTGTCATGAAAACTGAAGAGTTGACCAGTCTTACCAAGACACTCAACAGCCTGATAAACATCTAATAGACTAATGTCTTTGAGATCCTTGACAATCTCTGTCCCACCTGTTCCACGCGCTACTGAAATCAGCTCTGCCTTCTTCAACTGGGACAAGGTCTTTCTGATAATGACTGGATTGACCCCGACACTAGCAGCCAGAAAATCACTGGTCACCTTGCTTTCCTTCCCCTTGAGGGCAATGATTATCAGCATATGAGTCGCAATGGTAAATCTACTTGGAATTTGCATCCTCTTCTCCTTTTTACGAGGCTACCCTGCCTCTACTCTTCTTTTTCTATTATTATACCCTTTTTAGTTGTAATGTCAATCGTTACCACTTTTCAACCAGGCATCTAACTCCCTATCGTAGCCCTCTTGCTGGGCCAATTCTCTCAAAAATTCCTGATGATGAGTATGGTGGATACCATTGACCAGACTTTCATAATAAACCTCAAAATAGGGAAGTTTGAGGTCTTTAGCCAACTGCAATTCAGCTGCCACATCGTAGTCTACCCGTCGGAAGTCCATATCTACCAAGCCCTTATCATCAAACTCCAAAACCATATACTGGGCTCGCAAGTCCTTCCGCAAATGGGTATCTAGAAAGAAAGGTTGCCCAATCGAACCTGGATTGACAATCAATTGCCCACCAGTCCCGTAACGAAGCAACTGCTGATGAATATGACCATATACAGCGATATCACAAGGTGGATTGGTCACCAAGCGGTCAAAATCCTCTTGCGATCCAGTATGAATCAACTCTCTCCCCCAGTTCTTATCAGGAAGATGGTGGCTAATTCCTACCGTCAAATCCCCAAACTGACGATGAATCTGTAGAGGTTGATTGTGGAGCAGTTCAATTTCTTCTAGGGAAATTTCCTCTAAAACATACTGGCACTGGCGCAAGAGATAGCGTTGACTGGGACGAGTACTATCCAATTCCTTACGGACACCATGCCAAAGACTGTCTTCCCAGTTTCCCAAAACTCTAGCCGTAATCGGTAGTTGAGCCAACAAGTCCAAAATTCTTCTACGCCCTGTTCCTGGCATGAGAATGTCTCCCAAAAGCCAGTATTCATCCACTCCTAGCTGCCGAGCATCTGCCAAAACAGCCTCCAAGGCGGTGGTATTTCCATGAATATCTGAAAGAATAGCTATTTTTGTCATTCTTTCTCCTCATTTCCTCTTATATATCTTTTTAATATTATAACAAAAAATACTGTATAAGAGTGACATCTAACCCACTCTTACTAAATCCAGAACACTACTTTTATCAAGGCAAATTCCTAGCAAAAAGATGATTGCACATTACACCTAACAAAGCTTAGCAAGCACTTTTTCAATGAAGAAAATTCAAAAAAATCTACAAATATCTTGAAAAATCTCACAATCATGCTATAATAATCCATAGAGACAAGTCACTTAGTCCCTTTCTACTAGAGAGTGCGTGGTTGCTGAGAACGCATAGAAAGACTATACTGATACTACTCTACTGACTTTTATGCAAACATAAAACGGTGGCTACGTTAGAGCCAATCAGAGGTGTCCCTCTTTTTTGAGGAACATAAATGAAGGTGGAACCACGTTGCGACGTCCTTTCGAGGATGTCGCTTTTTTTCTAGCTTTCACAGTCCTCTGTCCCTGTTTTCCAAATAGGGTTAACACATTCGTCAATAATATAAGTAAGGAGAACATCATGATTAACATTACTTTCCCAGATGGCGCTGTTCGTGAATTCGAATCTGGCGTTACTACTTTTGAAATTGCTCAATCAATCAGCAATTCCCTAGCTAAAAAAGCCTTGGCTGGTAAATTCAACGGCAAACTCATCGACACTACTCGTGCTATCACTGAAGATGGAAGCATCGAAATCGTGACACCTGATCACGAAGATGCCCTTCCAATCTTGCGTCACTCAGCTGCTCACTTGTTCGCCCAAGCAGCTCGTCGTCTTTTCCCAGACATTCACTTAGGAGTTGGTCCAGCCATCGAAGATGGTTTCTACTACGATACTGACAACACAGCTGGTCAAATCTCTAACGAAGACCTTCCTCGTATCGAAGAAGAAATGCAAAAAATTGTCAAAGAAAACTTCCCATCTATTCGTGAAGAAGTTACTAAAGACGAGGCACGTGAAATCTTCAAAAATGACCCTTACAAGTTGGAATTGATTGAAGAACACTCTGAAGACGAAGGTGGTTTGACCATCTACCGTCAGGGTGAATATGTAGACCTCTGCCGTGGCCCTCACGTTCCATCAACAGGCCGTATCCAAATCTTCCACCTTCTCCATGTAGCAGGTGCTTACTGGCGTGGAAATAGCGACAATGCTATGATGCAACGTATCTACGGTACAGCTTGGTTTGACAAGAAAGACTTGAAAAACTACCTTCAAATGCGTGAAGAAGCCAAAGAACGTGACCACCGTAAACTTGGTAAAGAGCTTGACCTCTTCATGATTTCTCAAGAGGTTGGTCAAGGACTTCCATTCTGGTTGCCAAATGGTGCGACTATTCGTCGTGAATTGGAACGCTACATCGTAGACAAAGAGCTAGCTTCAGGCTACCAACACGTCTACACTCCACCACTTGCTTCTGTTGAACTTTACAAGACTTCTGGTCACTGGGATCATTACCAAGAAGACATGTTCCCAACTATGGACATGGGTGACGGGGAAGAATTTGTCCTTCGTCCAATGAACTGCCCGCACCACATCCAAGTCTTCAAACACCATGTTCACTCTTACCGTGAGTTGCCAATCCGTATCGCTGAAATCGGTATGATGCACCGTTATGAAAAATCTGGTGCACTCACTGGTCTTCAACGTGTACGTGAAATGTCACTCAACGACGGTCACCTCTTTGTGACTCCAGAACAAATCCAAGAAGAATTCCAACGTGCCCTTCAGTTGATTATCGATGTTTATGAAGACTTCAACTTGACTGAATACCGCTTCCGCCTCTCTCTTCGTGACCCTCAAGATACTCACAAGTACTTTGATAACGATGAAATGTGGGAAAATGCTCAAACCATGCTTCGTGCAGCCCTTGATGAAATGGGTGTGGATTACTTTGAAGCCGAAGGTGAAGCAGCCTTCTACGGACCAAAATTGGATATTCAAGTTAAGACCGCTCTTGGTAAAGAAGAAACTCTTTCTACTATCCAGCTTGACTTCTTGCTTCCAGAACGCTTCGACCTTAAATACATAGGAGCTGATGGCGAAGAGCACCGTCCAGTTATGATCCACCGTGGAGTTATCTCAACTATGGAACGCTTCACAGCTATCTTGATTGAGAACTACAAGGGTGCCTTCCCAACATGGCTTGCACCACACCAAGTAACCCTCATCCCAGTATCTAACGAAAAACACGTGGACTACGCTTGGGAAGTGGCTAAGAAACTCCGTGACCGCGGTGTCCGTGCAGATGTAGATGAGCGCAATGAAAAAATGCAGTTCAAGATCCGTGCTTCACAAACAAGCAAGATTCCTTACCAATTGATCGTTGGGGACAAGGAAATGGAAGACGGAACAGTCAACGTTCGTCGCTACGGCCAAAAAGAAACACAAACTGTCTCAGTAGATGATTTTGTTCAAGCTATCCTAGCTGATATCGCCAACAAATCACGCGTTGAGAAATAAGAAATAAAACCTGGGATAAAATCCTAGATACCTAAAAAGCAACAACTGAAACAGCTGTTGCTTTTTATATTTTATTTAATCTGAGCTAGTAGTGATTGGTCAAAGCACCACACAAGATTTGCTTTCATGAGTTAGACAAGGTCAATATCCTCATTCCTTGTCTGCTTCATTTTCTTTTACTAGATCTTTTTGTGAATCCTTTTCAGAGAGTTTTTGATCGATATACTTGTTAATGGTTTCATAAAATTCCTTGGTCGTATCACTGTCTAATTTTGTCGAATTATGAACTTGATTGACTTTCAATTGAACAGATTGAATACCGTAAGAGGCTTGTTTTTGGTGGAGCGTTTCTAATTCGTCTTCTGAAATCGGATCTCCAACAACCGTCAAGACCAATTCATTGTTACTTGACTTGTAGACTTGATTAATAACCGTATAATTGGCGAACTCTTTTCCTACAAACTGTTTGATCCCTTCTTTGCGCGCTTGTTCTATTGTCAGAGTAACTGCCGAATAGCTAGCTGGAAGAATCAACAATACAATCAAAGAAATCAAGCCAATTCTCATTTTAATGTTTAGCTCTTTAAATGAACTTAAGGGAGATTTTCTCATCATAATTCTTGTTCCAACAATGTTGGCTAGCATGATAAAGACACAGTTGATCAAGAAAAGATAGAGAGCCCCCAATAAAAATCGTACATTCCCATTAGCTAAACCGTAACCTGCAGTACAGATAGGTGGCATCAGAGCTGTTGCAATGGCTACTCCTGGCACGATATTGTTTGCTTCTTTTTTCCTTGATCCAATTACGCCTGCTATCCCACCAGCAATAGCAATGAGAACATCCCAAATGGTTGGAGAGGTTCGTGCAATCAATTCGCTACTTTCATAAGATAAGGGAGAAATCCAGAAATACAGAGTCGATACAAGTAAACTGACCAATACTTGAGTAAGTAAAACCCCTAGAGCTTGCTTGATTAAACGCGTATCAAAAATAGCTAAACCGAATCCCAGTCCAACAATCGGTGTCATGAGAGGTGAAATTAACATGGCTCCAATAATAACAGCTGTTGAATTCATATTTAGACCGATAGAGGCAATAAAAATTGCACACATCAAAATCGCTGTATCTCTCAATCGAACATGAAGGTCATCGTATAATTTCTCACGGTATTCCCGTGTTGAATAATTGGCAGTCATTTGTCCTCTCCTCTTTCCTTATTTAAATCGGTATAATAATTAATAATAACAGCTGATAAACAGCCAAAAAATATGAGCCCATAAATCGTCAAGAAGACACTGGTAATCCTTCCAATCAAGGTCACAGCTAGGAGATCCCCGTAGCCGACAGTCGTCGAAGTCACAAAAGCATACCAAAGACCGTCTCCGTAATTTGTGATAGCAGGTTCAACTAGGAAAAGCACGCCTCCTGACCCAAAAACAAAGGTCACAAAACTCAGAGCAAACCGAGTAAAACCCGTAACCTGTATAATATGCCATAACATTTTTAAACGTCTCATTTGTTCTCCTTATTCATACTAGCTCCTGACCGAGCCGTTTTTTCCAATAATCAAAGTGAAGATAGGACATGATCTCCATCAGAGAAAGATAGACAAACTGATAGATCTGATTTAAGCTGATTATCAACTGATATTGTTTGAAAAATGACTGGAAGAAAGACCAGATATGACTGTCTTGAATCAGTCCCTTCTTAACATCAGACAGGATATTAGCTAAAGCTCCCAAGGACTGAAACGGTAAATCCTTGACATTTATATAGATCCGGTCCACCACATCATTCAGACTGGTATCTTGGATGGCATGAAATTCTCCAAAGAGAACTCCTGCCGCTCCAAGAGTAGAAACAAATTCCACCAAATAATTTCTGAGGAAATTTTCTCAACCTTTTCCCATAATGTGTTTAGTGCCATCCATAACGATCCCAACCAGAAAAAGGAAAGAAAACAAGCAAAGAAATTTTGCCGTAAATCCCAAAAAGCTTCAAGACTTGGTGTTGTTGGTTTTTCTAACTCTTTTCCTTGAACCGATCACACCAGCAATCCCACCAGCAATAGCAATGAGAACATCCCAAATGGTTGGAGAGGTTCGTGCGATCAACTCGCTACTTGCATAAGACAAGGGAGAAATCCAGAAATACAGAGTCGAGACAAGCAAACTGACCAACACTTGAGTCAATAAAACCTCTAGAGATTGCTTGATTAAACGCGTATCAAAAATAGCTAAACCGAATCCCAGTCCAACAATCGGTGTCATGAGAGGTGAAATTAACATGGCTCCAATAATAACAGCTGTTGAATTCATATTTAGACCGATAGAGGCAATAAAAATTGCACACATCAAAATCGCTGTATCTCTCAATCGAACATGAAGGTCATCGTATAATTTCTCACGGTATTCCCGTGTTGAATAATTTCCGTTCATTGGTTACTCCTTTTATTTTATATAATCTTGTTTCTGCATGGATGATGGTAGAGAGACTTCTGTCCAATCTTACATATTTTTCTTCTCACCTGTTATTCTTTTGAAAATTATCTTTTAAGTATCCGTCAGTCCATCCTTTATATTATATCAAAAATTTTACAGTTTTTCTCTGACGAAATCTATCAATTGAATAGATAGATGAAGCAAGAAATTTTTGTTTCCTTATCCGAAGAAGGAAAAACGGTATCTCCTGAACCTTGATACTATGCGTTTTATTCTTTATAATTTAGCTATTTCAAAATTACAAGTTCTCCATTCTTAATTTCCCAAACTTGGTCAAACTTACTTAATAATTCGTTTTGGCGATGTAAAGTAACAATGACGGCACTTGGTAGTTCCAGAACTCTTTCCAATTCCATTTTAAACTGATTAGTATCCAAGGCAGAGAAAGGTTCGTCTAGGATAAGCAATGGATTTTTACGATTTTTCTCACGATTTAAATACATTCGTTGTTGCTGACCACCTGACAGGGATTGTGGTGGAATTTTTTCAAAATCTTCTTCTCTGAATTTTTCATTGAAACTATTGAATAGTGTTACATTATTTTCATAACTCGAAATAAATGTATGTTCTTGTTGCAGAATCATACCGAATCTTCCCCAAAGATGGTCCAAAACAAGCCCATCTAGCACAATTTGTCCTTCAAAATCTTCATCTGTTCCATTTAAAATGTTGAGAAGACTACTTTTTCCAGAACCATTCTTACCAATAAGCGCAATTTTATCCCCTTTTTGAATCGTAGCGGAAGTAATTATCAATTTTGATTCTCCCAGTTGTTTGGAAATGTTTTTCAAAGTAATCGTATCAAAAGAATGTTGAGGTGCTTGAACTGAAACGGGTCTCCCAACAATGTTTTGAAAACTCTTGATTACAGGCTTTACGGACTCTAACATTTGTAAATCATAAAGGATTTCCTGTATTGGTTCAGAAAAAGCATTAATATATCCGAAACTCGCCACCACCTCAGGAATACCGAGTTGCTGGTGAGATAGAGAGTAGGCTAAATAAATAAACAGAACAAGACTAATGAATTCAAAAGAAACACCTGTCAATAAGATGCCTGTAATTTTTGTCAAACCATACTTAAAATACTTATCCTGCAAATTCTTTAGAGAACTCTTTTGTTGATTCAAAAAATGCGACATAGTTAGTTTATTTACCAAATGATGTCCCATAAGCAAATCCTCCAAAGTTCGATAGTAATCTCCTTGTTTTTTCAAGTAAACCTGTCTACGATTAGCGGTCAACTTCCCAACGATTTTAGGAATTTGAATACTAATTCCAGTGGAAAAGATTAAAATCAGTGATACAATAGGATTAATTGTTCTGCTAATAATGAAAGCGTAAATGATGATACGTAAAATTTGTTTGATAAAACTCATCAATGGAGGAAGGTAATCCTTTTCCAACGAATCTAGGTCATTAGATTGATAGGAAATATACTCTGCTACTGTTTTCTGCTTGAAATCGTGGTGACTGAGTCCCAGAAGTGAACGAAACCACTCATTTTTCAAAGTAGTCGAAAAGATAATCCCCTGCTTCCAATCAAGTATCATTTGGATATAGTTACAACTCAAATAGCCTGCCACTGACATAGAGTAACCATATAGAGCTACTTGATAATCCCCTTTGATTAATGCCTGCGTGAAATACGGTAACAAAGCTGTGCAGATATTCGATACTACACCAAAAAGAAAATTAAAGAAGAGATACCATCTAATAGTTTTAAGATATGGTAGCATATACGATACTCCTTGCTAATGCGTTTTTTTACATATCTCAGAACAATCTCTACTATTCCTTATTTCAGATAGTGCGATACTCAGACATTTAGTGCAATAATTGTAAATCACACAAGTTCTGCAGTTTTTACTATCATTCAAAATATAATTTGCTATTTTGTAAAATATAGGTCTATCCCATGTTTCTTTGATAGATGTAAAATGAATATTTCCAACACTTCTATTGAAAGTAAGCTTTTTCAGTTTTTCTAACGATTTAGGCTATTTCGTGACACACCCACAATCCGTGAAAATTCTGGTTATATCAGATTATATGATTTTCGTAAGAATTTTATATTGTCTCCAATCATGGTAGTCTCCTTTTACTTGATAAAACTATTATAACATTTAGAAATTAAAAACTGGTTCAAAATCAATAGGATGTGTGTATTCGATACATTCAATAAATTCTTGGAAACAGTTCTACACCAGTTACACAAATCTATATATACCTATCTCATTCAAAATAAAAAGAAAGCTGCAGTTCTTTTAATCCTGTATCAACGATTCATTCTGAAATCGAATAGGAGACATTTCCCAAGTCTACAATTCACTTCATCTCAAATTAATTTTTGTAATTCACCCATAGTTTATAGATTTTATACTCAACAAAAGTATAAAGCATACAAAACTTCACTTTGAACCAGTATTTATACTATATTCCGTATTAAAAATTCTATTATTGGTTTTGTAAAAAACAGTCTTCAAATATCCTGAAATATAGCAAAAAGAGATTGGGTAAAAACTCATTGTCTCTTCTCACTCAAGGACTAAGTTTACTTGAGCAAACTGAATCCGCACTATCGTTCCTTTTCCAACCTCAGACTCGATGCGAATCTGGTGACCCAGTTCTTCAGAAATTTTCTTAGATAGGTAAAGTCCAAGTCCAGATGACTGCTGGGTTAGGCGTCCATTATATCCTGAAAAGCCACGTTCAAAGACTCGGAGGACATCACTGTTTTTTATCCCGATTCCCGTATCCTTGATGCAAAGCTCTTGCCCCTCCATATAAATCTCCAGACCCCCTTCCTTGGTGTACTTGAGACTGTTTGAGATGATTTGCTCAATAACCACTAGCAACCACTTTTTATCCGTCACGATTTCTTTATCAAGGTCATGTAGATTGACATTTAAGCCTTTTTGAATAAAGAAAAGAGCATATTTACGAATTATTTCCTTGACCAAATCCTCAATTTGCACCTGCTTTAAGACCAAATCATCATGAAAACTTTCTAAACGCAGGTACTGTAAGACTAGATTAGTATAGGAGTCGATTTTGAAAATTTCCTGTTCTAATTGCTGCTTCAGTTGGCGGTCGGCTACTTCTGCAACTAAGAGTTGACTAGCTGCAATGGGGGTCTTAATCTGATGAACCCACAAGGTATAGTAATCCAGCAAATACGTCAATTTTCTTTCTGAATCTGACCTCTGCTGATAAAGTTCCATCTCACGCGCTTCTAATTTTTCTGCTAAAACTATTTCCAAAGGAGATTTGGCTTCCCTCTCCCCATAGAGAATTTCCTGACGATAGACCTGCATTTCCACCAATATGTCCCAAGTGAAAAAGAAGATGGTTACAAAGCAACACAAGAGGAAAAAGTAGAGAAAGTAAATTCCCAAACTGGCAAATAAAAACTGAAAGAGTAAGAGCAGAAACGTCAAAGAAATCAGATAGACAAACAGACGACTACGGGAACGCAGATAGGCTAGAAAAAATTGTTTCCAATCAAGCATGCTTTAATCCGTACCCTATCCCTTTCTTGGTTTCGATAAATCCTACCAAGCCCTGCTCTTCCAACTTTTTACGCAATCGAGCCACATTAACAGATAGGGTATTGTCATCAATGAAAAAGTCACTGTTCCAAAGTTCCCGCATGAGATCGTCACGCGCTACAATATTGCCCGCATGCTCAAACAAAACTCGTAAAATCTGGAATTCGTTCTTGGTCAAATTCAAGACTTGCCCTTGATAATGTAAATCCATTGATTTGGTATTGAGGATAACACCAGCATATTCCAGTAAACTCTCGTCACGCCCAAACTCATATGAACGTCGCAACAAGCCCTGAACTTTGGCTAAAAGAACCTGCTGGTCAAAAGGCTTGGTCACAAAGTCATCCGCCCCCATATTGATTGCCATGACAATATCCATAGCCTGGTCTCTCGAAGACAGAAACATGATGGGGACCTTGGAAATCTTGCGAATTTCCTGACACCAGTGATAGCCATTAAACAAGGGCAGTCCAATATCCATGAGGACCAGATGAGGCTCCGACTGGACAAAAAGACTCAAAACTTCCATAAAGTCTTCTACCAGCACCACTTCAAATCCCCATTCAGAGAGCATTTTCCCGACCTGTTGACGAATAACCTGATCATCTTCTACTAATAAAATCTTGTGCATGCGCTCCTCCTTTTCTATTATTATAACAGATTTTTCAATGCTAGAAGATCTGAAACTGAATTTGAAGCAGCTTGTTTTTAGGCAACAAAATGAGGCAATCCTACTAGCTAATTTAAGGGAAATTTGATAAGATAAATAAAAAGAAAGGAGCTCTTATGGCCAATATTTTTGACTATCTGAAAGATGTCGCACACGATTCCTTTTACGACCTACCTTTGAATGAATTAGATGTTTTAGCCTTAACAGAAACCACCTACCTCTCCTTTGATAATCTGGTCTCCACAACTCCTCAGCGACTTTTAGACCTGGCACCTCAGGTTCCAAGGGAACCTAACATGTTGACCAGTAAAAATCGGCTCCAATTATTGGATGAATTAGCTCGACACAAACGCTTCAAAAATTGCAAACTCTCCCATTTTATCAACGACATCGACCCTGAACTGCAAAAACAATTTGCGGCTATGACCTACCGCCTCACTCTCGATACCTATCTGATTGTCTTTCGTGGGACAGATGATAGTATCATTGGTTGGAAGGAAGATTTCCACCTGACCTATATGAAGGAAATTCCTGCTCAAAAGCACGCCCTTCGCTATTTAAAGAACTTTTTTGCCCACCATCCTAAGCAGAAGGTCATTCTGGCTGGGCATTCCAAGGGAGGAAATCTAGCCATCTATGCTGCTAGTCAAATTGAGAAAAACTTGCAAAATCAAATCACAGCAGTTTATACCTTTGATGCACCTGGTCTCCACAAAGAACTGACACAAAGCGAGGGCTATCAAAGGATAATGGATAAAACCAAGGTCTTCATTCCACAAGGTTCCATCATCGGTATGATGCTAGAAATCCCTAACCAGCAAATCATCGTGCACAGTACTGCTTTGGGTGGTATCGCCCAGCACGATACCTTTAGTTGGCAGATTGAGGACAAGCACTTCATCCAACTGGATAAAACCAACAGTGATAGCCAACAAGTTGACATAACCTTCAAAGAATGGGTGGCCACAGTCCCTGACGAGGAACTCCAGCTCTACTTCGATCTCTTCTTTGGCACCATTCTTGATTCTGGTATTACATCTATCAATGACTTGTCTTCCTTAAAGGCTATCGAACACATTCGTCATCTCTTCGTCCAAGCTCAATCTCTCACTCCAGAAGAAAGGGAAACCATGGGACGCCTCACCCAGTTATTGATTGATACCCGTTACCAAGCATGGAAAAATAGATAATCCACATAAAAAACCCAACTAATCGTTTGATTAGTTGGGTTTTCATTTATGAAATTGAATTCCTTTGTCTAATCTTTAATGATTAAAAGATTAGTCTTCTTTTTTCTTGCGTGCCACAAGACCAAATCCGCTCAATACGCCAAGAAGTCCAAGAGCTGCTAGGCTAGAGTGATCTTCTGTACCAGTATTAGGCAATTCCTTAGCTGGTTTAGCTGGAGCTGGTTTGGATGGTTTCGCAGGTTCTGGTTTCACAGGAGGAATAATTTTTTCATAAACATGAACTGTGTCACCATTTGGAAGTTTCTTAGTCTCTACGAAGCGGTAACCTGGGATATCTTTCTTAGGTTGGTCGCCGTCCTCTGTTGGATAGTTTGGAATTTCATTGCCGTCTTTATCCTTGTGACTTGTCTTAACTTTCTCATAAACGTGTTCTACATCGCCATTTGGAAGTTTCTTAGTCTCTACGAAGCGGTAACCTGGGATATCTTTCTTAGGTTGGTCGCCGTCCTCTGTTGGATAGTTTGGAATTTCATTGCCGTCTTTATCCTTGTGACTTGTCTTAACTTTCTCATAAACGTGCTCTACATCGCCATTTGGAAGTTTCTTAGTCTCTACGAAGCGGTAACCTGGGATATCTTTCTTAGGTTGGTCACCGTCTTCTGTTGGATAGTTTGGAATTTCGTTTCCATCTTTATCCTTGAATGATGTCTTAACTTTTTCGTAGACGTGTTCTACATCGCCATTTGGAAGTTTCTTAGTCTCTACGAAGCGGTAACCTGGGATATCTTTCTTAGGTTGGTCGCCATCTTCTGTTGGATAGTTTGGAATTTCGTTTCCATCTTTATCCTTGAATGATGTCTTAACTTTTTCGTAGACGTGTTCTACATCGCCATTTGGAAGTTTCTTAGTCTCTACGAAGCGGTAACCTGGGATATCTTTCTTAGGTTGGTCGCCATCTTCTGTTGGATAGTTTGGAATTTCGTTGCCGTCTTTATCCTTGTGACTTGTCTTAACTTTCTCATAAACGTGTTCGATATCGCCATTTGGAAGTTTCTTAGTCTCTACGAAGCGGTAACCTGGGATATCTCTCTTAGGTTGTTCACCATCTTCTGTTGGATAGTTTGGAATTTCATTTCCATCTTTATCCTTGTGACTTGTCTTAACTTTCTCATAAACGTGTTCGATGTCGCCATTTGGAAGTTTCTTAGTCTCTACGAAGCGGTAACCTGGGATATCTTTCTTAGGTTGTTCGCCATCTTCTGTTGGATAGTTTGGAATTTCATTTCCGTCTTTATCCTTGTGACTTGTCTTAACTTTCTCATAAACGTGCTCTGTATCACCGTTTGGAAGTTTCTTAGTTTCTACGAAGCGGTAACCTGGGATATCTTTCTTAGGATTTGTACCTTCTTCAGTAGTTGTTCCTGGAATTACATTACCATCTTTATCTTTATAAGTTGTCGTAACTTTTTCATAGATGTGTTTTGTATTTCCTTTTTCGTCTACTTCAGTTTTAACAATCTTGTATCCTGGGATATCTTTAGTTGGTTTAGTTCCATCTTCTGTTGGTGAAAGTGGGTTGCCATCTTTATCAACGAATGAAGTATCAGGACGAACTGTTGGGGTGTAAGTAGCTGTTACTGGGGTACCATTCTTATCTACACGTTTAACAGTTACTCCTGTTGCTTTACCTACGAAGTCAGGTTCTGGTGTGAAGGTTACTTTACCGTTTTCATCGATAGTGTATGTTCCTTCGCCTGGTACTTTCTTCTCAGTTGTGCCATCATCAAATGTTGGTTTAACAGTTTCATCGATTTCAACTGGAACTTCCTTACCGTTGATTGTAACTTTTCCGCCTTCAAATGTTGGTGTTCCTGATTGAGGTTGTCCTTTTGGACCTTCTGATTCAGAATCTTTTGAAGTTGGTGTTACTGGAACGACTACTGGAGTGTACTTAGCTGTGATTGGTGTACCGTTCTTATCTACACGTTTCACTGTTACACCTGTTGCTTGACCTGTGAAGTTCTTCTCTGGTGTAAAGGTTACTGTTCCGTTCTCATCGATTGTGTATGTTCCTTCACCTGGTACTTTCTTCTCAGTTGTGCCATCATCAAATGTTGGTTTAACAGTTTCATCGATTTCTACAGTTTTTTCTTCACCGTTGACTGTTACTTTTCCACCTTCAAATGTTGGTGTTCCTGATTGAGTAGCACCTTGAACATTTGTAGTGATAACATCTGAACTTGTTGGTGTTGCTGGTTTTACAACTGGTGTGTAAGTAGCTTTAACTGGTGTGCCGTTCTTATCTACACGTTTAACGGTTACGCCTGTTCCTTTACCTGTGAAGTTCTTCTCTGGTGTGAAGGTTACTGTTCCATCTGGTGCAACTGTGTATGTTCCTTCGCCCGAATGTCGCTGGAGTATCATCATCCATTGGAACATTTGGATTACCTGGCGTGAATGTTGGTTTTCCAGTTTGTTCTTTACCTTGGATGTCTGTTGTTTCTTTTGGCTCAGCTGTTGGTGTTACTGGTGTTACTGTTGGTGTGTATTTAGCTGTTACTGGTGTTCCATTCTTATCTACACGTTTAACGGTTACGCCTGTCCCTTTACCTGTGAATCCTTTTTCTGGTGTGAAGGTTACTGTGCCATCTGGTGCAACTGTATATGTTCCTTCGCCTGGTACAACTTTTTCTTTTGATCCATCTTCGAATGTCGCTGGAGTATCATCATCCATTGGAACATTTGGATTACCAGGTGTGAATTCAGGTTTACCTGTTTGCTCTTTACCTTGGATGTCTGTAGTTTCAGCTGGTTCTGCTGTTGGAACTACTGGAGTAATTAATGGTGTATAAGTTGTTTCAACAGCTGTTCCGTTTTTATCCTTAGCTTGGATTCTTACTGGTTGAACTTCTCCAGAGTATGTCTTATCTGTTGGTTCAAACACTGCCACCGCTTTACCATCTACAGTTTTCAGTGTGTATTTACCAATTACATTTCCTTCTGGGTCTTTAGCTGGAACTTCTGTAGCTGGTTGACCATCTTCACCTAGAAGTGTGTAAGTGGATGGATCGATATCTACAGTTTTTTCTTTTCCAGCAATTGTAGTCTTACCAGGTTCAAATGAAACTGTACTTTCTTGAGTTGCACCTTGAATATCGACAGATTTAGCTGGTTCTGCTGTTGGGGTTACTCCGACAATTGTTGGCGTGTAAGTTGTCTTAACTTTAGTTCCATTTTTATCTTCAGCTTGTACGTTTGCTGGTTGAACTGGTCCTACATAAGACTTATCAGTAGGTGTAAATGTTACTTCTCCTGTTGTTGGATCAACAGTGTATGTACCTACCTTGTTTCCATTTGGATCCAATGCATCAACTGGTCCAGTTGCTTCTGTTCCATCTGGATTCAATAGTTTGACAGAACCTTCTTTAATTGGAACTTCAGAGTTTCCTTCTGTAAATGTAGGAGTTCCTTTTTGAGTTTCACCTTGTACTCCTGTTGAAGTAGCTGGATCCGCTGTTGGTGTTACTGGTGTCACAGTTGGTGTGTATTTAGCTGTAGCTGTAGCTGTTACCGGATTTCCATCTTTATCTTGACCTACTGGCGCTGTTAATGATACATTAATACCTTTAGCAGTTCCTGTAAATTGTGGTTCTGGTGTGAAGGTTACCGCTCCAGTTGTTGGATCGATTGTGTAAGTTCCTTCACCTGGTACTGTTACAGTTTTTTCATCTGTTGGCTGTCCAGTTGCTGGATCAACTAGTTTAGCTGGATATTGTGCACTTGGAGTTACTGCGTCTGGAGCAGTGCCATCACCATCTTTATCTACGTCGATTGAGAATTTAGGTGTTTTCGTTTGTGGTTTACCTTGGATATCTGTTGATTCTTCAGGTGTACCTACGATTTCTTTTGGAGTTACTGTTGGAATATAAACAGCATCCATTGTTTTAGTTCCAGTAGTATGTGTTCCATCATTAATGTTTTCCACACCATGTTGATCCGTAAGTGCTGTCCATCCAGTTGAATGACCATTAGCATCTACAGCACGAAGTACGATACCATCTGCTTTACCAACAAAGTTAGGCTCTGGAGTGAAGGTAACTTTGTCATCAGTTACTGTATAAGTACCTTGACCTGCTTTAGTGTATGATTTCACCAAGTTTCCACTTGGATCTACAATCATAACACCTTGAGATTGTTTTTTCTTAGTTGTTTCTAAGCTAATAGAGTTTGGTTGTTCAGAGTAATCTAGTTTACCGTATGAATTGAAAGTAGTATTTCCGTTGTTTGAACCAAGGTTAGAAGCATCGTCCCCTAGAGCACGTGATACAAATTCAATACCTACAGACTGAGTTTCACCTTGTTTACCAGTTGTTTCTTCCTTATCTCCACGTGGAGGTAAAGCAACTTGAATTTGGTTATCTTCTACTTCACCTGAGAAAGCAATACCAGTAGGTTTGGTTACTTGTTTTTCAGATTTAGCGATACGTGTACGGAAATTCACCGCACCTTTAGTAGTATCGATGACTTGAGTATTTCTGAAAACGAGCTCTACTGTTTCGTTGTTTCCAGTAACTTTAACGATGTCAGAAGCTTCACCTTCATCGAATTTACCGTTGTTGTTAAAGTCGATAAATCCACGCACGTAAGCAGGCTCTACTGTACCAGTGTATTTGTCATTGCCATTTGCTGATGCAATAACTTTAACACGGTAAGTATTATCTGCGGCTTGTACGATTTTAACTTCCGGTTCACCATTATCTTTATTAATATGAACATCTTCTGGAGCGACAAGCTGTGCTACACCTTCATCGCCATTGTCAGTAGCATCATCTGATCCAATACCGCGTACGCGCTCACCATTTTGTGCTTCAGGGTCAGCTTTTACTGTCCCTAGATATGGTTGTTGAATTTCTTCTACTTGATTGGTTGCATAGTCAGTAGTAGATGTTCTGAGAGAATGCTCTGCTTTACCATAAGATTCTGGAAGATCTCCAAAGTCTGATAAAGAGATACCAATCATAGATGACTGAGCTCCACCCGAAATGATGTAGAATCCAACTTCAGTTGCTCCTGCAGTAGATACGATTGGTGTAGCTTTGTTACCACCTTCACCATTGATGTAACTACCAAAGACTTGAGAACCTAATCCTGATGTTGCTGTATCAGGTGTTGAAAAAGCAGAATTTGCTAACGCTTTTTGAAGTTTAGCGTCTGCAGGGCTAAATTCTTGAGGGCTTGTGACATTTTTCATCTTCACATTAGGTTGATAAGGAGTTGTTTCTGCTGCGTTACCTACCAATGCATATAAATCCCAAGGCGTTCCGTTTGTAGTGTAGATTTCACTTTCGTTTACCTTGATATCTTCACCAGATGTCATTAAAATAGTTGGTTTTGTTTTCTTACCATTATATTCAGCATCAACACTAAATACTACACCAGCGATAGTACCATTCTTTTGAACCGATTTATCATCAGTACCCGCAATCGTAGTTTTATGTGGATCAGTATCAAAACCTGCGTTTTTCACGTGTGCCCATTTTGTTTGAGCAGAACCACCGATACCAGTCGCTTGTTTAAAGCTATTTACTGCATCTGGATTATAAGTATCTTCACTAGCAGTTCCCGCCACACGATTTTTATAAGTCTCTGTAGCATGGAACGGTTTCATCTCTTTAACAGTTAATGTTACAACATAACCTGGCATCAACTCCTTTTTGAAAGTTGAACCGATTTGAAGTTGTCCATCTGCATCTAAGTTAGTCCAAGCAGCTGTGTCTGTAAAATCTAGCCATTGGATTTGCTTAGAAGCTTCTTTTATCTCTTTATCATCTTTTCCTTTGTTTAAGATAGGAATATCAGCCAAAGATGAGTAACCATGATCTGCCAACCATTTTTGTCCTGCTTCTGTAGATGAGTCTTTAAGTGCTGTTGTTTGAGCATCTTCCAAGTTGACTGCGAACTTACCATCACGACCGATTCCTGCATTTTTCAATTCATTGTAAACTGCAAGGATTGATTCGTTAAGACGAGCCAATTGAGCGTCTACTTGCTCTTTTGTTACGCTCTTTTCAGCCAATAAAGTTTTTGTTTCAGCAAGAACTGCTTGGTTTTTAGCTACTGCTGCTTCAACAGCTGCTTTGTTTTCTTCCTTCACTTCCTTCTTAGAAAGTTCAGATTTTGCAAGTCTGTTTGTTACATCTGCTTCTGATGAAGCTTTGTCAAGCGCTGATTTAGCTTCTGAAAGAGATTTTTCTGCTGGAGTAGCTTTCTTTTCAGCTTCTGCTTTAGCCACTTCTTTTTCTGCTGCTTTCTTTTTATCGAAACCAGCAGTATTTGATTCAGTAACTACAGTACTCAATGCTGATACAGTTTCTGCTTGAGCATCTACATCAGCTTGACTAGCATCTACTTTTGCAAGAGTTGCTTTAGCTGCTACCAATACTTCCTTAGCTGAGCTTACTACTGTAGCATCTGCATATTTAGCAGTTGAAAGTTTAGACTCCAAAGTAGCAATGCTTGCTTCTAGGACAGCTTTATTTACTTTCTTAGCTTCTTCTGCTTTAACCTCTGGTTTAGCTTTTTCTACTTTAGTTTCTGGCTTAACGGCTTCCTTCTCTTTATTAGAATCCGCTTGATTTGCTGGGGCAGTAGCTGCAGCTACTGATGCTTCAGCACCTTGAACTTCCGTTGCTGATACCGCACCATTTCCAAGGAACATCAAACCAGCTGCAATTGCTACTGATGCTGCTCCAAAGCTATATTTCCGGATACCATAACGGATGTACTTTTCTACTCTAAAATCTTGTTGTTGCTTGCCTTTCATTTAGACCCACAACCTCCTTTTTTATTTTGATGTCGATTTACAAGTTATTGATATCGAAAACTCACAGGTAACCTCAGATGAAACAAAAGATGTTAGAAGTGAAGTTTGATATCATAAAATTGTCTACAACATACAACTTTATGATATCATATTTTCTAGTCTGTAGCAAATAAAATGACTTATTTTTTTATTCTAAATTTAAAATAAATATTTTCCAAAAATACAACAATTTTCAGACTCTTTAAGTTGTAAAATAAGATGCATCAAACTGTCATAGGCCACACACTATATTTTTTCATAATCAGTATATTAATTTATATTAACTATACATGTATATTTTGTTTTCTTTTATTACAAACTTTCTTCTAATAAAGAGTACAATTTACTTGTTTCATTAATTCACTCTCCAGCTCATTAGCTTTTATTTTAAATCCCAGTCAATTAAAAGCTCTAGCTAGTTCATAACTCTAAAAATAGCTATCTCTATTTTAGACAGAATAAAGTAGATAGCAAGTAACCTTCTATAAAGAAGAACTTTCTGTCTACTTTATTCATCCTAACTGTGCTATACTTAATTTAGTACATTCTTTGAGATTGGAGCTAATATGAAAATCCATAAAACTGTGAATCCTGTTGCCTATGAAAACACCTATTATTTAGAAGGCGAAAAACACCTCATCGTTGTCGATCCCGGTAGCCATTGGGAAGCCATTCGTCAAACCATCGAGAATATCAATAAACCGATTTGTGCTATTCTCTTGACCCACGCACACTATGACCATATCATGAGTCTGGACTTGGTTCGCGAGACTTTTGGCAATCCTCCTGTCTATATCGCAGAGAGTGAAGCCAGCTGGCTCTACACTCCTGTCGATAATCTCTCTGGGCTACCTCGCCACGATGATATGGCAGATGTGATCGCAAAACCTGCAGAGCACACCTTTGTCTTTCATGAAGAATACCAACTAGAGGAATTTCGTTTTACTGTCTTGCCAACTCCTGGTCACTCTATTGGCGGCGTTTCTATCGTCTTTCCTGATGCTCACCTAGTCTTGACAGGAGATGCTCTTTTCCGAGAAACAATCGGACGAACCGACCTTCCAACTGGTAGCATGGAGCAACTCCTTCATAGCATCCAGACCCAACTCTTCACCCTGCCAAACTATGACGTCTATCCAGGGCATGGTCCAGCTACTACTATTGCTCACGAAAAGACCTTCAATCCTTTTTTCTAGCTAGCAAAAAACCAAGGAATTTTTTATCCTTGGTTTTTGTGTACTGCTATTCAATTCTCCATTCTTTGATTTTAGAATCTAGTCTAGTATTGAATTTCATCGAATACTAGTTGACTGGCTGAAATTCTTTCCAATCAAATTTAGCTAAATCAAGTTCATTAGAAGAAATCCCTAAGATTTGCTCTGGCTTTTGATCACTACCAATTTGAAAGATTCCTTCTTTAATCTTCTGTACTCCGTCTTTATCAAAAGCATATAGACTTAAGTTCATTTCTGGTCGTGTTGACTGCCAGTCTGCATATCTGACTTGACCATTTTCATAGATAACTAAACTGGAACGAAAACCACCTGCAGAAGCTACATAAGCTGTATGAAGCAACTTGGGTTGTTTATTCTCTAAATAGTAAATGGCCCCTATATATTTTTTATCTCCAATAATCAATTCATCTTGACCGTCATTATTTAAATCAGCAATAACATATTTCCAATCTGGCGCATTTTTATAATCCATTCGAGAGAAAATCAAACCATATTCATCTGGAGCAATCTTGTGTTGTTTATTTTCCTCGTACAAATCTTCTCTATTACCTTGCTTTAAAAGGTCTGTAAAATGATTGTACCGCTCTATTACTTCCTTGTACAAATCTTTTCCTGTTTCACTTTTCTTTTCCATCGTTGTTGACGGTGTTGCCATTGAAGAACTTGTACTAGTTTGGCTCTCTGACTTCGTAGAGTTTTCCTTCCGTTCCTCTTTTGTCGAAGATGATTGTGTTGCCGTATGTTCTATTTTTTCATCTTTTTTGTTTGCACCACAAGATGCTAAAACAAAAACAGTAAGAATAGCTGAAAATATCATTAAAAATTTCTTCATATTAACCTCTCTAACCCATCCTATATAGATTTACGGATTTTAGTATTAGATTCGATTCATTACCAAATAATCACGCGGTCTTCTGGTGAACGCCACATACCATCTCCTTCTTTGACATCATAGGTTGTAAAGAAATCATCGAAGTTTGGTACTTGCACATTGACACGGAGTTTGGCTGGTGCGTGCACATCGACGCTAGCCAAAAGTTTCATAAATTCTGGACGACCTTTCATGCGCCAGATGCGACCGAAGTTGTAGAAGAACTCTTCTGCTGAGAAGTCTGGTTCTCTCTTAGCTGCTTCAAGCGCTGCAGCGATTCCTCCCAAGTCAGCCACGTTTTCTGATACAGTCAATTTACCGTTGATGGTTGCTCCATAAGAATCCTGTCCATCAAATTGGTCAATAACTTTTTGTGTTTTCTCCTTGAAGGCAGCATAGTCACTCTCTGTCCACCAATCCTTGAGGCTACCATTTTCGTCAAAGGACGCTCCGTTAGTATCAAAGGCGTGGGAAATTTCATGAGCAATAACTGCTCCAATACCACCGTAGTTAGCAGAAGATGACTGATGCAAGTCATAGAAAGGTGCTTGCAAAATGGCCGCTGGGAAGACAATTAGGTTCTTCTGTGGATTGTAGTAAGCATTGACCATATGAGCAGGCATGCCCCATTCCTTGTAGTCTACAGGCTGGTTCCACTTGCTCCAACTGTGCTTGATTTCCACACGCGCAAAGGCTAGAGCATTATCAAAAAGACTAGCATTTTCATCCACTACCTTGTCCTTGTAGCGTTCTGGCAATTCTTCTGGGTAACCGATGTAAGGCTTGATAACATTGAGTTTGACGATGGCCTTGTCACGAGTTTCTGGAGTCAGCCAGTCATTTTTAGCCAAACGTTCCTTATAGACATCAATCATAGTTGCTACTTTTTTCTCCACGTCTGCTTTAGCTTCTGGAGAGAATTTTTCATGGGCATACCAGAGACCCAAGGCTTGTTTGAAAGGCCCTTGTGCTAGCTGGTAGGCTGCCTTGACCTTGTCTTTGGCTTCTGGAACTCCTGAAAGCGCACGGCTATAGGCACCTGACAAGACACGGATTTCTTCTGTTAAATAGCTGGTTGAAAGATTCACAACACTCAAAATCAAGGTTGCCTTGAGGAGAGGCCAGGCCTCTTCACTATAGAATTGATCTGCAGCTTGCCAGAAACGTTCCTCGTCTACGATAACCTTGTCTGGTACTTGTCCAAGAACGGCTTGGAAGAAGCCATCCAAAGGTAGGGCAGGCGCGAATTTTTTGAAATCTTCGTAAGCATATGGATGGTAAAGTTTAGCATATTCTGAACTTTCTTCATTAGAAAGCACCACTGCCGCAACTCGACGGTCCAATTCAAGTCTTTTTTCTAGCAAATCTTCAATTTCTTCATCAGAGAAATCATAAGCCTTGAGGAGATTTGCGCTACTTTCTTTCCAAAGAGTCAAGAGCTCTTCTCGCTGAGGATGATCTTCAGCATAGTAGGTCGTGTCTGGCAGGATTGTGCTTGGAGCGCTAGCCCATAGAACATTGATTCTAGCATCCATAAAGTCTGGCGATACACCAAAAGGAAGGAAGTTAGGTTTTCCTGCAAGTTCAAACTCTGCTAGTCTAGCTGTAAAATCCGCAAAAGTCTCCAATTCTTGGAATTCTTTAAGGAGTGGCAAAACAGGTTTGATACCGTCAGCTTCTCTCTTATCAAAATCACGAACTAGGCGGTGGTATTTGACAAAGTTTTCCAAGATAGCATCCTCAGGCACCTCTTCACCTGCCAACCACTTGTCTGTTGTCGCCAGCATCAGATCTTCGATTTCCTGGTCTAAATCAACAAAACCTCCCGTTTGAGACTTATCTGCTGGGATTTCAGCCGTCTTCTGCCATTCTCCATTGATAGCATCATAAAAATCGTCTTGATAACGTGTCATCTTGTTCTCGCTTTCATTTTTTTAAGTTATTGCTAGCTTAACAAAAATTGCTTGGGAATGCAATTAAAAATGAACTTTCCTTTTCCATCATTTTTCAGTTATTATTTTAATTTTTTCAAAAATTAACTTGACTTAATTTTTTTTTTAATGTATATTAAGAGACAGGAGGAATACAAGTTTATGATACGTATAGAAAACCTCAGTGTCTCCTACAAAGAAACGTTGGCACTTAAGGATATTTCACTAGTGCTCCAAGGACCAACAATTACCGGTATCATTGGTCCAAACGGTGCTGGGAAATCAACATTATTAAAAGGGATGCTGGGAATTATCCCACATCAAGGTCAGGCATTTCTCGATGACAAGGAAGTTAAAAAATCCTTACATCGAATCGCCTATGTCGAACAAAAAATCAATATCGACTACAACTTTCCCATCAAGGTCAAGGAATGTGTCTCGCTAGGACTATTTCCCTCTATTCCTCTCTTTCACAGTTTAAAAGCTAAACATTGGAAGAAAGTGCAAGAGGCCCTTGAAATTGTCGGTCTAGCTGACTACGCTGAACGTCAAATCAGTCAACTGTCTGGAGGTCAATTCCAGCGGGTCTTGATTGCCAGATGTTTGGTACAGGAAGCCGACTATATCCTCTTGGATGAACCCTTTGTTGGGATTGACTCTGTCAGTGAGGAAATCATCATGAATACGCTGAGAGATCTGAAAAAAGCTGGGAAGACGGTTCTCATCGTCCACCACGACCTCAGCAAGGTTCCCCACTACTTCGATCAAGTCTTGCTTGTCAATCGAGAAGTGATTGCCTTTGGTCCAACCAAAGAAACCTTTACCGAAGCCAATCTCAAAGAAGCTTACGGTAATCGACTCTTTTTCAATGGAGGTGACCTATGATTGCAGAATTTATCGATGGATTGCAAAAATTCCATTTCTTACAAAATGCCTTGATAACAGCCATTGTCGTCGGGGTCGTAGCTGGAGCTGTAGGATGTTTCATCATTCTACGCGGGATGTCACTCATGGGAGATGCCATTTCACATGCTGTCTTGCCAGGTGTAGCCCTCTCCTTCATCTTGGGCGTTGACTTCTTTATCGGAGCCATTGTCTTTGGATTGCTAGCTGCTATCATCATTACCTACATCAAGGGGAACTCGATTATCAAAAGCGATACCGCCATCGGCATTACCTTTTCTTCTTTCTTAGCCCTCGGTATCATCTTGATTAGTGTCGCTAAAAGTTCAACTGACCTTTTCCATATCCTTTTTGGTAATATCCTAGCCGTCCAAGATACGGATATGTTTATTACTATGGGTGTTGGGGCAGTCATTCTCTTGTTAATCTGGATTTTCTTCAAGCAACTCTTGATCACTTCCTTTGATGAACTCTTGGCTAAAGCCATGGGAATGCCTGTCAATTTCTATCACTACCTTCTCATGGTACTCCTGACTCTCGTGTCTGTGACAGCCATGCAAAGTGTCGGAACTATCCTGATTGTAGCCATGCTGATTACCCCAGCTGCAACTGCTTATCTTTATGCTAATAGCCTGAAAAGCATGATTTTCCTTTCCTCAACCTTTGGAGCGATAGCTTCAGTTTTGGGACTCTTTATCGGTTATAGCTTTAACGTTGCGGCAGGTTCTAGTATCGTGCTCACAGCTGCTAGTTTCTTTCTCATTAGCTTCTTTATCGCTCCAAAACAACGATATTTGAAACTGAAAAATAAACATTTGTTAAAATAAGGGGCAAAACCCCAATAAATTGGAGGATCTAATGAAAAAATTAGGTACATTACTCGTTCTCTTTCTTTCCGTCATCGCTCTTGTAGCATGTGCTAGTGGAAAAAAAGATGCAGCTTCTGGTCAAAAACTAAAAGTTGTTGCTACAAACTCAATCATCGCTGATATTACTAAAAATATTGCTGGTGACAAGATTGATCTTCACAGTATCGTTCCTGTTGGTCAAGACCCACACGAATACGAACCACTTCCTGAAGACGTTAAGAAAACTTCTGAGGCTGACCTCATTTTCTATAACGGTATCAACCTTGAAACAGGTGGCAATGCTTGGTTTACAAAATTGGTAGAAAATGCCAAGAAAACTGAAAACAAAGACTACTTTGCAGTCAGCGAAGGCGTTGATGTTATCTACCTTGAAGGTCAAAACGAAAAAGGCAAAGAAGACCCACACGCTTGGCTCAACCTTGAAAATGGGATGATTTTTGCTAAGAATATCGCAAAACAATTGAGCGCTAAAGACCCTAGCAACAAGGAATTCTACGAAAAAAATCTCAAAGAATATACTGATAAGCTAGACAAACTTGACAAGGAAGCTAAGGAGAAATTTAACAACATCCCTGCTGAGAAAAAACTCATTGTAACCAGCGAAGGATGCTTCAAATACTTCTCTAAAGCTTACGGTGTCCCAAGTGCCTATATCTGGGAAATCAACACTGAAGAAGAAGGAACACCTGACCAAATCAAGACCTTGGTTGAAAAACTTCGCCAAACAAAAACTCCTTCCCTCTTTGTAGAATCAAGTGTGGATGACCGTCCAATGAAAACTGTTTCACAAGACACAAACATCCCAATCTACGCACAAATCTTTACTGACTCTATCGCAGAACAAGGTAAAGAAGGCGACAGCTACTACAACATGATGAAATACAACCTTGATAAGATTGCTGAAGGATTGGCAAAATAATACTCTTCGAAAATCTCTTCAAACCACGTCAGCTTTATCTGCAACCTCAAAGCGGTGCTTTGAGCAACCTGCGGCTAGCTTCCTAGTTTGCTCTGTGATTTTCATTGAGTATAAGCCTCTGAAAAACGTCATTCTCTCATGAGCTGGCGTTTTTTTCTATGCCCACATTTCCGGTCAAATCATTGGAAAATTCCGACTGTTTCAGCTAAAATGGAAGAAAAAAGATTGGAGTATCCTATGGTAACTTTTCTCGGAAATCCTGTGAGCTTTACAGGTAAACAACTACAAGTCGGCGACAAGGCACTTGATTTTTCACTCACTACAACAGACCTTTCTAAAAAATCTCTGGCTGATTTTGATGGCAAGAAAAAAGTATTGAGTGTCGTGCCTTCTATCGATACAGGTATCTGCTCAACTCAAACGCGTCGTTTTAATGAAGAACTGGCTGGACTGGATAATACGGTTGTCTTGACTGTTTCTATGGATCTACCTTTTGCCCAAAAACGTTGGTGTGGGACTGAAGGCATTGAAAATGCCATCATGCTCTCAGACTACTTCGACCATTCCTTTGGACGTGATTATGCCCTCTTAATCAATGAGTGGCATCTATTGGCACGCGCAGTCTTTGTCCTCGATACTGACAATACGATTCGCTACGTTGAATACGTGGACAATATCAACTCTGAACCAAATTTCGAAGCCGCAATTGCAGCTGCTAAAGAACTAAATTAGAAACCATTGTGGCAGATAGCTAGAGAAATCTAGCTTTTTTTGATATACTAGATAAAGATACTAGACAAGAGGAAACGAATGACCCCGAATAAAGAAGATTATCTAAAATGTATTTATGAAATTGGCATAGATTTGCATAAGATTACCAACAAGGAAATTGCCGCCCGCATGCAAGTCTCTCCCCCTGCCGTAACTGAAATGATTAAACGGATGACGAGTGAAAACCTCATCCTTAAGGACAAGGAATGTGGCTATCTACTGACTGACCTTGGACTCAAACTGGTCTCTGAGCTCTACCGTAAACACCGCTTGATTGAAGTTTTTCTAGTCCATCATTTAGACTATACGAGTGACCAGATTCACGAGGAAGCCGAGGTATTGGAACATACTGTCTCTGACCTATTCGTGGAGAGACTAGAAAAATTACTTGGATACCCCAAGACCTGCCCCCACGGCGGAACTATTCCTGCCAAGGGTGAACTCTTGGTTGAAATCAATAACCTCCCCCTTGCGGATATCAAAGAAGCTGGCGCCTACCGTCTGACTCGGGTTCACGATAGTTTTGACATTCTCAATTATCTGGACAAGCATGCGCTTCACATCGGTGATCAGCTCCAAGTTCAGCAGTTTGATGGCTTCAGCAATAGCTTCACTATCTTCAGTAAAAACGAGAATTTACAAGTAAGTATAGATATTGCCAAACAACTCTACGTCGAAAAAATCGACTAATTTCTCAAGCACCCCAACCAACCCTGAAAGTTTAATTTTCAGGGTTTTATTTCTAGCATTTGATTTTGCTTTCATTTAGTTGTAGAATATTTGTTAAAAAAGAAAGATAGTTTAAACTATGAAAAAATCACTAAAAATTTTTGCTACATCTAAATGGTTTGACCTCTTTGGAGTTGCTCTGGTCGTTGGGATTGCGATTGCATCTGGTTACCTCAACTCACGCCTCGATAAATTCGTAGACTGGGGACCATGGACTGCCCTTGTCCCCTTTGGATTGATTTCCGTAACCAACGTTGGGATTTCTATGTTGTCCACTCGTTTCACGGGAAAATTAAGCAAATGGGGAAATTACTTTGGTATTGTTAATACCATTTTGTCTGGTAGCATTGATTATATCCTTGGAAATAAGGCGGCCATTATCACCTATCCCGTCACCTTCCTCATTTATACCTTTGCGATTAAGAAATGGGAAGCTTCGCAAGAAGGCAGACCCAACCAAATGAGCCAAAAACAGGTAAAGTTGGCGGCCATCATCATTTCCATCATCGCCTTCCTCTTTGCCTTTGTGACCAACTATATCGGTTATGGAGGCAAGATGAATCTCCTTGCCTACGTGACAACTATTGCCTTTGCACTGTCCCTCATTGCCAATGCTTTAAACGCACTGAAACTGACAACTCAATGGGGCTTTTGGTTGATTTACAATTTTGTACAGCTGACAAAGGCTGGCATTCAAGGAAACTTCGCCAATATCGGTAAATACATCTTTTATATCCTCAATGCAATCGGAGCTTTATTTGTCTGGAATGATGAAGAAACTAGATAATAGAGGGAAACTCAAATAAAGAAAGCAAGTTGACTTAATAAAATGCCCTTTCTGCTATTTTTTATCATTTTAGTTGTAACTCCCATTCTTTTGGAGTAGAATGAAGATAGATAAAAGAGGGAGGTCATCTTATGAAAAATCTCTTTAGAATCCATTTTACAGCAATTGCAGTCATGGATTTGCTACTACTTGCATTCTTTAGCACTAGACCCGAGACAGCTTTCGACTGGCTCTTGCTCACTGGTTTTATTTTCATCCTTGCTCAGGGACTACTGCTATTTCGCTTGCTTGTCCGACTCAAACATCAATTCGCTGAGATTTATCCTCAAATCAATAAAAAGATTCGCTTCTACTATTTAGGGGTTCTCTCCATTGATTTTCTATTTTTTGTCCTTTTAGCCTTCGTTAGTTCTCAGCGTTTTTACTCTCTTATGCCAATCATCACTGCTTGCCATTCTACTTTTTATTATAGGACAGCGGACTACCTAAGAAACAACTATCCAGACTTTTATGACAAACGCATCTCTTTATGGGAGTGTCTCTAAGGAGAAGGAGGTTCTAGCATGAAAAAAATCATCTTCATCAAAACCATTCAAATCCTTGTTATTGATGGAATCATGCTGGCTTTTTTGGCATTTAAAGAGGAACTTACTTGGGATTGGATGTTGATTTATAGTGGTTGGCTCATTTTCTTTCATCCTGTGCTATTGACCTATCTGTCCAACCAGCTTTGTGACCACTTTAGTCAACTCTATTCCCAGATTAGACCGAGATTCTGGCGCTTTGCATTACAAATCCTCCTATGGGATAGCCTGATGATTCTCTCCTTGATATGTTTAAGTGGTATCCCACTTTTCCTCCAGGGAACTCTCCTAATCCTAGGACACCTCATCCCTTCCTATCACATAAGCCAAAGTTTGAAAAGAGACTTCCCCAAGGCCTATCAGGAACAGATTTCATTTTGGAGTATTTTATGATAGATGAGAAAAACCAAGCCGGCCGGGCTTGGTCTTTCTTATCTATTTTTAGTATCAAGAATAATGGTAACTGGTCCATCATTAACCAGCTCAACCTGCATGTCCGCACCAAAGATACCTGTCTGAACGGGCACTTCCTGCGCTAATTTTTGATTGAATGCATCATAGAAGTCTGATGCCATATCAGGCTTCGCTGCGCCTGTAAAGGCTGGACGATTTCCTTTCTTAGTATCCGCAAAGAGAGTAAACTGAGAAATAGAGAGGATTTCTCCCTCAATATCTTTGACAGACAGGTTCATCTTGCCTTCTGCATCTGAAAAAATCCGCATATTGACAATCTTTCTCACAGCGTAGTCCAAATCTTCCTCTTGGTCCTCTGGTCCAACACCAACCAGCAATAAAAGCCCCTGATTGATTTTCCCCTGCAACTGACCTTCGATACTGACTTGGGCTTTTTTAACCCGTTGGATAATGATTTTCATAATAGCCTTTCTAGTAAGAGCTAGGACAATTAGCCATTGGTACGTTTAACAGAGTAAACTTCTGGCACACTCTTAATCTTGTCCACGACCGTAGTCAGCGTCGAGAGGTTAGCAATGCCAAAGGATACATGGATATTAGCAAACTTCATATCCTTGGTTGGTTGGGCGTTGACTGTTGAGATATTCTTAGTTGTGTTTGAAAGAACTTGCAGTACATCGTTCAATAATCCTGTACGGTTGAGGCCATAAATATCGATATGGGCCATATACTCCTTATTCGAGCTAGAGTACTGATCTTCCCATTCCACATCAAGGAGACGTTGCTCATAGTTTTCTTGGGCACGCAGGTTCATACAGTCCACACGGTGAATAGCCACACCACGCCCCTTGGTAATATAGCCAACAATATCGTCACCAGGCACTGGATTACAACACTTAGCAATCCGCACTAGGAGGCCTGATGCACCTTCAATGACCACACCACCCTCATGCTTGACCTTGAGGGTTTCTTTATTTTCAACCTTGATCTCGCCACCTTTGACAAGTTCCTCTGCTTCAGCCTTGGCCTTGGCACGTTCTTCCTCACGACGTTCCTTCTCAGTTAGACGATTAAAGACAGTAATAGCACCGATTTCTCCAAAACCAATGGCCGCAAAGAGGGTTTCTTCTGTCTTGTAGCTGGTCTTTTGCAGAACTCGGTCCATATGACGCTTGTCCATGAATTTATTGGCCACATAGCCATTTTCTTGGAACTGGGCCATCAACATTTCACGACCCTTATTGACAGACAATTCCTTATCTTGGTTTTTAAAGAACTGGCGAATCTTGTTACGGGCTTTGCTGGTCTTGACCATGTTGAGCCAGTCACGACTCGGCCCAAAGGAGTTAGGGTTGGTGACAATTTCAACCTGATCCCCTGTCTTGAGCTTGGTTGTCAGTGGAACCATGCGACCATTGACCTTGGCTCCAGTTGCTTTTTCCCCAACCTTGGTATGGATTTCATAGGCAAAGTCAATCGGTCCTGAATCTTTCGGAAGGGAACGGACAGCTCCATCTGGGGTAAAGACGTAAATCTCCTCAGCCAGATAGTTTTCCTTAACTGAATCCACAAATTCCTTAGCATCATCAGCCTGGTCTTGGAGCTCCATCATCTCCTTGATCCAGTTCATTCCAATAGCTGATTCCTTGCTGTTAACCTGCCCCTTAATGCCTTTCTTATAGGCCCAGTGAGCCGCAACCCCGTACTCAGCCACCTCGTGCATTTCCTTGGTCCGAATCTGGAATTCAATCGGCCCTTTTGGCCCATAAACAGTCGTATGGATAGACTGGTAGCCATTGGCCTTGCGGTTAGCTATATAGTCTTTGAAACGACCTGGCATTGGTTTCCAAAGTTCATGCACATAACCAAGCATGGCATAAACATCACTTTGGGTATCCAAAATACAACGAATGGCAATCAGGTCATAGATTTCCTCAAAACGTTTTCTCTTATCCTGCATTTTGCGGAAAATCGAGTAAATATGCTTGGGACGACCGTAAATCTTCCCATTTAGATGACGATCTGTCGTATATTCCTCTAATTTTGTGACTACCTCATCCACCAAGGCTTCACGCTCTCTGCGTTTTTCCTTCATCATATGGGTAATCTTATAAAACTCCGTAGGATTGAGATAACGGAAAGATAGGTCTTCCAATTCCCATTTGACGCTAGAAATCCCCAGACGGTGAGCAAGAGGTGCATAGATTTCTATGGTTTCTTTGGAAATACGCTCCTGCTTATCTTTTCGAAGATGTTTCAGGGTCCGCATATTGTGCAAGCGGTCAGACAGTTTGACCAAGATAACACGGATATCCTCAGACATGGCCATGAGCATCTTGCGATGATTTTCTGCCAACTGCTCTTCGTGAGACTTGTATTTAACTTTACCAAGCTTGGTAACCCCGTCAACAATCACCCGCACATCAGGACCAAACTCTCTTTCCAAATCATCCAGGGTCGCTTCTGTATCTTCTACCACGTCATGCAAGAAACCACAAGCTACCGTTACAGCATCCAGCTTGAGTTTGGCTAAAATCCCTGCCACTTGGATGGGGTGAATGATATAAGGTTCACCTGATTTACGATATTGACCACTATGGCATTCAACGGCGTAAACCAAGGCCTTATGTACAAAAGCAACATCTTCTTTTGATAAATATTTTTGCGTTAAAGCGACAACCTCATCGCCCGTCAAATTCACTTCTTTCGGCATCTCTACTCTCCAATTCTTCCTACCATTTTATCACTTTTTTAAGAATATGAAAACTAGAAAATTCCTACTCAATCAATATCTATATCAAAAACACTGCCAGATTTCTAGCAGTGTTTTGGGTTTTATTTATCTTAGTAAACTGTTCTTTCAGTTTCTACATCGAAGAAGTGGGCTTTGTTCAAGTCAAATCCAAGTTCAACTGTTGCACCTGTTTGCAAATAGTCACGAGCATCAACTTTAGCAACGAATTCATCTTTACCAACTTGGCAGTAAAGGTGAGATTCTGAACCAAGCAATTCTGATACTGAGATAGTAGCTTTGACAACTGATTCTGGGAATGTTTCAAGGAAAGCAGGTTCTGCATTCACGTCTTCTGGACGGATACCGAAGATCAATTCTTTACCTTCGTAGCCTTTTTCACGAAGAACTTTCAATGCGCCTTCTGGAACTTTCAAACGGAAACCGTCAGAAACAATTTCGCTACCAACCAATTTCACATTGATGAAGTTCATAGCTGGGCTTCCGATGAAGCCTGCTACGAATTTATTAACTGGGTTTTTGTAAACTTCTTGAGGAGTACCGATTTGTTCTACACGTCCGATAGTACCTGTACCAGCAGGGTTCTTAGTTGCTGACATGATAACGATACGGTCTGCAAGTGTCATCGCTTCTGTTTGGTCGTGAGTTACGTAGATAGTTGTAGCTCCGATACGACGGTGGATTTTCGCAATTTCAGCACGCATTGATACACGAAGTTTGGCATCCAAGTTTGACAAAGGTTCGTCCATCAAGAACACTTTTGCATCACGGACGATTGCACGACCCATGGCAACACGTTGACGTTGACCACCTGAAAGGTCAGCAGGTTTACGTTCCAAGAATTCTTTCAATCCAAGGATTTCAGCTGCTTCTTGCACACGTTTGTCGATGTCTTCTTTGCTGTATTTACGCAATTTCAAACCGAAAGCCATGTTGTCATAAACAGT
This sequence comes from Streptococcus mitis, assembly GCF_002096895.1. GTDB lineage: Bacteria > Bacillota > Bacilli > Lactobacillales > Streptococcaceae > Streptococcus > Streptococcus mitis_AH. Next base: position 437,839 of record NZ_NCVI01000020.1, on the reverse strand, counting down.
CATGTGTGGGTAAAGAGCGTAGTTTTGGAATACCATGGCGATGTCACGGTCTTTTGGAGCGACGTCGTTGACAACCACGCCATCGATAGATGCAGTACCTTCTGTGATATCTTCAAGACCAGCAATCATACGAAGAGTTGTTGATTTACCACATCCTGAAGGACCTACGAAAACGATAAATTCTTTGTCTTTAATGTCCAAGTTGAAGTCTTCAACTGAATAGTGTTCGCTATTTGGATATTTTTTGTAAATATTTTTAAGATTCAATTCTACCATGAGGTGAACTCCTTTTGTCTTTTGATAGTTTTATTATAGATGAAAACGCTTTACTTTTCTATGGCAAGATGACCAAAAAAATAAAAAAGTTCTGTGCAACTTGCACAAAACTTTAGAGAATATCTGGTAAAATCAATTGATAACACAGAGTAAGGTCTGTCAATTCCTTCAACTGAAGCCCTGTTAATTCTTCCCATTTATCAATCTTGTATTGAAGAGAATTGCGGTGCAGATAGAGTTGCTGGGCTGTTTTTGTTAGGACAGCACTATTTTCCCAAAGAGAGAGAACAATCTCCTGAATCTGGTCTTGATCCAAAATCATCTGGTGGAGACATTCCTTGATTACTCTCAAATCCACAAGCCTTTCTCCCATACTCCAAAGATAGAGCTGAGAAAAAGTATGAACACCTTGGTAACCCTGACGCCACCAAGTCTTAAACAAATCCCGCTCCGCTTTGATTAAGTCTGATAGAGCTTGATGGCCCGTCTGAGACCAAACCTGTCCTAACATGATAGAGAGACGCAGTCCAAAGTCATACTCAACTGCTTCAATCGTATCACTTAAAATAGCTCGTACAGGTGTATACTTATCTTGTTGAAGTACGAAAACATAATCCTGAGCTCCGACCTGAAGGACGGTCTGACAGTTCGGAAAAAGAGTCCGCATCATCTCTAACCAAGAAGCTAGATTTTCCTGCTGAAAATAGGAAAGATGGCAATAAACCAGCTGAATCTTTTTAAAAGTTTGTGGTGCCTGTCCCTTGCCCTCAATCAGAAAAGAATACCAAGGATTGAGCGAGCGAGCCTGCTCCTGCTGAGTCAAAAGGGCAACCAACTGCTTTTCACGCTCGCTTAACCCAGCTTCCTCTAGCAAAATCCACTGCTGAGAAGCTAAAGGGAGCGTGAGATAGCCCTCTTTCTCTACTGGTTGGTCTGAAATCTGAGCCTCAGGAAACCAGTCTTGTAGTTCTTTTGCAAGCATTTCTACTCCTCCACTTTTTGGATGCACCACGAAATCAAGCTCTCAAGACGTTCTAGATTTTCAGTCATATGGAGATAGCCCATGACTGCTTCAAAACCTGTGGACATACGGTAAGTCACTACATCAGCATTTTTGGCCTTGGTGTGACTATTGGTATTGCGACCACGTTTGTAGATTTCTTCTTCTTTTTCCGTCAGGACTTGCTCCTCTAACATAAGAGAAATCAGGCGAGCCTGAGCTTTGGCTGAGACATACTTGGTCGCCTCTTGATGGAGTTTATTGGGTTTGGTCATACCTTTTAAAATGAGGTGACGACGTATATACATAGAATACACCGCGTCCCCCTCAAAAGCTAACGCAATCCCGTTAATGAGATTGATATCAATCACGTGTCCACCTCACTCCATCTTTGGTGTCAAGGAGCTTAATCCCTTGAGCAGCCAATTGGTCACGGATCTGGTCCGCTGTCGAAAAGTCACGATTGGCACGCGCTTCTTGACGTTTTTGGATCAAGGCTTCAATCTCTGCATCCAAAACTTCCTCTACAAAGATAATACCAAAGACTTCCAACATATCTGCAAGAGCTTCCTTAACACTTGCATCATAGTTACCTGAGTTAATCCATTTGGCCATTTCAAAGACGACTGTGATTCCATTGGCAGCGTTGAAATCCTCATCCATAGCTGCTACAAACTTATCTTTAAAAGCTTGCAATTCTTGAGCCTCTACAGTTCCAGAAAATGGTTGTTCGTAAGTGTTTTTTAGATACTTGAGATTAGTCTCTGCATCACGCACTGCCTTTTCTGTAAAGTTGATAGGCTTGCGATAATGTTGAGTCGCAAAGAAGAAACGAAGCACTTGCCCATCGAGGGTTTTAAGGGCATCATGTACGGTAATAAAGTTGCCCAAGGACTTGGACATCTTGACATTGTCGATATTGACAAAGCCATTATGCATCCAGTAGTTGGCAAAGGTCTTGCCTGTTTTGGCTTCTGACTGGGCAATCTCGTTGGTGTGGTGCGGAAACTCTAGGTCGGCTCCACCACCGTGGATATCAATGGTGTCGCCCAAAATCTCTGTTGACATGACTGAACACTCGATGTGCCAGCCTGGACGACCAGGTCCCCAAGGACTATCCCAAGAAATCTCGCCTGGCTTGGTAGCTTTCCAGAGGGCAAAATCTACAGGATTTTCCTTACGAGCCGTTTCTTCATCGGTACGACCTGAAGCACCTAGCTCCAAATCTTCCAAGGTTTTATTTGCTAATTTAGCATAGTTGTGAGATTTTTCCACACGGAAGTAAACATCCCCTTGGCTCTCATAGGCAAAACCTTTTTCAATCAAGTCTTCCACAAAACGGATGATGTCAATCATAAACTCCACTACACGCGGATGGCGAGTCGCAGGTTTGACGCCCAAGGCCGTCACATCCTCACGAAAGGCAGCGATGTACTTGTCCGCAACCTCCTGTGGCGTAATGCCTTCTTCCTTGGCACGGTTGATAATCTTATCATCCACATCCGTAAAATTGGAAATATAGGCAACCTCATACCCACGATACTCAAAATATCGACGAATGGTATCAAAAGCTACCGTCGAACGGGCATTCCCCACGTGGATATAGTTGTACACGGTTGGCCCACAAACATACATCTTGACTTTGCCGTCCTCAATCGGGACAAACTCTCGCAAATCACGAGACATGGTATCGTAAATTTTAATCATGCGGTCCACTCCCTTCTCTATTTCTGACTTTTTCGACTGAAAACCAGCTCTGCAAAAGGACCAAATTGTCTGAGGCTATCCAGTTGGTAAAAGCGCTGCCCTTCCTCTTGGGTAAAGAGGGGAACCCCCTTTCCTAGGATAAGGGGCGCTATCTGAATAATGAGGTAATCGAAAAGATCCGCATCCAAGAGCGGTCCTACTATGGAATTACCACCAATCACAAAGACATTTTTGCCTTTGTCAATCTGGTGAACAAAGTCCACCACATCCCCAGCTACTGGCTGGTAATTGCTGACAGGCAGGTGCCTATCATGCGTAAAGACATAGTTTTCCGTAGCTTGATAAAAACTTTCTACATCTTGCAAATCTTGGATTTCCTCAAAGGTCCGCTTGCCCATGATGGTAATATCCATTTGCCTGTAAAAGTCATCATAGCCTGTATCTTCTACAGAACCAAGCTGATGCAGCCAGTCTATCCTGTGCTGGCTGTCTGCCAAGTAGCCATCCATGGTGATACAGCCGTAAAAATAAACTGCCATTCTTGTAGTTTCCTTTCTAGTTCTGCTTCGCCTTCACTTAGCGGGATAGACCCAGATGATTAGACCTAAGCTAATCAAAGTATTCAGTAAAATCCTTGCTGGACAAGAAAAATAAGCCAGACAACAGCAATTCCAATCTGCAGCAGAACGGTTCATTCTTAAACATTCAAGCGCCTCTCCTGTCTACTTCCGACTCAAGGTGTCATAGATTTTAATCATAAATAATAGTCAGGAAAACTAAAATCCGAGAACAGTTAGTTTCATCACTAAGAGTTCAATTGAATTTCAGTCCGAATATCTCTACACTTCGGAATACCTTGCTCCTTTCTCATTCAGATAAACCACCTGAGTCTGTTTGACAAAGCCAATTTTTTCATACAAGCTCTTGGCACCTACATTGCTATCTTCCACGGCAATCTGAAATTCCTTATCATTTTGCTCAATTAGTTGGTTGACAAGGGATTTTGCTAAGTAGCTTCCATAGCCTTTCCCACGTTCAGGTTCAGATATTGCTAAACCGTAGAAGTAATTCGTATTAGTCGATAAATCTACCGTGCAAGTTCCAATAACCTGACCGTCTTTTAACAAAATATATAAGCGACTTTCTGGATCCTTCAGAGCTTCAGCGACATATCTATCCACAACTTCTCTAGATTCATGTTCCTCTGAAAATGCCTGAAATTTTAACTGACTAATTTGCTCCTGATACGAACTATCTGCTAACAAAACTTCAAGATTAGAAACACTTGCTAACTGATAAGGTCTTCTATCCTTACCTAACCAGGTTTCTGTCTCTTCATCTTCAACCAATCCCCAGTTGCTGACAAAATCAGGATAACGGTCTAGAAAAATACGTTCTGTCTGAAAAGTAACTGAACGAATAGGGAAAGAAGCCGTTTCTTTCTCAAAACTAGTAAACAATGCACGCGCAATTCCCTGACGGTGATGAGCTGGATGAACCAGTATCGTCACTTCCACATCTTGGTCATCTGCATAGACAGTTAATAAACCAACAAGTTCGCCTTTTTCATAATAATGGAAAAAGGCGGGCATGTTTGGGTCAAAATTAAGCATATTAGATAGATAGGGATCACGATAGGTACCGTCATAGTTTTGGCAACAGTTAATTAGTTTTTTCGCCTCAGATAACTCCTCTTGGCTTAACTTGTTTCTTGCTTGAATCATATAGCCATCCTCTACAACCCAGACGATCTGTGACTGGCATCTTTAGCCTGCTCGAGTTTATTGACGTAGTACTCTCGTTTTTCTTCGACTTCGTGAATGACCGGCTCATCCTTCTTACCATGAACACGGACAATCTTAGCAGGAATACCGACAACCGTCACATCACTAGGTACGTCTGCCACAACAACTGCTGCTGCACCGACCTTAGCATTTTCGCCGATTTCTACAGGACCAATGACTTGGGCATGAGCTGATATAAGGGCACCCTGACGAACGGTCGGATGGCGTTTGCCACAGTCTTTCCCTGTTCCCCCAAGAGTCACCCCATGATAGAGGAGAACTCCCGTCTCAACGATAGCCGTCTCTCCAATCACCAGACCCGAACCATGGTCGATAAAGACACCTGAATCAATCTGGGCACCTGGATGAATCTCAATCTGAGTCCAAAAGCGCCAGAACTGACTGTGCATACGAGCCAGTAGTTTGAAGCCATGCTTCCAGAGAAAATGCGAGAGACGGTGGGCCGCCAAGGCCTTGACACCTGGATAAGTCAGCAAAACCTCCAAAGTGGTGCGGGCCGCTGGATCATTTTCTTTTACGATATCAATGGTTTCGCGCCACCATCCCATACATTTCTCCTTTTCTTATTCTGAATCTTTTGGTGTTTCTGTAAATTCTTTCTTAGGTTTGTGGTCCTTGTGATGACGTGGGCGGTGAGGTCGCTCAGACTTTTCGCCTTTTTCATCACGTTCAGGTTTTGGTGGACGAGGAAGAAGGGCTTTCATAGAAGCATCCACACGTCCTTTTTCATCAATCTTGATAACCTTAACATCAACTTCATCCCCGATTGCTACCAAGTCTTCGACATTATTGGTACGCGTCCAAGCCATCTCCGAGATATGAACAAGGGCATCTGTCTTATCAAAGAGGTTAACAAAGGCACCAAATTTCTCGATACGAACGACTTTAGCACGGTAAACTTCGTCCACTTTGGCTTCACGGACCAAACCAGCAATAATTTCTTTAGCACGGTTAATAGCATCTTGGTCGCTAGAGTAGATAGATACATTTCCTTCTTCGTCGATATCAATCTTAACGCCTGTTTCAGCGATAATCTTGTCGATGGTTTCTCCACCCTTACCGATGACAATCTTGATCTTGTCCACATCAATCTTGATGGTATCAATTTTCGGAGCAGTTGGAGCCAATTCTGGACGAACTTCTGGAATGGTTGCTTCAATCACATCAAGGATTTCAAAACGCGCTTTCTTGGCTTGGGCAAGAGCCTCAGTCAAGATTTCTGCAGTGATCCCTTGAATCTTGATATCCATTTGTAGGGCTGTAATCCCATCACGAGTACCTGCAACCTTAAAGTCCATATCTCCAAAGTGATCTTCCAAACCTTGGATATCTGTCAAGACTGTATAGTTGTTTCCATCTGAAATCAGACCCATGGCAATACCAGCTACTGGCGCCTTGATTGGCACACCACCAGCCATAAGGGCAAGAGTTCCAGCACAGATAGAAGCCTGAGATGAAGAACCATTTGATTCCAAGACCTCAGCCACCAAGCGGATAGCATATGGGAATTCTTCCAAGCTTGGCAAGACTTGAGCCAGGGCACGCTCACCGAGAGCACCGTGACCAATTTCACGACGACCAGGTGCACCATAACGACCAGTTTCCCCTACAGAGTATTGTGGGAAGTTATAGTGGTGCATAAAACGTTTCTTGTACTCTGGATCCAAACCATCAATGATTTGAGTTTCTCCCATCGGAGCCAAGGTCAAGACTGAAAGAGCCTGAGTTTGCCCACGAGTGAAGAGACCTGAACCATGCACACGAGGAAGGAAGTCCACAACCGCATCCAAAGGACGGATTTCATCGACTTTACGACCATCAGGACGTACCTTGTCTTCTGTAATCAAACGGCGTACTTCTGCGTGTTCCATTTGTTCCAAGATTTCAGCAACATCACGCATGATACGATCAAATTCTTCATGGTCTGCATATTTTTCTTCGTAAACAGCAGTCACTTGGTCTTTAACTGCTTGAGTTGCAGCTTCACGGGCCAATTTTTCTTCTACTTGGACAGCTTTTTGGAGGTCGCTGTTGTAGACTGCGATGATTTCAGATTGCAAGTCAGCATCTACATGAAGCAATTCTACTTCTGCTTTTTCCTTACCGACAGCAGCAACGATTTCTTCTTGGAAGGCAATCAATTCTTTGACTGCTTCGTGCCCTTTAAGGAGAGCTTCCAACATGATTTCTTCTGACAATTCTTTGGCACCAGACTCAACCATGTTGATAGCGTGTTTGGTACCAGCTACTGTCAATTCAAGGAGAGATTGCTCTGCTTGTTCTTGGCTTGGGTTGATGATGATTTCGCCACCTACATATCCTACTTGTACCCCAGCGATTGGTCCGTCAAATGGAATATCTGAAATAGACAACGCCAATGATGAACCAAACATAGCTGCCATTGGAGCAGAAGCATTTTCATCATAAGAAAGCACGGTGTTGATAACTTGCACTTCATTACGGAAACCTTCCGCAAACATTGGACGGATTGGACGGTCAATCAAACGCGCTGTCAAAGTCGCATCCGTTGAAGGACGTCCTTCACGTTTCATAAAGCCACCAGGAAACTTCCCAGCTGCATACATTTTTTCTTCGTAGTTGACTTGGAGTGGGAAGAAATCCCCAGTCGCCATCTTTTTAGACATAACGGCCGCAGTCAAGACAGTTGACTCACCGTAACGCACGACAACAGAGCCATTTGCTTGCTTGGCAACCTGACCAGTCTCTACAATTAACTCACGACCCGCAAAAGTCGTTTGAAACACTTGTTTTGTCATTTTAATCCCCTTTGGATTGATGAAATTATACGCCTTGCCTACAAAGATCAAGATACCAAGCCGTCAAGCAACTCAAAGGAAAATAGGAAATCTAACGACGGAGCGACTGCTCCTAGGCAGATTTATCTTTTTCCACAGAGTTGTAGGCGTGTTCAATTACTCAAGATACAAATCATTAGAAAGGTTTGATGCTAAAGCATCTAATCCTTTCACGCTAATCGCTATCAGACGATTAGCTAAATGCTTTACTAACTCTCTCGTCAAATAATATCGATTTGACTCGTTCGTGTCGCTCTTTCCTACCGTTAGTCATCAGAAAGGTTTGATGCTAAAACATCTAAGACTCTCAGTTTAAATGCATTATTTTTTTAATACCCTCATCTTTGTATCAAGTACGTACAGAGTCTATTTTATCATATTTTTCTTAAAAAGTGCGGTCTTTACCATTAAAAAGGAACCATTCCCCTCAGCTGAGAAGAATGGTTTGCTTTTTATTATCCTAGAGACTGATGATTAAACAAGGCATGTGTTGCTTGATGAATGTATTTTGCTGTTTCTGCATTGTTCATCGTATAGAGATGCACACCGGCAACATCCTGAGTTACCAAGTCCACGATTTGATCCACTGCATAGGCAAGTCCTGCTGCTCTGAGCGACTCAGGGTCATGCTCATACTTGTCTAAGATGGCTTTAAATTTGCGTGGAAGATGGATATTCTCACAAGTCTTCAAGAGGCGGAGGGCTTGATTTCGATTCAGAATTGGCATAATCCCTGCATGAATGGGAACATCAATCCCAGCCAAGATGCACTTGTCTTGGAAATCATAGAAGCGCTCATTGTCAAAGAAAAGCTGAGTTACAAGGCTCGAACAACCTGCATCCACTTTCTTCTTAAGATTTTGAATATCTGAAATCTGATTTGGTGAATCTGGATGCCCTTCTGGATAACAAGCACCAACAATATCAAAGTGAGGGGCTTGCTCCTTAATGAACTCGATCAAGTCAGTTGCGTAGCGGAAATCCTTTTGTGGTTCCACATCTGGAATAATATCCCCACGAAGAGCCAAGATTTTCTGCACTCCAACCTTGTCCAAGTCAGCAATCGTTTCAGCAACCTTGTCCTTAGTCAAATAGATGGCTGGCAAGTGAGCAATAGTCGGAATCGCCAAGTCATTTTGGATAAAGTCAGCCAAACGAACCGTCGTTTCCTTGATATTAAATTTATTATTGCTGGCAGTCACACTGATAAAGTGAGGAGCCAACTCCTGCATGTCTTGAAGAGCAGAAATAATGTTATCATTACCCACAGCTGGGTTTGGAGGGAACACTTCAAATGAGAGTGACGGTGTTTGGCGTGACATATGTAATAACCTTTTCTAGTTGATTTCTTTTTGAACAACCATTGTATGGAGAGAAATCTAATCTTACAATTTCTCACGCGCAGCTTTAGCTGCTTCAACAAGGCGGATCAAGCTTTCTTTTGTTTCTGGAATACCACGTGTTTTCAAACCACAGTCAGGGTTGATCCAAACTTTCTTGCTTGGCACTTTAGCCAGGATAGCTTCGATTGTATTGTCGATTTCGCCTTCATTAGGCACACGAGGTGAGTGGATATCGTAAACCCCAGGTCCCACTTCTGTTTGGAAGTTTTTCGCTTTGAGTTCGTCCAAGATTTCAAGGTTTGAACGGCTAGCTTCAAAGGAAATAACATCTGCATCCATGTTGTCGATAGCTGGGATGATATCTGTAAATTCTGAGTAACACATGTGAGTGTGGATTTGTGTGTCTGGTGCTACTGTTGAGTGTACCAAGCGGAAGGCAGGAATTGCCCAGTCAAGGTAGTCTTCGTACCAGTCGCTACGACGGAGTGGCAATTTTTCACGAAGAGCAGCTTCGTCGATTTGGATGATTTTCACACCAGCAGCTTCAAGGTCAAGCACTTCATCCTTGATAGCAAGAGCGATTTGAAGAGTAGAATCCTTGATAGAGATGTCTTCACGTGGGAATGACCAGTTGAGGATGGTAACAGGTCCAGTCAACATACCTTTAACAGGTTTGTTTGTACGGCTTTGTGCATAGCTAGACCATTTAACAGTGATAGGGTTAAGACGAGTGACATCACCCCAGATGATTGGTGGTTTAACCCCACGCATACCGTATGATTGTACCCAACCATTTTTAGAGAAGAGGTAACCTGACAAGTTTTGTCCGAAGTACTCAACCATGTCATTACGCTCAAATTCACCGTGAACAAGGACATCAAAATCGATATCTTCTTGCCATTTGATCCATTCATCGATCGTTTCAGCAAGGAAAGCGTCATACTCTTCTTGAGACAATTCACCTTTACGGTAAGCCAAACGTTTAGCACGAACTTCTTTTGTTTGAGGGAATGAACCGATAGTTGTTGTTGGAAGAGCTGGAAGTTTGAAAGCTTCTTCTTGGATGGCTTCACGTTCTGCAAAGGCTGGCAAACGAGTGTAGTCAGCGTCTGTCAAACCAGCGATGCGCGCACGAAGTTCTGCATTTTCACCAACACGCTCAGTCGCAAAGAGTTCTTTGTTAGCTGCAAGAGCTTCTGCTCCTTGACCGTTGCGGATAGCATCCAAATCACGGATTTCGTCTAATTTTTCAACTGCGAAGGCAAAGTGGTTCAAGATAGCTGGTTCAAATTCTTCATTAGCTGTTGTAAATGGCACATGAAGAAGTGAGCATGAGCTTGTCAATACGATGTTTTCAGCTGGGATTTGCTCAAGAATAGCCAAACTCTTTTCGTAGTTGTTACGCCAGATGTTTTTACCATTGACAATACCTGCATAGAGAGTCTTGTCAGCTGGGAAACCACCTTTAACGAGTTCAAGAGTTTTCTTACCTTCAACGAAGTCAAGACCGATAGCATCAACTGGCAAGTTTACAAGGTCAGCGTAGACATCACGAACGTCACCAAAGTAAGTTTGAAGCAAGACTTCAAGACCTTTTTTATCAGCCAAAAGTTTGTTGTAGAGATTCAAGAAGAGAGTTTTTTCTTCGGCTGTCAAGTCTTTTACAAGAGCAGCTTCATCCAATTGGATGCGAGTTGCACCAAGTTCAGCCAATTTAGCAAAAACTTCTTGGTAAGCAGCAACTAAGCTGTCTACGAAGTCTTCTGCTTTCACACCTTCTTCAAAGTCTGACAATTGAAGGAAAGTGAATGGTCCTACAAGGACTGGACGAGTGTTCAATCCAAGCTCTTTTGCTTCTTGGAACTCATCGAAAATCTTGTGACCAGCCAATTTTACTTGAGTGTCTTTTTCAAATTTAGGAACGATGTAGTGGTAGTTGGTGTTGAACCATTTCTTCATTGGAAGGGCGCGAACGTCTCCTTTTTCTCCTTGGTAACCACGACCCAAAGCGAAGTAGCGCTCAAGGTCAGACAAGTCCAAGTTTTGAACTGAAGCAGGTACCACGTTGAAAAGGAAAGCTGCATCTAGGAAGTTGTCATAGTGAGAAAAATCATTTGATGGAATTTCAGTGATTCCTTTTTCTTTGATGATGTTCCAGTGTTTAGCACGCAAGTCTTTTGCGGCTGCCAAGAGTTCTTCTTCTGAGATTTCTTTTCTAAAGTATTTTTCAGTTGTAAATTTTAATTCGCGGAATTCGCCCAAACGAGGGAAACCGATGATTGTAGTTGACATGATGTGTCCTCCAAAATTTGTTGTTGAAACTATCTTAACAGAAAAGAATGCGTCTGTATAATTGTAAAAAATTAGGCTTTGATATAGTTTGAAACTATATCTCTGTTTTAGACAAAAGAAAAAGACTTGAGACACATGCCTCAAATCCTTTGTGTAGCTTGTTTTATAGCTGTATTTTAGTTAGACTGGTAAAACGTGTTATTAGTAATTCTTATAAGTGACTATGGCTTGTTATTAGAAAAGACTATAACTGATTCTAGTCAACTTTTCCCCTGTTCAAGTGGGACGACTGCTAGTGTCTTTCCTAAACTGGCTAAAACTTTCAAGACTGTATCCAACTGAGGACTTGTCTTTCCTGTTTCCATCCTAGCTATGACAGGCTGGCTCACTCCACTGAGTTCCTCTAGCTTTTTCTGGCTGATTCCTTGCTCATGTCTGGCCTCAATCAACTCACTCATGATAGCCACTCGCATATCACTCTCAAGAATTTCCTCCTTGGTAAAGAGTTCTGACCTGACATCCTTCCAGTTACTCCCAATAGCACTATTTTTCATCACTTACCCCTCTTTCTTTTAAGTCCTTTAACTCACGCTTGGCTTTTTCAATTTCTCTTCTAGGAGTTTTCTGGGTCTTTTTGACAAAATGATGTAAAAGAACAAAACTACCATCAACCCATGCTACAAATAAAATTCGATCTCTCAGTGGTCTTAGTTCCCAAATCTCATCTTCCAAATGTTTGATATAGGGTTCCCCAGCTCTGGTCCCTTGCTGACTAAGCAATTCGATATAGTCATTTAGTTTATTGAGTTTGATGCGGCTATCCTTACTTTTCTGACTAGCTAATTCTCTCATATAATCCAAGACTGGCTCGTTTCCATTTTTGTCCATATAGAAGTAAATCGTATGCACCAAGCAACCTCTTTCTAATTAAATTATAACTCAAAAGTTATTAAAAGTAAATCTGAACATTCATAAAAAGAAGACCTTAGAAAAATTCCAAAGGTCTCATCTTTATTATTCGAAAAAATTACGAGAAGAGTTATAAATTGAAGGCAATCCTTACTATTATTCCAGCTCAATCCCCTTCTCTCGGAGATTTGCCAGACACTCCTCATAGTAGGCATCGTCATGTTCGCTGTATATAGGACTAATCAACTTCTCCTCTCCCAAATCTTCATAAGGAGGGCAGGTCTTACCTCGGTAGTTCTTGTCCAGCCACTCTGGACTGACCTTAAAGCCTCGTTTAACCATCTCCTCCATAATCAAGTCATGATAGGCATAGAGACGATAGGGCGAGTGGGTAAAGACATAGTCCACCGTTGCATGCTTTCTGCCCCAGCCATTGCCACGCAGGGCACAGCACTCTCGATGCTGTCCCAAGAGTTGAGGACGGGGAAGTTGTGAAATCAAAGCCTCATGCCAAAGTCTCATGACAATCTCCTTTCAGTAAAGTCGAATGTTGCAAGTAGGTATTTGGATAGCGATCAAGCAAGTCTCGAGTCTTAGTGATCAAGTCTTCCTTAGAAGCCTGACCAAAGCGGTAGCGATCCAGCAAGAGCATATAGTCCTTGCGCTCAGCATCTGTCGCTTTCTTTTTGAAATAGCCCCAAATATGCTGAAAGGCATTGCAGACCTGCCCCCTATGTTCTGAAATTTGACAGGCACGGTCAATCATCTCCTGAACCTGACTCACCTCCACCTCTTTATTCTTCAGGTATTGACGAATCTCATTGTAAATATTGCTGGAATGACTCAAAACGAGGTATTTGTTTCTCGCCCAGAGTTGCTGGCATTGAGATTTTTGATTAGTTTGTTCCATCTTTCTCCTTGCTTTTGATCAGTTTCCAGGAAATATGGAAACAAAATGAGCGAATAAATCAACTACATCTTACCCTTTAAACTCTTTCAAAAACTCTTTAAGTTCAGTATCGGCTTCTGGTGTGGTTCCGTGGAGTTGACCGAACATTTCAAGTAAAGAAGCGGTTTGGTTTTGGATTGCTTGATTTGTCGTGTTAATCTTGCTGACGATATCTGTCAGGGGCTCGACTTCTTCTTCCTCAAAAGTATCTACATAGCGAGGGATATTGAGGTTATAGTCATTTTCGACGATTTCTTCATAGCTTGCTAGATGGGCAAACTTATCAATCTCCTCACGAGACTTGTAGGCTTTCAAAATTTTCTCGATATGAGCATCTGTCATGATATTCTGGTTTTTCCCCTTATCAAACTCCTTAGAAGCATCGATAAAGTAGACATCACGATCAGTACGGTTCTTTTTGAGAATGATAACCGTGGTCGGAATGCTGGTGTTAAAGAAGATATTAGCAGGTAGACCGATAACCGTATCAATAGCTCCTTCTTCTAACAAGGCTTTACGAATGGTGCCCTCCGCATTTCCACGGAAAAGAACACCGTGGGGAAGAACGATAGCCATAACTCCATTATCCTGCTTGAGGTGGTAGTAACCATGTAAGAGAAAGGCAAAGTCAGCCTTGGACTGGGGTGCCAATTTCCCAAAAGGAGAGAAACGAGGATCATTCAGGAAGCCAGAGCTAGCAGACCACTTGGCAGAGTAGGGTGGGTTCATCAGAACACCGTCAAAGTTGGTCGGCTCTTGAGTCGGCCAGTCTTCGTCTAGTGTATCGGCATTGTGGAGAAATTGATTCTCAACAGGAACACCGTGTAGAATCATGTTCATCCGAGCTAGGTTATAGGTTGAGGTATTGAGCTCCTGACCAAAGTAGACAACTGTCTGCGGTTTGTGAGAGTATTTCTTGGCATTAAGCAAGAGAGAGCCAGAACCCATAGTCGCATCATAGATGGTAAAGCCTAGCTGGTCCTCACGACCTAAAAAAGCAATCTGAGTCATGAGTTTAGCAACAGGCTGAGGTGTATAGAACTCACCAGCCTTCTTGCCCGAGTCAGTCGCAAACTGACCAATCAGATACTCATAAGCATCCCCCAGCATATCACCAGCATGACCAGCCACATCTAACACAGCCAACTCCTTCATAACCGCCGCCACCGTTTGGTTTTGCTTTTGCGGAGTCGCCCCTAGCTTTTTGGAATAGAGGTCAATATCTTCAAAGAGATTTTCATAGAGTTCATCACTCTGCTCGATATCACGAAAACCCTGAGCCAAATCTTCCAACTGGAAAGTTCCCTCATTGACACGTGCTACAAGAGCCGTAAAGGTCAACTCAGGCTTTATACTATAGTTGAGCTCGTCCTTCATGACTGCAAGAAGATCCTCGTGGGTATCCGCATCCTCATAGTAGTTACGATAGACCTCAAGGGCAGCCTCTAGACTCTCACTCCCCTCCTCCATAGTCTCCGCCACGAAAAAGAGCATCTTATCTGACAGATACTTATAAAAGACCATCCCCAAGAGATAGGACTTGTAGTCATTAGCATCCATCTTAGAGCGGAGAACATCCGCTGAGTTCCACAGGGCTTGGTAGAGCGACTGGGAAGTTTGTGTTGTTTCCATAATGTTTCTTTCTAAGTTTTGAAATATAATTGTTAAAAGTTATCACTAATCATCTAGATAAACATATCCTGCAAGAGTTTCTTTTTCAAAGTCTCAAGCTGAGAAATTTTTTCTCGATGAGAATTGATGAGGTTATCGAGGGTGGAAAAATAGGCACTGATGGCTTGTTGTTCTTTAATAGTTGGAATAATAATTGAAATATTCATAAAATCATCAAAACTAATATTTAACAATCCATCCATTCTAGCACCCGATGAAATGAGTTTCCCTAATTCTCGATCTGGAATTTTTGTTGAAAACATAATTTCAATAAACTTTGAATCGGCTAGTTGATTAACTCTAAAACTGTGATAAACCTTTGGAACAAGTGCTTCTTCATATTCCTGTAGTTCAAAAACAACTCCATATTTTGCTAATTTTGAATTACCATGGTTATATGATAGTTCTCCTTTTTTTAACAGGGTATAGTTTTTTTGCTCTTTTCCAGCAATATTAGCAGAAAATCGGTCAATTTGATCCATCCAACCGCCTGATGCAGAAATTGTTAAAGTTGGCAAATCCATTCTTCCATCATTCCCCTGAACACGATGAGCGACATCTTTTAATTTAGACTTTTCCCACTCACCATCAAATCCATCCAAACGAATCTCAGGGACTGTCTGACCAGCTTTGGGAAACATCTTGAAGAGCATGGTCTCCTTAAAAGATTGATAGTTGGCGAGATTGTCCTTGTAGCTGGCAAGCAGATCGTCAAGGGTGCGGAATAGGGAGCCTATGGCGGATTGTTCGGAAGAGTCTCGCGAATAATTAACAAAAACTTGTTTAAGGAGCGAAAAATGCCTCTTATAGCCTTGACTTTTTGGAATATAATTTTGAGTTAGGTAATACAAATAATCTCTTTTCAAGATAGTTGATTGCAAAATTTTTATTCCATCAGTAGCTAGAAGAAAAGGGGCCTTAGGTCGATATAATGATAAAGTATGATCTCCAAAAAGAATAACACTTTTGTATTTTTCAAATGGTCGGTCGTCAGAATAACCTAAAATTGGTATATCTCCTTGTTGTATGACTTCATACTTCCCTAAATCACTTACAACACTTTTAATATACATTCTTGTACTTTCTGACCTTACAATTTCACCAAATATTTTTTTTTCAAAATTCTTGTTAAAACCATCTACTCTGATTCTAGGAACACTCATTTTTTCATTTCTCCCATCTCAATATTTTACTGATTTCATGAAGTTCCTCAGAAAATCTTTCTGAATCCAAGGCGTTTTTCAATTCTTCCTCTTTTATTTCTACAATTTCTCCTATCTCATTATAAACAAATTGATCAATAAATTCTTCTTTAAGAAGTAAGGAGGTTGCTCTAGAAAAACCTAAATTTTGCAATTCTACCACTTGACGATCAGTAGTCCCATACTCTAAATAATTAGACCACTCACTATCAATCTCTATGCCTTTCTCAATAAGTAATAGAGTATAATTCGTTATATAATTTTTTATTTTAAATTGAATTTTAGTATTTATGTCACCAATAATTTGATTAATCAACGCATTTATATGTTCTCTATTAAATTTATCAAAAGTAATGTAGAGATTTTTTTCTATCTCTATCTCTCTGGGATTCCCTTTGTTATGGTAGTAATTTGTCATATAATTAATAATTTGATTGAGCGATATACCGCTAATCCAATTTGACATCAATGCAGCTAAATATTTAAGTTGACTTTCTTTTTTTAACAATGGACGATTCCCACCGCTTTCTAAATAAAGCCAATCATATTTTTGACATAGTATTTTCAATATTTCAAAACATGCATCATAGTCAAAACTATTTGGAAAAGCAGTAGCTGAGCTAGTCAAAATTTTATTTTGCGAGTCTAGGTTAATATTAATACTCTGTTCTATAATTTTTTCAGGAACTTCTAATTCTGAACGTTTTTTCTTTAACGTTTTTCTACCATTATCGCCTATTTTCTCTAAGAATTTATCTTTTAATATTGAAGAACTCTCAACAATATCTTGGTATAAAAGTATATTCGAATACATTTCCAAAATTTTCTTTTCAGAATCTGTTAAATTCTTATTGGTCAACGGCGCATTATTCAATACATTATTTATATTTTTATAAAGATTTCGATTGCTGTTTTTTAATAATATAGGAGTCTTTCGTTCAATTGTTCTTTTCTTTAAAATTGCAAAGTCACTATCTTTCCAATATCCTTTTTTATCAACTACATGACAGCAGAAGATATTCCCACTTAGATCTATAGTCAATCTACCAGCCCTACCAGACAAATTCCAGAAATCAATATCATCCATTTTTCGTTGCCCTATTTTTTCGGAAAAAATAAAGATATTTTTGGCTGGTAAATTCACTCCCTCTAAAAGTGTTGATGTACAAAATAAATATTTTATAACCCCTTCTTTGAACAATTCCTCAATTCCTTCTCGAATTGTCTGTGGCAAATTTCCAAAATGATAAGCAACCCCCTTGCGTAAACAATCTATCAAGTAATACTCTTTATGGATGCTTGTAGAGACTATTTTTATCAGTTTTTCTAATTTCCCATTATTTAAATCTGGCAAACTCTGTGCAAAATTCACTGAAAATTTTAAAGTATAGTTCACAGTGTTACAATATACTATATTTTGATGACTCCCTCCCAGTTTTATAAGGATTTCTCTTATATTCGCATCTTCAGTTTTAAAGTAATTTAATCCTTCTAAGGCATACTCTGTTTGATCTTCTAAAAGCATTATAGATTTTTTATTAAATGAATCAATGAAAAATTTATTCTGTGTCACTGATTTTTCACCAATTGCCATACTTTCTTCCTGACTGCTACCAAAAAGTTTTAAAAAATCTTCTACATTTAGAATATTAGGAGAAGCAAAATAGATGTTAACACTTTTTCTTTTAGCTTGAGCAATAGAATGATATAGTAGTGGTGCACGTGTATCATCATTTAACAACTTTTGCGCTTCATCAACAAATAAATATCCTATGGAAGGATTAGAAACTTCAGCAAAATATGAAATTAACCTCTCTGGAGTAAATACAAAGATATAACGCTTATCTTTTTTCTTGTACAGTAATGGTATTTGAGGATAAGAAATAATTTCATAGCTATCATTTCCTAGTTCGTTTTTTAGTTTCAAGGTCACTTGATGTATTAATGCTCTGGTCGGAACTACGATAGCCATATTTTCACTGGAGTTTTTAGTATCTATAATATATTTAATAAACGACTCAATTACAAAAGATTTTCCAAAAGATGTCGAACCAGAAAAGCTGTAATGATTACTATCTTTTAAGTTCTCAAACAACTTATATTGAGCATCTGTAAAGATATATCCTTCTTTAGGTGACTCTTGAAAAACTTCCTTTATTACTTTATCAACAATAATTTCATCATTCATTTCACCTTCTGGATTTACTATATTTAGAGATGGAAAATTTCCCATTTTTATCAAAGCACTTGAAGCAAAAGTTTTAAAATCAGGATTTTCTTTTATATTGGGCAGTTCATTACAAAGCGCTATAATCTTCAAAACTAAATTTTTTGCCTTCGAATTATTACTTCTAGATAGAATATCAGTGAATCGCATTAAATCATAAAACTCTTTTTCATCTATACTGCTACTACAAATACTATTAAATAAAAACTCACCGTAACTCTTTTCAATTTTAGTAATTAAATAAATTAAATATTCATCACAAAGTGCCTCTTCTGTTAACTCTTCTATAAAGTTCATTAACTTAACAACTCCTTTAAAATCATTTCCCTATCATCTTCAATATTAGCAAAAGGTAAAACATAAATGTAAAAAGTATGTCCAAATAATTTATAATTTTCTACATATTTGTTAATATTTTTAATTTGTTTTTTTGTCACTTCTATAATTTTGTCTTTGATAACTTCTCGAAAATCATTATTAGATAATTTTTGCAAATCAGTATAGTTAAACTCAAATCCAACAAAAATTCCAAAAGCATCATCTACATAAAAACCTGACTTAGTTGATGGATAAATAATACTTTTTAAAAATAGTTTCTCATTTTCATCTTCAATTTCTCTATCAAGATTTGAATTTAATAACCCTCTCTCAAACATTATTCCACTTTTATCATTATCTTTTTTATTTTTACCTTTTTTGAAATCACTTATGGACTCAAAAGCATGTCTTAATCCATCGGTTAATTTTTTCTCAACCTTTGATTCTCCAAAAATTAAATGATAATTTCCATCAACTAATTTTAAATAATGTAAACCGTCAGCTCCATTTACATACATATTTTTAGCTGTTTTAAGTTCTAGCTTTGATAAAATTTTAGGCGCTCCAAGATGCCCTTCCAAAAAGCAATATAAAAAAAATTCTCCAAGCTCTCCTTTATTTTCTGTATAATCCCTAAATTTTTCTCTAGCCTTTTTAGATAGAGCTAATGGCTTATCTTTATATTCTTTATTTATTTTTCTGGATAAAGCAAACTCTGCAACTGATTCTAATAATTGTTCTGTTGCGTTTTTATAGTCAAAATCATTTGCATTTATAATAAAAGAAAAAACTTCTAGTTTATTATTTGATGAAATATCAAATGTTCCAAGATGAGTTGTAACATCTTTAATTCTTATTGAATTACTATTAATTTTCATATTATTTTTCCGTATTACATTCTATCTCCCAACCCTCAACGGCTCAATGACTTCCTCTACTAGCTGGGTATAGGCTTCCTTGATTTGTTTTTTATAAAGGAGAGGATTGAGGGCATCTGACACCTCTAGCTTATAGTCCTGATAGCGCTGGCTCTTGGTCAGCTGGCTTTCTCCTAGTTGTTTTTTAGCTCCCTTACGGTAATGTTCGACATAGTAACAGAGTTCATCCTCACCAACATACCAGCGTTTACTAAAGACTTGGATATGTTGCTGGATGACAGCCTCTATCATCTGATCCAAAATATTTGCGATAGACTGACCACGATAGCTTTCTGGATGTTCTTGTACCTCTCTCCAAAGTTCAGTGATGATCTGGGCAAGATTGGGATTGGTCTTCTCAAGACTCTGAATATAGTTATCCACCGCTTCCTTATCTTGAACGCTTAGGTTCTTTTCTTGACTTTGACCTTGTTCAATCAGGCTTTGGATCAATGTCAAGATATAGGCATAGTTGATCTCATCCACTTGGATAGACTCCAGTTCATAGTGGATATCAAGTGGTTCACCGTCGTCATCATCCTCTACTCGGCTTTTTAATTCAGCAAGGACATTTCGATAAAGACCCAGATACCTTTCCAACTTCTCTCCATCAAGTCCCGTCTGACTGTAAAGTTCTTCCTCATCATACTCTTTGTACACTCGGATAGAGGCTAAGTATTTATCAAAGGCTTGATAGGTTTTAGCTAGTTTCCTCAACTCAGGTGTAGAGATTTGCTCGATTTGGAGTCCATCCTCAGAATCATCGGTGATGAGATTTTGGAAATCACTGCAACTCCGTAAAAAGTTCCTCTTTTCCTCTTCCCAACTTGGGGCTAGGACCTCGTTTTCTCCACCATTTGAGTAGAGCTTGAGGGCATTATCTACTGCTTCCTTAAAGGCTAGAGGCTTTTGGAAGGTGATGATATGACCATAGGTCTTACTGCTATCAAAAATACGGTTGGTTCGGCTAAAAGCCTGAATCAAGTCCTGCGGTTGCATGGGATTGCGGTCGATAAAGAGAGTTGACAGACAAGGGGCATCAAATCCTGTTAGGAGACGATTGACCACGATGACTAAGTCCAACTGTTCATTGCGATAGAGGTATTTGTCCTGCTTTCGAGCTAGGCGGTTATTGACATCCGTATTAAAACCACGCAGATCCGACATGGTAAAGTGGGTATCAAACTCTTGGTTATAGTCCTCTAAGACTTGCTTCATGTGGTCTTGATTGGCTCTTGAGTCTTCTTCATTTTCAGTGACCGAGTAGGTGATGGTCGTCTTTGGAAAATCAGGAAGGACCTGCTTAACCCTCTCCGACACCTTGACTCTCGTCTCCCCAGCCTTGACCCGTTTGAGCAGGTCATAATAAGCTTGGGCTTGAGGGATTGACTTGACAGTCAAGATAGCATTGTAGGTCTTACCCACTCCTTTTTGGAAGCCTAGCTGTTGACGGGATTTATTGATAATGGCATCCAAGACTTCCAGCATATGCTCCTCATCCTCGTAGACAGTATCTGGTATGTCATTTTCAGATTTATCCGTGATGAGGGTATTGCGATAATCGACCTTAAAGCCTAAAACTGCTCCATCATGGATGGCTTCCTTGACTGTATACTCATGGAGACGGTTACCGTACTGTTGCTGGGTGGTTTGGGCTAGATCACCAACTTGCTGGCGTTTATTTTCCTTAAAGATAGGTGTGCCTGTAAAACCATACCAAAGCGACTGTGGGAAAAAGAATTTAATGTCTTTTTGTGCCTGCGGTGTTACGGCACGGTGGCATTCATCCACGACAAAGGCCACTCGGAGACCCTTGATTTTGTCCGCATCTCTTTGGTAAAGACCTTGTTCAAACTTACGCATCATGGTGGTAATTTTCTGGATGGTCGTTACCACCACACGCTTATCATTACTCCCTAGTCGCTTGACCAAATCATGAGTATTATCCGTCTCATCAATATCAATGACATCATTGGTCGCATAGGAGAGAAAGGACGAAGTAGTCTGTTGGTCCAAGTCTCTGCGGTCAACGACAAAAATCGTCTTTTGGATGGAAGGAATCTGGAGGAGATTCCTAGCCACCTTATAAGAAGTCAGGGTCTTACCTGAACCTGTCGTGTGCCAGACATATCCTGACGCTTGCTGGCGAGAAGCTTCTTGCACTGCTTCGATGGCGTGGATCTGGTAAGGACGCAGAAGGATAAGAGCCTTCTTACTATCATCAAGGACAGAATACTGCATGACCATCTGATGAGCACGAGGAATGGAAAGGACTTCGTGAGCAAAGCTGGTCAAGCTCGTTATGGGTTGATTATCCTTATCGACCCACTTAGTTAGAAATTGCTTGTTGAGTTTATTTTCCCTAGCCGCAGCGATATAGCGAGTATCTACCTTATTGGTCACAACAAACATCTGTAAGCTAGAGTAGATGCCACGGAACTTTCCTTCTCTATCATACTTTTTGATTTGATGAAAGGCATCTAGAAAAGCAACTCGGGGACTTTTAAGCTCAATCTGAATCATTGGCAGGCCATTGATCAAGAGGGTCACATCTAGCCTGCGGTCTTGATCCTGAGGATTTATCTTATCTCTCTCGACTTGGTTGACAACCTCATAACTAGACTTGCCAGCTGCGATATTGTCTCGCCAAATAACAGATAAACGGATAGTCCCCAAACTAGCATCTTCTCTCTGAACCTCAACCTTGGCAATGCCATTTTCTCCGACCAACCACTTGGCCGCATCATAATAGCTAACAAAGTTCAGTTGATTCTTTATCTGCCGTTTTTCCTGTTCTGTCAGGGGATGATCTGCCAATAGAGCCACATTGTTCTGAGCTAGCTTTTCAAAGAAGTTTTCCCATAATTGCTCTTCTGTTTTAAGGTCATCTCTGTAAGTCCATTGACTTTCCCCAGTCACCAGTTGGCTGATCAGTTGCTTTTCTATCTCCAATTCTGGTTTTACCTGTATCATACTCTCTCCTTTGCTACTTGTCTGCTCCCTTTATTATAGCATGTTTAGCCTCAAAATCCATCACTCTTCCTATAGCAAAAACACTCATTCCCCCTTTCTCCTCCAAAATATGGTATAGTAGAGTTATACTATCTATGAGGAGTTTACATGTCACAGGATAAACAAATGAAAGCTGTTTCTCCCCTTTTACAGCAAGTTATCAATATCTCATCGATTGTCGGTGGGGTTGGGAGTTTGATTTTCTGTATTTGGGCTTATCAGGCTGGGATTTTACAGTCTAAGGAAACCCTCTCTGCCTTTATCCAGCAGGCAGGTATCTGGGGGCCACCTCTCTTTATCTTTTTACAGATTTTACAGACGGTCGTCCCTATCATTCCTGGGGCCTTGACCTCGGTGGCTGGCGTCTTTATCTACGGTCACATCATCGGGACTATCTACAACTATATCGGCATTGTCATTGGCTGTGCCATTATCTTTTATCTGGTGCGCCTCTATGGGGCCGCCTTTGTCCAGTCTGTCGTCAGCAAGCGTACCTATGACAAGTATATCGGTTGGTTGGATAAGGGCAATCGTTTTGACCGTTTCTTTATCTTTATGATGATTTGGCCCATTAGTCCAGCTGACTTTCTCTGTATGCTGGCTGCCCTGACCAAGATGAGTTTCAAGCGCTATATGACCATCATCATTCTGACCAAGCCCTTTACTCTCGTGGTTTATACCTACGGTCTGACCTATATTATTGACTTTTTCTGGCAAATGCTTTGACACGTAAAAAATCCGTTTGGTTTCCCAAGCGGATTTTGTGATTTATTTTGAAACTTCTTTTGCAAGAACAAAGTTCCCAAGAGTAGCAGAACCATTTCCTGCTACTGCTGGCGTTACAATGTAATCACGCACATCTGGTACTGGTAGGTAACCATTGAGAAGAGATGTAAATTTCTCACGGACACGGTCCAGCATGTGTTGTTGAGCCATGACCCCTCCACCAAAGACAATCACGTCTGGGCGGAAAGTCACTGTCGCATTAACCGCAGCTTGAGCGATATAGTAGGCTTGAACATCCCAAACAGGGTTGTTGAGTTCAATATTTTCCCCACGAACACCTGTACGAGCTTCCAAACTTGGACCAGCTGCATAGCCTTCCAAACATCCCTTATGGAAAGGACAAACACCCTTAAACTCTTTTTCAATATCCATTGGGTGTCTAGCCACATAGTAATGACCCATCTCAGGGTGACCCACACCGCCGATAAACTCACCACGTTGGATGACACCTGCACCGATACCTGTACCGATTGTGTAGTAAACCAAGTTTTCGATACGAGCACCAGCATTATTACGGGCAACCACTTCACCATAGGCAGAGCTGTTTACGTCTGTAGTGAAGTACATTGGCACGTTTAGTGCGCGACGAAGGGCACCCAGCAAGTCCACATTTGCCCAGTTTGGTTTTGGAGTCGTTGTGATAAAGCCATAAGTTTTTGAGTTTTTATCAATATCAATCGGACCAAATGAACCAACTGCAAGACCAGCAAGGTTGTCGAATTTTGAGAAGAACTCGATGGTTTTATCGATTGTTTCGATTGGAGTTGTTGTTGGAAATTGTGTTTTTTCTACAACGTTAAAGTTTTCATCACCGACAGCACAGACAAACTTTGTACCGCCCGCTTCCAAGCTTCCATATAATTTTGTCATGATAAACCTCTTGTTTTTATTTTCTTTATTATAGCATATTTCGAAAGTCTAAATTTCTCTATTTTTTAGATTTTCCTCTGTAAATCTTACCATTCAAGCAAAAACGAACAAACATGTCATTTGTTCGTTTTCACATTAGAGAGGATTGATTAGATTTTCACTTCGATCACAGCATCCCCCTTCGCAACTGAACCTGTTGCGACTGGAGCTACTGAAGCGTAGTCAGCTGTATTTGTAACGATAACCATTGTTGTATCATCAAGACCAGCTGCAGCAATTTTGTTTGAGTCAAAGGTTCCAAGAACATCGCCAGCTTTAACCTTATCACCTTGAGCAACTTTTGCTTCAAAACCTTCACCATTCATAGATACAGTGTCAATACCAACGTGGATCAAGACTTCAGCACCATCAGTTGTTTTCAAACCAAAAGCGTGTCCTGTTGGAAAGGCGATTGAAACTTCCGCATCAGCTGGTGCATATACCACACCTTGACTTGGTTTCACAGCGATACCTTGGCCCATAGCTCCACTTGAGAAGACTGGATCATTGACATCAGCAAGAGCGACAACATCACCGACGATAGGAGTTACAAGTGTTTCATTTTGAAGAGTATCAGTCTCTTCCACTACTGGTGCTTCTACTGTAGGTTCAGTAACTGTTTCTGCAGTTGCTGTGGCTGCTTCATCAGCAAAGACACTAGCTGCTTTTGTTTTCCCGTAGAAATAAGTGAAAGCAAAGGCGGCAACAAAGGACATAATTTCCGCAACTATATACATAGGGATTGAAGCAGCCTTAATAGAAAGGAATCCAATAAATCCAGCCGCTCCCAATGAAACTGCAATAACGTGAGTTAAACCTGCTACGAAGGCACCAATTGCTGAACCAGCAAGGGCGCAGAAGAATGGGAATTTGTATTTCAAGTTTACCCCAAAGAGAGCAGGTTCTGTAATACCAAGGAAGGCAGAAACAGCAGCCGAACTTGACAATCCTTTTGTTTTAGCATTTTTTGTCAAGAAGTAGATTGCAAGAGTAGCCGCACCTTGTGCTACGTTTGCCATTGAAGCAACAACAAAGATGTAGTCTCCAAATCCAGTACCGTTATTATTGTAAGCAGACAACAATTGTGTTTCGATTGCTGGGAATGATTGGTGAAGACCTGTCATAACGATTAGTGAGTAAGTTCCACCAAATAGACCCATACCAAAGGCACCTGTTGTGTTGTACAACCATACAATCGCATTTGTAATCGCATCAGACACAACCAACATAACAGGACCGATAACTGTAAAGGTAAGGAAGCCTGTAAGCATCACTGATAAAAGCGGTGTGAAAGTGAAGTCAACTGCAGATGGCAATTTCTTGTGGAAGAATTTTTCCAAATTTGCTAACAACCAGATTGCAACAAGGACTGGAATAACTTGATAAGCATAGTTTGTTTGTGTAACATGGAAACCTAAGATGTCCCAGAAGGCTTCTTTGCCACCCAAATCTGGAGTGGTCATAATCATACCAATTGCCGCACCAAGGAATTGGTTTGCTCCAAAGCGCTTGGCTGCTGAAATACCAACCAAAACAGGGAGGAACATAAATGGAGCAGCAGACATCAATTGAATCATAGCTGAGAAGCCTTTGATTGCAGGATACATATCTTCAATTGATTGAGGTCCAAACAAATCTGGTGATGTCAAGAAGTTACGTAAAGCCATCAAGAGACCACCTGCAACTAAGGCAGGGATAATAGGAACAAAGATGTCTGACAAAAGTTTAATCAAGTCCATCAATGGATTGAACTTTTTGTCTTTATTAGCAATCTCTTTCAAATCATCTGTCGAAACTTCTTTTAAACCAGTTTTCTTGATGATTTCCGCATACACGAAGTTAACATCACCAGGACCAATGATAATTTGATATTGTCCATTAGTGCTAAAAGTTCCCTTGACATCCGCATTATTATCTAGAGCTGCTTGATTCACTTTTGATTCGTCTTTCAATACCAAACGAAGACGAGTTGCACAGTGTGCTGCAGCTACAAGATTATCCTTACCGACAGCCTCAATGACCTCGGCAGCAACTTTACTATAATCCATAGCAAAAATCTCCTTATTATAGAATTTTGTTATTGTTTGAAAGCGATTTTATTCGCCCTACGACTTTTATTTTATCATGTTTCAAAAATATGTCAAGCGTTTTGCAGAAAAAATATTTGTTTCTTAGAGTAAGGTCCTTTGTTTTGATATATTGTGAGAGTTTTATGAAAGTGTTCTTTAAAAAAATAGTTTAAAATCTGAGTTAAAAAGGATTTTATTTCACTTTCTTTCAATTTTCTGCAGATAGATGATTGATTTCCTGCTTTTGATTTATGATAAACGTTTGGCAGTTTTTTCTCTTTTTTAACATAAAAGGCTTGCATTTTTAATCGAAAACGGTTACTATTAAAAGTGATAAGATTTTTGGAGGAATGAATGAATGGAATGGACAACTGAGCGTCGTTATAGACCCTATGAAGATTGGACGCAAGAAGAAATTCAAAATATAAAGAAAAATATGGCACAATCTCCATGGCATACTCATTACCATGTTGAGCCAAAAACAGGACTTCTCAACGACCCAAATGGCTTTTCTTACTTTGATGGCAAGTGGATCCTCTTTTACCAGAATTTTCCTTTTGGTGCAGCCCACGGTTTAAAATCTTGGGCACAGCTAGAAAGTGATGATTTGATTCACTTTAAAGAAACTGGAATCAAAGTTTTACCAGATACTCCATTAGATAGCCACGGTGCCTACTCTGGTTCTGCCATGCAGTTTGGCGATAACTTGTTCCTATTTTATACAGGAAATGTCCGCGATGAAAACTGGATCCGTCACCCGTACCAAATCGGTGCTTTGATGGACAAGGATGGCAAGATTACGAAGATTGACAAGATCTTGATCGACCAGCCAGCAGACTCTACTGACCACTTCCGTGATCCGCAAATTTTTAACTTCAAGGGCCAATACTATGCTATCGTCGGTGGACAGGACTTGGAGAAAAAAGGCTTCGTCCGTCTCTACAAGGCTGTAGACAACGACTATACAAACTGGCAAGCCGTTGGCAACCTTGACTTTGCTAACGACCGTACTGCCTACATGATGGAATGTCCAAATCTGGTCTTTGTAGGGGAACAACCTGTCCTTCTCTACTGCCCACAAGGATTGGATAAGAAAGTTCTAGACTACGATAATATCTTTCCAAATATGTATAAGATTGGGGCTTCCTTTGACCCTGAAAATGCTAAAATGGTAGATGTATCTCAACTTCAAAACATGGACTATGGTTTCGAAGCCTATGCAACTCAAGCCTTTAACGCTCCTGATGGACGTGCTCTAGCTGTTAGCTGGCTTGGCTTGCCTGATGTTTCATATCCATCTGATCGTTTCGACTACCAAGGAACCTTCTCTTTGGTCAAGGAACTCACTATCAAAGACGGCAAACTCTACCAATACCCAGTCGCAGCTATCAAGGACCTTCGTGCTTCTGAAGAACCTTTCTCAAACCTTGCCCAAACCAAGAACACTTACGAACTTGAACTCAACTTGGAAGCCAATAGTCAGAGCGAGATTGTCTTACTTGCTGATAAAGAAGGCAAGGGACTTTCAATCAACTTTGACCTTGTAAATGGTCAAGTGACAGTAGATCGTAGTCAGGCTGGTGAACAGTACGCTCAAGAATTTGGGACAACTCGTTCTTGCCCAATCGACAACCAGGCTACTACTGCTACAATTTTCATCGATAACTCTGTCTTTGAAATTTTCATCAATAAAGGAGAAAAAGTATTTTCTGGTCGTGTCTTCCCACATGCGGACCAAAATGGGATCCTCATCAAATCTGGAAACCCAACTGGAACTTACTATGAATTAGATTATGGTCGCAAAACTAACTGATGTCGCCAAACTTGCAGGCGTCAGCCCTACTACCGTTTCTCGGGTTATCAATAAAAAAGGTTATCTCTCTGAAAAAACCATTCAAAAGGTTAATGAAGCCATGCGGGAATTGGGCTATAAACCCAACAACCTAGCTCGCAGTCTACAAGGAAAATCAGCCAAGTTAATCGGCTTGATTTTCCCCAATATTTCTAACGTTTTCTATGCAGAATTGATTGATAAGCTGGAACATCAACTCTTTAAAAATGGTTACAAGACCATCATCTGCAACAGTGAGCATGATTCTGAGAAGGAACGCGAATACATCGAAATGTTGGAAGCCAATCAGGTGGACGGCATCATTTCGGGTAGTCACAACTTGGGAATCGAAGACTACAATCGCGTGACAGCGCCGATTATTTCCTTTGACCGAAATCTGTCACCAGATATTCCTGTCGTCTCCTCTGACAACTACGCTGGTGGGGTTCTCGCAGCCCAGACCTTGGTTAAGACAGGCGCCCAGTCTATCATCATGATTACAGGGAATGACAATTCCAATTCGCCAACTGGGCTACGCCACGCTGGCTTTGCATCCGTACTCCCCCAAGCTCCTATTATCAATGTTTCCAGTGACTTTTCTCCTGTAAGAAAAGAAATGGAAATCAAGAATATCTTGACTCGACAAAAACCAGATGCCATCTTTGCTTCGGATGATTTGACTGCTATTCTAGTCATTAAAATTGCTCAGGAACTGGGCATTTCTGTCCCAGAAGAACTCAAAGTCATCGGATACGATGGTACCTACTTTATCGAAAATTACTATCCTCAACTGGCGACCATCAAGCAACCCTTGGAAGAGATTGCCTGCCTCACTGTTGACCTCCTCTTGCAGAAGATCGAAGGCAAGGAAGTCGCGACAACAGGCTACTTTTTACCAGTCACATTATTACCAGGAAAAAGTATATAAGCACAAGAAAACTCAGACTGGTTCGTCTGAGTTTTTTATGATCTTAAGTTTTTTAGATAGCGCTGGGCTGTCTCTAGGTTAAATGTTTTATCAGCAATGAGGCGCTCAACTAGGGGAGCTACCTCGGATTCACTGGCACCTGCTAAGAGAGCTAAGGATTTGGCCTGCAATTTCATGTGTCCTTGCTGGATTCCTGTACTTACCAAAGCTTTCAGGGCCGCAAAATTTTGGGCTAGTCCGATAGAAACAATAATCTGAGCTAATTCTTTGGCAGAAGGATTTCCCAGTAGTTCGTGACTAAGGGCCACACGAGGGTTGAGGCCGATAGAACCACCCTTGGTCGCTACAGGCATGGGCAAGGTCATCTGACCGACCAATTCTTCTCTTTCAAGGTCCAGCGTCCATTGACTAAGACCTTGATAGCGTCCGTCTCGACAGGCAAAGGCATGAGCTCCCGCCTCAATGGCACGCCAGTCATTACCAGTGGCAATCAAAATGGCATCGATACCGTTAAAAATCCCTTTATTGTGGGTAGCTGCTCGGTAAGGATCAGCCTGCGCAAACTGGCTAGCCAACGCAATTTTCTCCGCAATTTCTCGTCCTTGATCCTTTTGGCGGCTCAAATAGCGAAAGGCGATGCGACAGCTTGCCGTCACCAGAGAATCGGTCGCGTAGTTGGACAGAATCCCCATAAGACTTTGTCCCTGACTGAGTTCTTCTAAGACAGGTTTCAAGGCTTCCAACATGGTGTTGAGCATATTGGCTCCCATGGCTTCCTGGGTATCAACATGGAGATACACAACGAGAAAGTCTGTTTCGCCTTTTATCTGCTCTACATGCAAATCACGCGCCCCACCTCCACGTTTAACGATAGAAGGATAGGCTTGATTGGCAAGCTCCAAGAGTTCTGCTTTTTTGCTGACAATCTTCTCTTGCGCTTGTTCAGGTTCAGCAACTTGATAAAGGGCTACCTGCCCAATCATCTGACGCTCATGCACTTGTGCAGTAAAACCGCCTGCTCGCTTGATGATTTTGCTGGCATAGCTAGCCGCAGCAACCACTGAGGGCTCTTCTGTCACATAGGGAACTGTGTATTCCTGACCGTTAATGAGAACCTCTGGGACCAGCGAATAAGGCAGAGAAAAAGTTCCCACTACATTCTCACTCAGCTGATCTGCGACAGTCACGCTAATGTGTTCATCCTGCTCCAGACTGGTTTGTTTTTCAGGACTAAGGAGCGCCTGAGCTTTTAACAGCTCGAGGCGCTCATGGTATGATTTTTTAGAAAATCCATTCCAACTTATCTTCATTATTTTTCAACCTTGCTATAACGGCGTTGGTGGTCCACAATTTCAACCAAGGCAAAATCTTGATTTTCATAACCAGCAAACTGGGCAGAGTTTGCTTCATCCAAGTCTACTTCTTCAAAGAAGACCTTTTCATAGTCTGCAACGGATAGGGCAGTACGTTTGTTGAGTTTGTTCAAGCGGTCTTTATCCAGATAAGCTTCATATCCTTCAACCAATTCACCACTGAAGAACTCAGCCACAGCCCCACTTCCGTAACTATAAAGGGCGATTTTATCCCCAGCCTTCAGGCTATCTGTATTTTCCAAGAGAGACAAAAGTCCAAGGAAAAGTGAACCTGTGTAGATATTTCCCACCTTTTGACTGTAGAGAATAGACTGGTCAAAATGGTTTTGTAAAAGGTCTTTTTTCTCTTGAGGCAGACTCTTATCCATGATTTTTTTCAAGCCTTTTAGCGCTAATTTAGGATAAGGCAAGTGGAAGCAAACAGCCGCAAAATCATCCAAAGTAAGCTGGTAGCGTTTTTGGTATTCAAGCCAAGTCGTTTTCAAACTATCCAAATATTGTTGGGTAGAATAGACACCATTTACATAAGGAGTTGTTGAGTAATTTGGACGCCAGAAATCCATGATGTCACGAGTCTGAGCCACATTGTCATTATTAAAGGCCATAATGCGTGGATTCTGTGTAATCAACATAGCTACACTTCCAGCACCTTGAGTTGGTTCTCCCGGAGTTTCAATACCGTACTTGGCAATGTCACTGGCAATGACCAAAACCTTGGACTCTGGAGAATTTTCCACATGCAATTTGGCATAATGAAGGGCAGCTGTCGCTCCATAGCAAGCTTCTTTAATCTCGAAACTACGAGCAAAGGGCTGGATGCCCAGCAAACCATGTACAAAGACGGCCGCAGCTTTACTCTGGTCAATTCCTGACTCGGTAGCCACAATGACCATATCGATTTCTTGTCTTTCTTGCTCAGTTAAAATAGAATCACTTGCACTAGCTGCCAAGGTCACGATATCCTCAGTTAGAGGCGCAATACTCAATTCCTTGAGCAAGAGTCCTTTGCTTAATTTTTCAGGGTCAATTCCCCTTGCTTCTGCTAAGTCTTGTAATTTCAAGACATATTGACTGGTCGCAAAACCAATCTTATCAATACCGATTGTCATATTTACCTCTGTTTTATCATTCATTGTAAAAAATCGTTCTATACTATTTTATCACAAATGGCAGTAAAAGAGAGAAAAAAGACTTGATTCACCAAACCAAGCCTCTTATTATTCTAACTTTTATGCTGTTTTCTTAAGTAGGAATAAAATCTGAGAATCACTGTTCCACTAGCCATTCCAATAGAAATCACCAAAGCCAACATAACAACCAAGGTTGCACTAGCAATGGCATGACTGTAATCTCCTGTCACAAAAAAGGCTGTTGTTCGATAAGAAAGATAACCCGGAACCAGAGGTGCCAAGATGGCCAAGATAAAGACCACAGCAGGAGTCTTATAAAGAATACTTAAAATCTGGCTGACACAAGAACCGATAATGGCTGCAATAAAAGTAGCCACAATAACATTGGTCGGTTCCTTGAGCAAGAGATAGATTAGCCAGACAGCCATGCCTAAAATCCCTCCAGGTAAGAGCATAGAGCGTTGCACATTGAGTACGATTAAAAAAGTGATGATAGCAAGAAGACTTGCTACTGCTTGTAATAAAAAGGTTGTTAGTGTCATATTAGTTCATCAATACCAAGGCGACAGAAGTTCCCGCCCCTAAAGCAAGGGTAATGAGCAGGGATTCAAACATCTTACTCATACCAGAGTTTATGTGGTTGGTCATAATATCACGAACCGCATTGGTCAAGGCAATCCCTGGTACAAACGGCATGACCGCACCAGCTATAATCAAATCTGCCGTTGAAGGAAAACCTGTGTAGCGAGCCCAAAACTGGGCTATCATCCCAAAGACAAAGGCTCCAGCAAAGGCTGTCACAAAGGGAATTCGGATAAACTTCTCTACATAGAGGGAAAAGGCAAAACCAAATAAGGTAGCTACTCCTGCCCCAAGTGCGTCGTAGATATTTCCACTAAACATAATTGAAAAGAAAGGAGCACTAAAGGTCGCAGCCAAAGTTACCTGCAACTTAGTATAGGGAAGAGGTTGAGCTTGCAAGGCCTTCAATTGCTTGAAGGCTGTCTCTAAATCAATCTGCCCCCCTACCAACTGACGAGAAATCTGGTTCACATCACAGACTTTTTCAATATTATAAGAAGAGGAAGTCACGCGTTTCATTCGCGAAATATTGGTATTTTCAATGGAGAAAAAGATAGCGGCTGGCATGGCAAGAACATTGCAATCCACAATCCCCTGCGAATGCGCAATACGAATCATGGTATCTTCTACACGATGAATCTCTGAACCACTTTTGAGAAGAATGGTTCCAGCTAACATAATCACATCGATGACGGCATTTAATTCTCTTGATTCTTCCATGCGTCCCTCCTTTTATCAACTCCCTCTATTCTATCACAAATCTGGAGTCAAAAAAAATCTTTGCCATGAAATCATGACAAAGATTCGTTTAATCACGAGAATTTTCGTGGTTTCCTTCACTATTTGGTTGAGTCGGAGTAGGAACCGTTCCTTGTTGATTTCCTTGCTGGCCACCTTGTTGATTCCCTTGATTTGGAGTAGTAGGCGAACCTTGGTTACCACGTTGAACTGACGTTGAAGAGGAACTTGATGGTGGTGTTTTGGGTTTATAAATCGAAATTTTAATACGTGTGCTGGCTAAATCAATTTTTCCACCCGCTTTTGGAGTCTGATCCACCACATTTCCTTCTGCTGTTCCTTCAGGAGCGGTTGACACTTCAACAACTTCAATATTAGCCTCTTTCACCCCAACAATTTGAATCAAATTAATTTTAGTGAATTCAAGACTTGAACCAATATAACTTGGCATTGAAATAGAATTTACTTTTTTAGCAACAGTCAGAACTATTTGAGTTGCCTTGCTAAGATCGTAGGTTGTTCCTTCCGGTAAACTTTGTTTCATGATTGTACCGGCTTCGATTTCGTTGGATTCTTCTTCCTCAATCTTAATTAGATTTTCTGGA
The DNA here is from genome assembly GCF_002096895.1 of Streptococcus mitis. Lineage (GTDB taxonomy): Bacteria > Bacillota > Bacilli > Lactobacillales > Streptococcaceae > Streptococcus > Streptococcus mitis_AH. Next base: position 404,444 of record NZ_NCVI01000020.1, on the reverse strand, counting down.
ACCTTCTTGCCTTTCAACTCTGCCACTACATCACTAGATTTTCTTCCAAGATAATTTCCGAGTTGGAAAGACTGCTGACCTGAAGACACAATCAAATTAATTTTTGTTCCTTCTTTACGTGCTGTACCAGCATCAGGATCGGTACGAATAACCCTACCTTCTTCAACCTTGTCACTGGCCTCTGATTTTTCTTCACCAACCTCAAAATTGGCTTTTTTTAGAGCCTCTTTAGCCTCTGCAACCGTCTGACCTGCCACCTTTGGAACGGCAATGGTAGCGGGCGTTCTATATAAAATCCATACTAAAGATGCCACAACTAACAAGAAAGTCGCAAATAAAATTGGATAACGTGCTTTCATGCGACGGCGTTTGGTTGGCTTTGGACTAGGTACCGTTTTTTCTGTTTGATGAGGCTGGGGCTTAGGTTGAGGTCTTCCCTCTTGTACCGGAGCTTTAGGAATAGAAGTCAAGGTACTTTGTGGAACTTTAGGAAGAGTCTTGGTGTCCGTCTTAGTCGCATCGTCAAAGACCAGCTTTGGTTCATTACGACGATTATAAGACAAACTACTAGATAAATCCACATACATCTCAGCGACTGACTTGTAGCGATCTGTCAATTTCTTGGCAGTTGCCTTGATAACAACATTTTCTAAAGCCTGAGGTACAGATGGATTTTCAGCTATAACCGATGGCAAGGGCTTCTGGAAATGCTGGAGGGCAATAGTCACCGCACTATCCCCATCGTAAGGAATATGACCTGTCAGCATCTCATAGAAGATAATCCCCATAGCATAGATATCACTCTGCACAGTTGCTTTAGAACCACGCGCCTGCTCTGGAGACAAATAATGAACGGAACCTAGCATTGAGTTGGTCTGAGTCAGACTTGTCTCTGCAAAGGCTACTGCGATCCCAAAGTCTGTAACTTTGGCAGTCCCATCTGGGGTCAAAAGGATATTTTGCGGTTTCAAATCCCTGTGAACAATCCCTCGAGTATGGGCTAAGCGCATAGCCAGAAGGATTTGTCCCATGATTCGAATCGCTTCTTCATTTGAAAGAGGGTGATGTTCCTTGATATAGCGTTTGAGGTCTAAACCAGCAACATATTCCATTGCGAGATACTGTTGTCCCTCTTCTTCACCGATATCTGTAATCCGAACGATATGAGGATGGTCCAAATCTGCCATGGCTCTCGCTTCCCGCTGAAAACGAGCCACAGCAATCGGGTCTGTCTGGTAGTTGGTCCTCAGAACCTTTACTGCCACTTCTTCCCCGTCTAGAATCAAATCTTTAGCCAAGTAAACATCTGCCATGCCTCCTCGGCCAATCTGTTTGAGAATCCGATACCGCCCGGCAAAAATCTTGCCGATTTGGATCATTCTGTTTCCTCCTCATTAACAGCAATAAGGGCAACTGTGATGTTATCTAAACCACCTGCATTGTTGGCAAAACGGATCAAGGTTGCTGCCTTATCTTCCAAAGAAATATCGCTGGTTACAATATCAGAAATCTCACTTCCTGAAATCATATTTGTCAAACCATCGCTATTGAGTAAGAGATAGTCCCCAGGCTCAAGGGTGATTATTCCAAAATCAGGCTGAATTTCATCTTTTTGACCAATAGATTGAGTAATAATATTTTTCTGTGGATGGCTAGCAGCTTCTTCTGGCGTCAATTGACCTGCCTTAAGCAATTCATTGACCAAAGAATGGTCGCTCGTTAACTGGTGGTATTCTTCTCCACGAATCAAACCGATACGAGAATCTCCGATGTGAGCATAAATAGCCTGATTATCAATAATGGCTACAGCCTCAAGGGTTGTACCCATTCCTTTATAGGCTTCATCTTGTCCCAATTGGTTAATCTTTTGATTTTCCATCTCAAGGTTGTTAGCAAACCATTCACGCACCTCGTTGATGGTATCAATTTGGGTATCTACCCAAGCGATACCTAAATCTGTAACCGCCATTTCACTCGCGATATTTCCTGCACGGTGTCCTCCCATCCCGTCAGCTAAGATAATCATAGTACGACCTGCTCTGTTGACGTAGTGGTTGACATAGTCTTGGTTATTTGTTCGTTTTTGACCAACATCCGTTAATATTGAAATTTCCATATGTCAGTTCCTTCCTAATCCGATATCTTACGAAATTGGCTGATGAAAAATCCATCACTTCCATACAATTCAGGTGTAATGAGAATACAACCATCTTTCATGATATTCTTACATTCATGTTCTAGTTTTACCTGCTCAAAGTCGGGATGACTTTCTAAAAATGCCTGTACGACTTGAAAGTTCTCCTCTGAGACAATAGTACAGGTACTATAAGTTATTATACCACCTTTGCCTAGTGTTTGACAAACACTACCTAATATTTCTAGCTGAATTTCCTGCAAAGACGCGAAATCTGATGTTTCCTTATTGTATTTGATGTCTGGTTTGCGGCGTAAAAGACCAATTCCTGAACAGGGAGCATCCACCAAAATCTTATCAAATGAATTCTGACCAAAAAACTCATGCACCTTTCTGGCATCTAATTTTTGCGTTTGAACCCGATCTGCAACTCCCAGACGTTGGGCATTTTCTTGGATTAAGTCCAACTTGTGGTCGTACAAGTCCAAAGCAGTAACTTGACCTGTCGTAAGATAAGAGGCTATATGGGCTGTTTTCCCACCTGGAGCCGCACAGGCATCTAGAACCTGCTCATGCCCTTTTAAATCAAGCGTCGGAGCAACCAGCTGACTGGACTCGTCTTGGATGGTAATGGCTCCATCCGCAAACAAATCATGGCCTGCAAAATGCCCCTGCTCCTTCACAAGACCAGAGGGAGACAAGGATGAATCACTAGCCTCCAACAAGACTTGGATTTCTTCTTTTCGTCCTAGGTCCGTTACACGAATGCTGGCCTTGTTTCGCACCAAAAGGCTTTCAAAAATAGCTTGTGCTCGCTCTTCTCCGTATTCTTCCTTGAGCTTGGCAACTAGCCAAACTGGGAGAGAATAGGCAACGGAGTCACGTTTGTTTTTTCGTTTGATGCTAGTGATATCTGGCCAGCCTTCACGTAGAATACGACGAAGGACGGCGTTGACCAATTTTTCGCTACCTTTTTTACGAACTTTGGCCAATTCTACTGCTTCATTGACCACAGCATGGTCTGGAATCTTGTCCAAATAGCGGAGCTGGTAAGCACTCATGAGAAGAAGGACATAAAGCCAACTATCTAACTGGTCTCTGTCTTCGATAAAGTGGGATAGGTACCATTCCAGAGTCAGTTTACGGGCTACCGTTCCATAGACCAGCTCGGTCACCAAGCCCTTGTCTGCTGCCGAAAGTTGACTTCCCTTGAAATGCTTATTTAAGGCGATATTTGAGTATGCTTGATTGATAAAAACATCCTCTAATACTGCTAGGGCTAAACTCCTAGCCGTTTCTACTTTAGTCACCAAATCGTTCTCCTACAGTCAATGTACGTCCAACTCCATTGAGGAAGGAAGCAATGTCCATCTTAGGTTTACCAGCTGGCTGCACTTGTTTGAGGGATAGAGCCCCTTCTGCCGTTGCGACAATCAATTCTTTCTTACCAGTAGAGAGAATCTCACCTGGATTTCCCTGACCTTCTACTGGTAGTGCTTCATAAATCTTAAAGCGGTCGCCCTTAAGGAAAGTATGGGCAACAGGCCAGGGGTTCATGCCACGGATTTGGTTAAAGAGTTGACGATTGGTTTTGTTCCAGTCCAGTTTTTCTTCCTCTGGCTTGATATTTAGCGAGAAAGTGACCTGACTTGGATCCTGCGGTTCAGGTTTGATTTCCCCAGCAATGTAGGCAGGCAAAGTGTCCAAAAGCAAATCACGACCAACTAGCGCCAATTTCTCAAACAAGGTGCCGACATTGTCCTCATCCGTGATTGGAATACTGCGACGAGAAATCATATCTCCTGCATCCATTTCCTTCACCATTTCCATGATGGTCACACCAGCTTCCTCATCCCCTTGAATCAAGGCATAATGGATAGGCGCACCACCACGGTGTTTGGGAAGAAGGGAAGCGTGAACATTGACCGCAAAGTCCATGCTATCAAGGAGTTTACTTGGCAGAAACTGCCCAAAAGCAGCAGTCACAATTCCATCTGCTCCTAGCTTCATAATAGCTTCCATCTCAGGACTTCCAGATAATTTTTCAGGTTGATAAATAGGAAGCCCTGCTTCCTTGGCAGCCTGCTTGACTGGGGTTTCTTGAATCACTTTTTTTCGCCCAACAGCACGGTCCGGCTGGGTCACAACGGCTAGAATTTCGTAACGGTCATCTGTCAAAAGTCCTTTTAAGACTGTTGCTGAAAAGTCGGGTGTCCCCATAAAGATTAATTTTGTCATATCTTCTCCTTCTTATAAAAATTGCTGTGGCTCATGGTCAATGCTGAGACGGAGCTCACTATTTTCCCGTTCTTGAGTCAAGGCTAAGACCTGGTTGAGGGTCGGACTTAGCTCATCTTCTAAACGGTATTTAATCAAAATCTGGTAATGATAGAGGTTGTGGGTACGAGCAATCGGTTTGGGGGTTGGCCCAAGAATGTTACTGGTCTCTGACAATCCTGACCGCAAAATATTCATAACTTCATAAGCACGTTTGACCACCTCTTCTTCTTTCTTGTGAGAAAGGGTAATGCCAATAGTGAAATAGTAAGGCGGATAACCAAGTTGTCGTCTGATTCCCATTTCATAGGCATAAAAACCTTCGTAATCCTGATCCTTTGCAAATCGAATAGCGTAGTGCTGAGGATTGTAAGACTGAATCAAGACCTGCCCAGCTTTTTCAGCACGACCTGCCCGGCCTGCAACCTGAGTCAAGAGCTGGAAGGTTCTCTCAGAAGAACGGAAATCAGGTAGATTCAATGCCGTATCCGCATTGAGAACTCCAACTAAGGTTACATTAGGAAAATCCAATCCCTTGGCAATCATCTGAGTACCTAGTAAAATATCTGCTTCTCCTCGCCCAAACTGGTCAAGAAGAGCTTGGTGACTACCTTTCTTACGAGTCGTGTCCACATCCATCCGCAAAATGCGGGCCTGCGGAAAGAGTTCTGCCAGCTCATCATAAGCCTTCTGTGTCCCTGTCCCATAGTAACGAATACTTCGGCTCTTACAGTTAGGACAGACCTGAGGAATGTCCTTCGAAAAACCACAATAATGGCAGTTCATGGTCTTGGTATCCATGTGCAAGGTCAAGGAAATGTCACAGTTAGGACAAGTATCCACGGTCCCACACTCCCGACACATAACAAAGCTAGAATAACCACGACGATTGAGCATAAGAACCACCTGCTCTTTTTTAGCCAGACGATCCTGAATCGCTTCTAGCAAAGGTGGCGTAAAGTTTGACGTTTCATTTTGTCCGATATAGTCCCGAAAGTCAATTACTTGAACCTCAGGGATCCTAGCTAAAGGATTGGCGCGCTGGGTCAGACGTAAATGTTGATAAACGCCTTTTCCAGCCCGAGCACGGCTTTCCAGACTAGGAGTTGCTGAACCAAGTACCAGTGCTGCTTGATTATACTGGGCCCGTAAAATAGCTACCTCTCTAGCATGGTAACGGGGATTGCTGTCCTGCTTATAAGTCGCTTCATGCTCCTCATCGATTATAATGACACCTAGATTTTTCAGCGGAGCAAAGATGGCAGATCTGGCACCCACAACAACTTGAGCATCGCCACGTTCCACCTTGCGCCATTCGTCGTACTTTTCACCATTGGATAGGCCTGAATGAAGAATGGCCACTTTCTCACCAAATCGAGCAATAAAACGCTCCGTCATTTGTGGAGTCAAGGAAATCTCAGGCACCAGCAAAATAGCTGTCTTGCCCTTGTCCAAGGCTCCTTGGATAATCTGCAAATAAACCTCCGTCTTCCCACTTCCTGTAATCCCTTGAAGGAGGAAAGGAGGCTGATGACTGCCAATCGCACTGACAACCGCATCACGCGCCTGTCTTTGCTCTGGATTCAACTCTAAAGGCTGACTTGCTTCAATCCCTTCAAAATAAGCAGCCGAGCGTTGAACTTCCTTTTGAACTATGGTCACAGCACCTTGTTCCACAAAGAAGTTGACTTGCTCCCGCGAGTAGGACTCTAACAAACTAGCCAAAGAAGCGCTCTCTGGATGAGACAGCAGATAGTCTCTCAGTTCTAACTTTTTCTTGGCGCGTGTAGAAATCTCTACACCTTCTAACTGAACAAGGTCTACCTCATACCAAGACTGGGTCTTGACCTTCTTTTGATCAATCGCCTGATATTCTAGACCAAGCAGGCCTTTTCTAGTCAAACGCATCATTTCAGCTTGCTTACCTAAATCTAGAGAAGAAAAGGCAAGCGAATCTTCTGAACCAAACAAGCGCTCTCGGTCTTCCTGACTCAGACCTGCCATAGGATAGAGAATTTTGTCATAGCTAGAGTTCAGAAACCCTGGTAACATAGCCTTGAGGATAGAAATTTTATAGGAAAAGACGGATTTACGGAGCTCCTCAGCCAGCCAGAGTTGTTCTTGCGTGAGAACAGGGGAAAAATCCAGTACCTCGGCAATATCTTTTAAATCTTGCTCCATCTCTTCTTCATCCAATTGGGACTCCAAACCAAGAACAATCCCTTGAATCAGGCGATTTCCCTTACCAAAAGGCACATGAACTCGCATCCCAACTTCCAGCATTCCCAGAAATTCCTCAGGAATCCTGTAACTATAGGGCTGGTCCGTCTGCATCAAGGGCACATCTACAATAATCTTGGCTATGGGCATCTTCTCACCTCCTCCTTGTCAGTACATTCTTGCAATAGAAAAAATAAGATTGAGTCCCCCCAACCTTAAATTTTTTCACCATCTTCTTTTTCTTTAGCGATTTGCTCTTTGATTTTCTTTTCTTCTTCTTCTTTGCGACGTTTTTCTTCTTCGATACGGCGACGCACTGCTTCACGTTTTCCTTCTGGATCTGGGTGAATTGTAACGTTTCCTGATTCGATTTCTTCTAAAGCGCGAAGAGTTGATTTTTCAGACTTGAAACCTTGAGTTGTTGGTGCACCTGCTTCCAATTCGTGGGCACGTTTTGCTTCCAAGATTACGAGTGAATATTTTGAAGGAACCTTGTCGAGCAAGGTATCAATAGAGGGTTTTAACATCATTTGCTTGTACCTATTTTCTAAATTTTATCGAGTAGTTGGAGACTTTGGTAACATCTCCTGATAGTGACCAATGACACGATCCACACGGAAGTGTTCTGCTTCGATCACACGTTTGACACGCTCAGCAGCTAGGGGCACCTGATCGTTGACAATCGCATAATCATACTCACGCATAAGCGCAATTTCTTCCTTGGCTTTTTCGATTCGTTGGGCAATCACTTCTGCACTGTCTGTTCCACGTCCTACCAAACGATCTTGCAATTCATCCAAATCTGGTGGTGTCAGGAAGATAAAGACAGCATCTGGAACCTTTTTCTTGACCTGAAGAGCTCCTTGAACCTCAATTTCAAGGAAAACATCGATTCCCTTGTCCAAGGTTTCATTGACATAGGTCAGAGGAGTTCCATAGTAGTTGCCGACATATTCTGCATATTCCAACATCTGTCCTTGACGAATCAGCTCTTCAAACTCTTCGCGAGTGCGGAAGAAATAGTCAACACCATCCACTTCTCCAGGACGTTGTGCGCGCGTCGTCATCGATACAGAGTATTGAAATTGATTTTCAGAACTCTCAAAAATCTCTCTTCTAACCGTTCCTTTTCCAACCCCTGAAGGACCAGAAAAAACGATTAGTAAGCCTCGGTCTGCCATTGTGTCTCCTTTTAGTCAGTCTGTGAAATAACATTTCTCTAGAATAACGGCAAAAAGCCAAATTATCCTTTACAGTCTTTCTATCTAGTGTAACAAAAAAGCAGTAATTTTTCAACTGCTCTTTCTTATTTATTTAGCATAATCTATGATTTATACAAGGTAGCCCCCTTAAAAAAGACTTGCCTTTTTATTCTATTTAAGAGATAATAAAACTACTAATATAAAAAGGAGAAGTTTATGGGAAATTATAAAGGAAAAAATGTTGATGAAGCAATTGCAAATGGCTTATCTGAACTCAATCTCAACAAAAGTGAAGTCAAAATCAATATCATTGATCATGGAAATGCCGGAGTATTTGGTTTTTTTGAAAGAGAAGCTGAGGTTGAAATAACACCATTGAGCCCAATGGAACTGAAAATAAAAAGATTGATTCCATATTTAATCGGTGCTGTTACAATATTTATGATTCTTATAGCAGTTATAATTGGAGTATACTCAGATAAGTCAACTACTGTTTCTACCCCTTCCTCTACACAAACTAGCTCTATTGTTGAAAAATCTGTCGAGAAAACCAGTGAATCATCCTCTACATCATCAAGTTCGACGCCTGCTTCCTCTAGTTCAACTAGCACCTCATCAAGCTCTACCGAATCCTCGTCAACAAGTCCAGCCCAATCAGCTGTCATCACAACTGAAAACAATGAGGAATTTAAAGCACTATTGCAGACTGATGATTCAAGCACCATAACAGATTTTATTCAAAAACACAAAGGTCAGATAATTGAATTTGATGGGAACATAGCAAATCTTGCTAAGTCAAAATCAAAATATGATATTCTTATTCATTCTGGAAATTATCATCCTGATGAGGTATCAGGCCCTAATTTCAAAATCCCTCAAATCACTATCATCTCAAATCCTATATTCAATTCATTTAATGGGGACAATATTAAAACCGGACAAAATATACATATTAAAGCAGAAATCGGTAACTATAACTCTACTCAAGATTTAATCTACTTATCACCAATTGAGATTTCGCCCCGATAATATAACAAATAGTTGCAAATAATTTATTCAAAAAACTGAAGTCAGATTTTCTTCTGACTTCAGTTTTTTATTATTTAGCATAATCTACTGCACGAAGTTCACGAATCACGGTTACCTTGATATTTCCTGGGTAATCGAGATTGTTTTCAATTTTCTCACGAACTTTGTGAGCCAAGATTGTGACTTTGTCGTCCTTAATTTGTCCTGGATTTACCATGATGCGAATTTCACGTCCTGCTTGAAGGGCAAAGCTATTTTGTACCCCTTCAAAGCCGTTAGCAATTTCTTCCAAATCATGGAGACGCTTGATGTAGCTTTCAAGAGACTCACTACGAGCTCCTGGACGGGCTGCACTCAAGGCATCTGCCGCAGCGACGATCACTGCAATGACGCTCTCAGCTTCAACATCCCCGTGGTGACTAGCAATCGTATTGACCACAACTGGGTGTTCCTTATACTTACGAGCCAATTCCATACCGATTTCAACGTGGCTACCCTCAACCTCGCGGTCAATAGCTTTCCCGATATCGTGAAGGAATCCAGCACGACGAGCAAGAGCCGCATTTTCACCAAGTTCGCTCGCCATGATACCAGCTAACTTAGCAACCTCAATCGAATGACGTAAGACATTTTGTCCATATGAAGTACGGAACTGCAAGCGACCCATGATTTTCATCAAGTCTGGATGAAGGTTTGGCGCACCGATCTCATAGGCAGCGGCCTCACCATATTCACGGATCTTATTGTCAATCTCTTGACGGTTTTTCTCAACCAACTCTTCGATACGAGCTGGATGGATACGACCATCCTTAAGCAACATTTCCATAGTCATACGAGCAATCTCACGACGAATCGGATCAAATCCTGACAAGGTTACCACTTCTGGTGTATCGTCGATAATGACATCAACCCCTGTCAAACTTTCAAAGGTACGAATGTTACGACCTTCACGACCAATAATGCGTCCCTTCATAGTATCGTCTGGCAGATGAACTGTTGAGTTTGTTGACTCCGCTACATATTCACCAGCGATACGTTGCATAGCTTGAACCAAGATGTCCTTGGCCATTTTGTCAGAACGTTCCTTGACCTCTTGCTCAGCCTCACGAATACGGCTGGCAATCTCCTTGGTCAAGTTTTCCTCTGTCTGAGCCAAGATAATATCTCGTGCTTCTGCCTGAGACAGAGCACCAATACGCTCTAGCTCTGCTTCTTTTTGTCTTTCGACTTCCTCTAATTGCTCTTCACGCGCATCAAGGTTTTTCGCTCTATCAGAAATACTTTGTTCTTTTTGTTCAAGTGTTTGTTCTTTACTCGTCAAATTGTCGTCCTTACGGTCAAGGCTAGTAGCTCTCTCTGTCAAACGACTTTCGATTTGTTTGAGTTCTTGACGTTCTGATTTGAATTCAGCGTCCACTTCTTCACGGTATTTTCTGGCTTCTTCTTTGGCCTCCAATAGTGCTTCTTTTTTAAGAGACTTGCTTTCACGTTTCGCTTCATTAACAAGTAAATCCGCTTCACGCTCAGCTTGTCCACGTAAATTAGTTGCTTCTTGTTCAGCATTTAAAAGCATCAACTCTGCAGCTTCCTGAGATGATTTCATCTTGGCTGAGATGCTGACATATCCAATGACTAAACCAATGATGACGGCAAAAACAGCAATCGCAAGCGACATGATTTCCATGTTTTTACCTCATTTTATTGTTATTCCGAATGACATACATTCTTTTACATTCTACCATAAAAAAGTGATTTTCACAAACCTAAAATAGAATATGTTTTGGGGAAATTGAAGTGAATTTTAGGATTACACTTCTTTGGTTTTTTAAGGAGATAAGTCAGTGTCGCTATCAAAAAGTTCCACCGAATTTCTACAGCTATGGATTTTCTATTGTTGTGCCAAATAGTGTTCCACTAGATTCAAACATTTTGCTTTCAAGTCTTTGAAAATTCACTTTAGGAAATTACAGCTTATCTTCAAGATCAAATTTGTCATAAATTAACTTTTTTTATTTAGTTGTATCAATTTATTTCTTAAGTATTAATTTATCCTCATCGAAAGCTTTTAAAATATACTCATTAATCAATTTATTATCTTCTTCATTTTTTGAAAAATAAGTTTTAATATTATTGGGAGTTCTATGTTCTAGTAGACGATGGATAACATCATCACTTCTATCATGGAACCAGGTCCAATCTACTTCAGGATAAAGTCCTCGAATATCTTCTTCAATATCTTTTAAAATCTCAAAATCAGAAAAATATCCTTTTCTACTTAAGTTGTATAAATCTGATACAGACTTTTCTCTTGGGTCTGGGAAAGTTTTAACCCCCTCAACTCTTTTATCATTAATTCTTTTAATCAAATAATGGTAGATTTTATTTTGTATCTGAGGAAAATCATAGACATTATAACTCATCAAATCAATTACTTTATGGTAAATAATATTTTCTGATTCTTCATAAACTTTTAGAGTATCTAGAATGTCATCTTTAATATCCTTTTCAAAATACTTAAATAAGTGACATATCAAGTCAGAATATTCTATGATATTTTTTATATCATCATTTTTATATTTTATTCTTAAAATATCTGTATTAAATTTTTCGAGTACTATTATTGCAGTTTCCTGATCAGTTGAGCAGTATTCTAGTAACTGTGAATAGAGTGGATACACTGAATTATATAAAGAAAAATTTTTCTCAAAAATTTCATTTAAATGTTTATTTACAATCCCAATTATCTTAGATTTCAATGAATCTTTATCAATAACATCCATATTATCGAGGACAATTTTAATAATTCTCCTAAATTCCTCGCTCCAATTATAATACAGTGTTTGATTATTTAAAATTTCTATTACTTTTTCTATGTCAATATCATCAACAAGAGGAAGAAAAATTAGCATATTTTTAAGCTCTCGAAGATTTTCATCTTCAGTAATTTCAAGTCTTTCTTGAAGATAAGTAATTCGATTCAACAAGTAGTCTTTCGCTTTCTCAGTAACTTTTATTTTACCAAATGAATAGTTTCTAAAATATAAATTTACAACCTTAAAATCTATATTCGGAAGAATTAATTGAACATCATCCAAATCAAGATTTTTAAGCCAAGAAGATGTTCTATCGAAAATACTTGAGTCAGGATTTACATATGAATTATCATAACTGAGTAATAATATTTCTAAATATCTATTAATGATTGATTTATAAATCTTATAATGTTCAACACATAAACAATTTAATTTTAAAAAGTTATAAAGATTTTTTACTGTAAACTCCGCATTAAATAGATGATTATTAGCAGACCATCCTCCTCTTCTATAGCTTTCATGCTCTTCACGAATTTCATCAAATAATTCATTAATAGTTTCTAATTTTCTATATAAAAAATTGAAGTTAAGGATTGAATCTCTAAAAAATTCTATAATCTTTTTCTCATCTCCTGTAACCGAGTTAATAATTTGTTCTGTTAATTCGCTTAATTCTCCATCATAAAGTGGCTCTGCATAACTAGGTGTTTTTTCGTATCTATCAATTATTTGAATTTGCTGAAAATTAAATTCACAAACTAAGAAATTAAAATAGTCTTTCTGACGAAATGCTATATTAGCTAGTTCTCTAAATTTTGCTTTTGCTAAAGAATATTGTTTTTCTTCATACAACTTAAAAGCCTTACTTAAGAATCGATTCCCCTTTAAATCCCTAGGCTCACCAATCTCCATATCTAGAAAGCGATTTAATAAAGATTTTTTAGATACCATAATTCGTAATTCTTCATGACCATCAATTTCAAATCTTAATTGATCATTTCCAAACCAGCAATACTCATCATCCCAGTTTAAAGCCCTTTTCTTTAAATCAGAATATCTAGAAAAATCTTTCGCATCAATAAAACTAAGTCTATCTAAAAAAGCCAGTTGATTCCATAAATCATCAGCATTATTTACATCTTGACTTCGGTTTTCTGATAGAACCTCTAAAAAATCTTTTGTCCTGCAATACAATTTGTTCTGTTTTTCTGATGTCTCCTGACCTAGATTCTCTTCATTAGAGATAATGAAAATTCCTTGCTTCTTATAATACTCTCGAATGATCATAGACGGTTCCTCGGGAGTATAAAAATAAGCATTTTTAGCATCCAATTTAAATGTATTTTGAATCATTCTAAAAATTGAATTAAAAGTCGAATCACTTAGAGAATACCCCACAAACAATAGAGTATGATTCATTATCAATGACTGGATTAAAGTAGAAATCATTGGGAAGTTCAAATGATAGTCTAAATAATCATCTTCTTTCAAAACAATATTTTTCTTACTGAAGTCACCATGCATTTTAATCAAGTATCTTTCCGAACTCGTATAAGGGATGTCTTTATCCTCAGCGACTACATTGTACTTTAACAAGCCACTTTCAAATTGACTCTCCAGAAGTGAATCATAGTTTGTCGTAATAATATGTTTTGGTGCAATTTTTTCTATTAATTTATGTAACTCATTTGGTTTACTCAATCCCTTCTTAAAGAAAATTTCTTCTATCTTCTTTGTGTACTGATTTTTCCCAAAAGTATCATAATAATACTGAGCAATTCTCAGTGGACTATCTGTTCTTTCTCCTGGTATGTTCAATTCTTTTTTTAATGATTGAATCAATTCTCCCCAAGTTGGTAGATTAGAATTAGCTGATATTCCTGCACCAACAAACAAAACTAAGGAATTTTCTTTAATAGAATTCTTTATTTGAGTTATAGATAAATTATAATTTTCTTCCATATTTTAACTATCCTATCATTAGCTTGTATTACATAAATACAAATTATCCTTATAAATATTCTTTTTTATTACATAATCTTAAACATAAGTTTATCATGGTTTATAAATATAAAAATTTATTTGTCTTTTATATTCAATTTATGATTTTTAATATAACCAGTTCTCTTCATTATACCACAAAATAACAAGCATAAAGCGGATTCAAAGATAAAGATTAAGGTTTATATACTAATTTTCTTTATTGACTTTTTGTCTTCTATATTAGGGAGTTTATCATTTTCCAAAAACTTTATCTTCAATTTGTTAACTAAAATTTCTACAATCATGACCACCCGTCTAACGGGTGGTTTGAACCAGGGCTATAAGCCCAAATTACCAGCCAGCGCCTAAAGACGCTGGCTTTCACGTTGTTCAAGCCTTATTGCTCTTGACTCGTCACTTGCCTCTCAAAGAGGCTTTAGTATTACTTACCACTATCCCTAAAGGGATCCTCATATTCTTTTACACTCAATTTACCTAGTGCTATATCATGCTTTTCCTGTTCTTGGATATATTTCTTAATTGTGGCTTCATTAAGCCCTACTGTACTTACATAATAACTTTTCTCCCAGAAATGCCGATTTCCAAACTTGTACTTGAGATTGGCGTGTTTGTCAAACATCATGAGTGCACTTTTTCCTTTTAAATAACCCATGAAACTCGAAACACTTATCCTTGGTGGAATACTTACTAACATGTGTACATGGTCTGGCATTAAGTGACCCTCGATAATTTCAACTCCTTTATAACTACACAAGCGATGAAATATTTCGCCTAAACTACTTCGATATTGATTATAGATAACTTTTCGTCTATACTTAGGGGTGAACACAATGTGATACTTACAGTGCCACTTTGTGTGCGATAAACTATGAGCCTTTTGTGCCATATTTTTCTCCTTTCGCTTTACAATTGGTTTGAACACCTTTATTGTATCGCGTTTGGAGTTTTTGGGGTATAACCTTCGACGCACACCCGCATAGCGGGTGGTTTTTTTTGTCTCGCACCTAGCGGAGCGAGACGGACTAATAGTCACATAATAAAAAGACTCCGAAGAGTCTTCTCATTACTTATGTAATTCTTTATTACTCAATGTATGAAAAATCCCCCACAGAAGAATATTTACAATGATAAACAGCAATATTTCCACTAAATTAAAGTCTATCAAATTCCGTGACCGCATTGCCACCATAGCTTGGGAGTAGGGATAGATTAAAGATAATTTATCTGATACAAAAAGCATCATAAATCCTACGAAAGTACCAATAGCACCAATTCCCACAGATTTACTGAAAACACGAGTTTTAGCTGTCACAAAAAACTGTACTGCCATCATACTAATTGTTCCAAAAATTCCCAATAAATCCCACTTGAGGTAGGTGAACAAATTAGAAATTTCTAAATGAGCTAGGTGAGCACTGACATAAAAAATACCAAACAAGAACAACTGTAAAACAGCAATAAAAAAGATAATTACTATTTCTTTTGCCAACAATAATTTCCCAAGACTAACATTATTAGCTCTGAGAAATTCAATATTTTTTCTATCAAACTCTTTTCCTAACATCATGGCTACATAAAGGCTGACTAAGATCGGAAAGAAAAGCTGGCTATAATAGAAGGTCAATTGTCCCCATAAAACAGGCACTTTTTCACTTTCTTCAACCATAGAATAAGCTGCACCAAAGTAAATCCCAAGACCAATCAGGCTACAAAAAGCTAAGAAGGAAATACCGATCATCAACATGGAAAATTTTTTAGTTTTCCGCCATTCTACTGATAGATAAGACATCATAGCTTGCCTCCTTTCTTTTCAACCAAATAGAGAGATATGAAGAGATAGATTAGGGCTATTGGCAAATATGTAAAGAGTTTAAATCCTAGTTTTGTCGCAAAAACATAACTCACTTGACTGGCGACTTGCTGGTAATCCACCAGAGACAGATATCCTATACCACCAAAAGGGAAAATCAGCTGTAGAAAAGCTGGTGCATGACCAAATCCAACACCAAGAAATCCTCCGAAAATCCCTAATGCCAGTATCAATGCCTGCTTCTTCAGTAAAAACTGCAAAGTCAAAAACAGACAGGTTAAGACAAAAGAGGCCAGCAAGAAAATGACGATTTGCCAGAGGATTAGGCTAACAGGCATTTCTAAACCTGATAAGATTGCAATCAACTGGACTACTACTCCCTCCAAAAAAGCGAGAAAGGTCAAAATGAACATGGTCAGTCCAAGCTTACTCAGAAAGATATGCCGTACATTTTCACCATTTGCCAAAAGCAGTTTGAAAGTGTTGCCCTCCTTCTCGTTTTTGACAATCCGCGATACAAAGAGAGAAATCACAATAGGGAGAATCAAGCCATTTACTTCTTTTATCATATAGAAAATTAGGCTAATCTGGTGCATGTCTGGATTACTTAGGTAGCGTGTAGCGGCTGCAATTGTCCAAGCAAATCCGACTCCCATAACTAGTATGCTAATGAGGAAGGATTTGGTTCGTTTTGCCTTGAGCAATTCAATAGACAAATTATTCAACATAAGACTCACTCCTTGGTTAAGTTGAGGAAGATAGATTCCAAGGTTTCTTGTTCTTGCTTCACTTCATAAATTGGAACTTTCTCGACTATTAAATCTCGTAACAAACTAGAAATCTGCTGATCGGCAAGGTTAGTCAGCTTGAGTTTATCCTCTTGTATCTCCAACATCTTGCACGGATAACCAAATAACACTTGGCTAATGGCTTCACGTCGACCTCTAAAATCCCCACGCACTTCCAGCCATTTATTGGACTGAATTTTACGAATTTCTCCCTCGTAAACCAGTTGACCATGATTGATAATCCCCACACGGTCAGCTATATGCTCTACTTCAGAAAGGATATGGGTAGAGATGAAGACAGTAATGCCCTGTTCTTTTGCCAACTTGATAATCAGTTCCCTAATTTCATGAATCCCTGCTGGGTCTAGCCCGTTTGTTGGCTCATCCAGTATCAACAAACGCGGTTTCTTGACTAAGGCAAAGGCTAAAGCCAAGCGCTGTTTCATACCCAGAGAATAATCTTTAACCAATTTTTTCTTGTTTTTAGGTTGATCTAACCCCACAATTTTCAAGGTTTCCTGAATATTTTTCTTATCAAATCCAAGTATTTTTTGGAAGACTAAGAGATTTTCATAGCCTGTCAAATTAGGATAATAAGACGGTTCTTCAATCATAGAGCCAATCTGATTAAGATACTGCTTGTCCGTACCTATAGATTGACCAAACACTTCAATCTCCCCAGCTGTACGAGAAATCAAAGACAAAATCATCTTCATGGTGGTTGTTTTCCCTGCTCCATTTGGACCTAGAAAACCATAAATCTCACCTTGTTGAACTGATAAGGAACTAAGGTTAACTACCTGAGTGTCCTCAAATCCCTTTTGTAAGTTTTTTATCTGTAAAACATTACTAATCATTATGAACTTCCTCCTTTAAACCAAATAATTTTCTATAATTTTGATTCCTATAAATCAAATTATCATGAGTATCTTTGATAACATCTCCACTACTCTTATCAACAAAAATGATAGAATCAACATAATTTACAATATCTAATTGGTGACTCACTATTACCATTGTTTTGTCTGAATAAAATGAATTATTACACTACAAGCACCAAGAACGTTATCAAGTTCTTCAAGAGTTAATTCTTGAAGAGAATTCATTACTTCAATCTCAACGAGATTCTTTTGTTGTTTAGCCATTTGGAAATACCTCACTGATTAAAATTTATTTGAGAAGTATCTCTATCTAGGTTATATCTTTATTATAGACATGCTAGATTAATTTTAAACTAAGCTAACCTTAATTTTACATTAAGATTAAAGTATCTTGCTTTTTTCACTCTTTTAAATGGTATAATATAGATAAGCGAGGTAAGATTATGAATTTCGAACAACAGCTCCTGAATAAGCACATCCTTATCATTGATGACGATAAAATTTTAAACTCTTCCATAAGAGATATTCTCACTGCCTACGGATTTTCCAATCTAACATCAGCCTATGATATAGAATCTAGTTTGGACATGATTGAAACAGAGCAGTTCGACCTTTTCCTTTTGGACATTATGCTCCCCGATGGTGATGGCTATACATTAGCAAAACATATCCGAAAAAAAGGCGATACTCCTATCCTCTTTCTGACTGCCAAAAATAATCCTGAAGATGAGGTAGCTGGTTTCAATGCTGGTGGTGATGATTATGTCGTAAAACCCTTCATTCCAAAAAATCTTATCTATCGTATTATGGCTCTGCTCAGGAGAAGCTATAAATCAGAACAGGAAGCAATACAGATTGGACAGACTTTGGTGAGTTTTCGGAATGCAACAGTACAAAAGAATGGAGCAGAAATTTCTATTACACCAATTGAAATTAAGATTTTAAAAAAACTTTACGATAATAAAAATTACATCGTTTCAACTGAATCTCTCTGTGATACGATTTGGGGAGTGGATAGCTTTGGTTATGAAAACTCTTTGACTGTACATATTCGGAAAATTCGGGAAAAAATAGAAGAAAATCCTTCAAAACCTCAATATTTAAAGACAGCTAAAGGGCTGGGATATAAATTGTTATCATGATTATGAACCAAACCAAAATTTTAAGGTATTCACTAAAGAAATTTATCTTTTTTTCCATCATTATCTTTATTACCAATATTATTCTAATTGCCAGTTTTGTTTTCTACATTAGAGAAAAGCAAACTGCTACCGAGACTGTAAAAATAATTTCTGAACACATTACCATCACAAAAAACAACGTCCACATACCTAAAAATGATATTTCTAGTCTAAAAGAACAAAAGTTATGGCTCATGGTATTGGATAAGCAGACTGGAAAACAAGTGTACGAACAGTATAAACCTAAAGAAGTTCCTTCGCAATTTGACTATGGGGACATTTTACAGTTTTCTCGCTATTATCTTTCAGATTATCCTGTTTTTAGTCAGATAAAAGGTGGCTACATCATTGTTGTTGGTTTTCCAAAAGATAAAATTGCTCGTTATAGTTATAATTACTTAGATATAGATAGTATTCGCCTAATTCCACTAGTAGCATTTGGAGTATTGCTTTTCAACTGCCTTTATTTCGCTTTTCTTTACTACTATGGTGTGACGCATATCAATCGTAAAATTGCGCCTCTTGTAACTGCTATTCAGAATCTCCCAGATGGTTTGAAAAATCCAATAAATTCTATATCAGAACTAGAATATCTTACAACTGCAATCAATCAAACCGATACTCTACTCAAAGAGAATGAAGTCTTTAAAGAGCAATGGATTTCAGGAATTGCACACGATATCAAAACACCTCTTTCTGTCATCATTTCTAACGCTTCCTTGTTAAATGATTCTGAACTAGATACACAGTCTAAAAAACATATTCGCCCAATATTGACAGAATCCTATTACATCCAAAATATTTTAAATGACTTAAATATAGTAGCTCGCCTTTCATCCGGTCATCTTCAATTAAATCAGACTGAAACAAAAATTATCCCCTTCTTCAAAGACATTCTCATCCATATTTTAAATCAAGAAATCTGGAATGATTTTGAATTTGAATTTGATTACGATTATTCACTTGTTAATCAATCTATCATGATTGAGCAGTTTTTAATCACAAGAGTTATCCATAATATCATCTACAACTCTGTTTTGCATAACGAAAAGGGTTGCACAATAAGAATCAACTTATTCAAAAAAGATACAAATGTAATTGTCGAAATCAAAGATAATGGACAGGGAGCTTCACCAGAAAAAATTGCTGAACTTAATGAATTATCTTTTAAAAACATTGATATTTCTAAAATTAGAACGACTGGAATTGGGCTAAAAATTTCAAAACAAATTGTTGATTTGCATCAGGGCTCTATTTCGTTTGCTAGTGTTCAAAATGAATTCTTTGAAAGTATCATTTCACTTCCGATCTTCAACATTACCAATCATGACCACCCGTCAAACGGGTGGTTTGTCCCAGGGCTATAAGTCCAAATTACCAGCCAGCGCCTAAAGACGCTGGCTTTCACTTTGTTCAAGCCTTATTGCTCTTGACTCGTCACTTTCCTCTCAAAGAGGCTTTAGTATTACTTACCACTATCCCTAAAGGGATCCTCATATTCTTTTACACTTAATTTATCTAGTGCTATATCATGCTTTTCCTGTTCTTGAATATATTTCTTAATTGTGGCTTCATTAAGCCCTACTGTACTTACATAATAACCTTCCGCCCAGAAATGTCGATTCCCAAACTTGTACTTGAGGTTGGCGTGTTTGTCAAACATCATGAGTGCACTTTTACCTTTTAAATAACCCCTGAAACTTGAAACACTTATCCTCGGTGGAATACTTACTAACATGTGTACATGGTCTGGCATTAAGTGACCCTCGATAATTTCAAATCCTTTATAACTACACAAACGATGAAATATTTCGCCTAAACTACTTCGATATTGATTATAGATGACTTTTCGTCTATACTTAGGGGTGAACACAATGTGATACTTACAGTGCCACTTTGTGTGCGATAAACTATGAGCCTTTTGTGCCATATTTTTCTCCTTTCGCTTTACAATTGGTTTGAACACCTTTATTGTATCGCGTTTGGAGTTTTTGGGGTATAACCTTCGACGCACACCCACATAGCGGGTGTTTTTTTTGTCTCGCACCTAGCGGAGCGAGACGGACTAATAGTCACATAATAAAAAAGCCTACCTTTCAGTAGACTTAGTTTGTTTCTATTCTAATCGGCACTCTGCCAAAATTCTGCTCTGCTATACTTGGATTTCCAAGTTGATAAATCTGGTCTGCCTTTTGGGTCATAGCATCCCAAGGTACTTTGCCAATTCGGTTGACTAGATTGACCTGACCTTTCAGAGATTTAAGATGCTGTCTGCCTTTTTCGGTAAATCCAAGGACATGAATGGCTTCTGGTAAGTCACTTTCTCTGGCCTGCACCAAGATATAAGTCAAGAGGCGTCTGACACGCGCCTTGGTATAGCGTTTGGTCGCAACCGCCTCGACTAAATCTTCCACAGATTGGGCTGTTTTAATAGCTTCCTTAATGCGCACTGCCATTTCTTGATTGACCTGATAGATGGTGGTTAGGTCGGGATTTGACAAGATTTGATAGCGGAGCAAAGGAAAATAGTCATCCCAACTTACCTTACTGGCCTGCTCAAAAAGGGTAACAGAAGGCATAAAACGTTCTAAGAAATCTTTGTCCCTCTGGTGCTGACGGAGAGCTGTCGCCGAGGCAAAGTCCACATCCTTATCCACAGAATGGTAACCAGCGCCCTGCCGATTAATCGGATGCAGCCTGATGTTTCGTCCTGCAACTGCCTTGGCATAAGCAAGAGCAAGAACATGATTGGGAGTATTGCCAGAAAAATCAAGACCTGCAAATTCCTTCCACATAGCTTGGGTTTTCTGTGGATAGGAAAGAGAATCAGGCAAATTTTCCACAAATTTCTCCATCTCAGCACCTTTCTCTGTGTATAAGTCAGCGATTTTCTGGTAATCTAGAACTTCCTCCGTCCCAAAAGATAGAGTATCAATGCCCAAACGAGCCAAGATATCCACAGCCCCTTGGCCGAAGAAATCCGCCGCCTGAACACTGACTAAAAATGGCAATTCCACTACCAAGTCTGCGCCATTTTCCAGCGCCATCTGGGCCCGAGTCCACTTGTCTACGATAGAAGGCTCTCCACGTTGCGTGAAATTTCCAGACATGGCTACGATTTTCAGCCCCTCTGCCTGATCCAGCAGGTATTTATGGCCATTATGAAAAGGATTAAACTCCGCTATGATACCTGTGATGGTCATGATAATCTCCTACTTCTGTGCCACAAAAAACCAACGGGTGCTGGTTTCTGTTGGCTCCTTGTCCTCAAAGTCTGCATAGAGTTTGAAAGACTTAAATCCAGCCTGTTCCAGCAAAATATCATAGGTCAGAACCTCATAAGTCCGCTCCTCATGCACTTCATCGTGGCGACTAAAGGAACCGTCAGACTCCTTGATAAAGAAAGTCAACTCATGCACGATGGAGTGAGGTGCCGCATCCTCATAAGTATCCCAGAGCATTGCAAAATCTTCTGCATTTTCATGATAGGAATAGCCTGGAAAAACTTCATCTGTCTGATAGGTCGAATGTACGTCAAAGATAAAGACTCCGTCTTCGTTGAGAGCATTATAGACTTCCTTAAAGACATCTCCCACTTCCACCTCATCCTGCATGTAGCAGATTGAGTCCGAGTAACACGTGACAAAGTCGTATTGACCTGCCTTAGACAAATCCAGCATATTGCCTTCCATAAAATCAATCTTTTGTTTGGCTGAAGAAGCTCTCTTCTCGGCAATCTTCAACATATCAGCACTCAAGTCCAGGCCAGTCACATCAAAACCAGCTTGAGAAAAGCGAACAGACTGGATACCTGTCCCACAAGCCAATTCCAAGAGTTTCTTTCTCTCCTTAGTTTTTGGCAAGTGACGCAGAGAAAAATCCGTCCATTTGTCGTATAAACTGTCATCCATAACCGCATCATAGACCGCCGCAAAAGTTTCATAAGTTGCCATAATCATGATACAAAGAGCTCTATGGTAACACCACTAGCCCTCACCTTTCTATCCATTTTCTTCTAAAATAAGCAAAGAAACCCAGTTGACTACAACTGAGTTTATCTCCTATGCTAAGGCTTCTGAAATATCTACTGAATCCGCCTCATGCCATAGTTTTTCTAGGTTATAGTGGGCACGCATTTCTTCTGAAAAGACATGCACAACGACAGCACCAAGGTCCAGCAAGACCCAACCTCCAGCTGCGTCGCCTTCGACATGACTGCCTTTAAATCCTGCTTCCGCTACTTTTTCACGGATATTATCAGCGATAGTATCCAACTGACGGCTATTCATAGAGCTAGTGATCACAAAGTAGTCTGTCACACTGGTCAATTCTTGTACGTCAAGTGCGAGAATATCCTCCGCACGTTTCTCATCAGCCGCTTTCACGACTAGTTCTAGTAATTCTTTTTCGTTCATTTAGTCCTCTTTCAAATAGTGCACAAAGGCGTTATAGGTTTCAAGGGTTTGGGGATAGATGGGGAATCCCTGATGGGCTAGATGCTCCACGGTACGAACTGTCTCATAAGCTACTGCCTTATTAAGTGACAAACTTGCAATCTCACGCGCTACATCCACTCCAGGAAAGGATCGATTATGCTCGATATAGTCTGCGACATAGATAACCTTATCTAGGTCTGTCATCTGGTCAGCCCCGACTGTATGGATTTCAATAGCTCGCAAGATTTCTAAATCATGCAAATCCAAATCTTCCTGAATCTTATAAATTCCGACCATACCATGCCAGACATTATTGCCCCAGTTTTTGAGGTCAGGGTCTAGCTGATAACGGTCAATCAAGTCTAAGAATTCCTGATCTGACAACTTCTTAGCATAGTCATGAAGAAGGCCTGCTAGTCCTGCTTTCTCGGTATCGACTCTAAATCTCTGAGCCAATTCTATAGCTGCACGCTCCACACCCAAGCAATGGGTTAAGCGTTTCTCGGGTAGAAGCTCTGCCATTTTTTCCAACAAAGCCTCACGGGAACAGTTAATATAGTCTTGATAGCCCATCAGTAAAGCCCCTCCTTCTCGATGTAGTCTAGCACTGGCTGAGGTAGGAGAAAGTTGGGTTTCCGTCCTTGGGCAAGGAAGTCACGCACCATGCTGGATGAGATATCCATGAGAGGCACATCCACCCAGATAACTGGGTAAGAAGTTCCAGCCTTGTAGCGTGGGCGCTGAACCCCCACAAACTGAACCATGTCAACCAGTTCATCAATTCGGTACCACTTAGGCAGATAGTCCACCATGTCAGCACCGATGATAAAGTAATAATCCGTATCTGGATGTTGCTCTGTCAAAATTTTCATGGTGTCATAGGTGTAAGAAATGCCCTTGCGCTCCAACTCAATGGTTTCAATGGCTAGGCCGTCAATCCCCTCAATTGCCAATTCAAGCATCTTGAGACGGTGGTGTTCAGGGATGGTTTCTTTTTTATCTACGTGAGGAGGTTGGTATTCAGGCATGAGCAGAACCTGATCCAGTCCCAACTGCTGGCGTACTTGGTCCGCAACGATGAGATGGGCATTGTGAACAGGGTTAAAATTCCCCCCTAAAATCCCAACTTGTTTGCGTTTTTTCTCCTTGATTTCTGGCTCCAACTCTACCTTGGTAAAGGGAGTCAATAGTTCGATTGCCATAGGCTAGTCTCCTTTATTTCTCTGTAAAAACAGTTGTTTGGAGTAGTTTTTCTATATTTCTTTGACTTTTTTAGAAATCTTGCGATTCTCTTTCTTGCTGGATTGTTTATACAAAATCAAAATACGGCCAATTTTTTGGACTGTATCCACACCAATTTCTTCTTCCAAGATTTCAGCTACTTCGTGGATATTTTCATCGGTATTTTGCAAAAGAGTAACCTTGATCAATTCACGCGCATCAAGAGCTTGACGGACGCTGGTTTTAATTTGGTCGTTGAGACCGTTCTTCCCAATTTGAATGATAGGTTTGAGGGTATGTGCCTGACTGTTGAGGAAGGCACGTTGTTTTGATGTTAATGACATAATTTTCTTAAAAGAGTTTCTTTTTATACTTTTCTGAAGTGGTGACGGACGTCAGCAAAGTCCTTCGGACTTTCATGACTAAAATTTGAGCCTAAGGTCTCAAATTTTCCGCAGTTGGTACAATCACTTGTACCAACTGACACCACAGTGAAAAGTATTCGCTGTGGGCTCTCAGGGCACGCACGAATTTAGACAACCCTTTCCTTTCTGTGTTTAAATAATTGCTTTTCGTGTGACGACGGCGACGCCTTCTGGTGCCCAGACGGCGACTTTGGCAGTTCCTGTTACGCGGATCCAGCCTAGGCCTGAGATGACTAGGTCAGTCTTCTCCTTAATATTAAATACATGCTGGACTAATTTTGGAAAATCTTCTTTTTCCTTGCTATTTGGCGGTGTCAGAAGGGTTCCGACGTGCTTATCGTAGAAAGCACTAGCGCCTTCAAGTTTGGTACGATGGAGTTTGAGTTCATTGTCAAAGAAAGCAGTAAATCCTTGTTTTTCTCCTGATATAAAGTCAAAACGTCCGAGACCTCCTAAAAACAGGGTTTGTTCAGGATTGAGCTGATAGGTTTTAGGTTTGATTTCCTTTTTAGGACTGACATACTTGAGGTTTTTGGCCGTCAAGTAGTGAGCCATCTGGTGACGGTGGATAATCCCTGGTGTATCGTAGATATAAGAACCGTCATCAAGCGGAATCTCGATTTTGTCCAAGGTTGTCCCTGGGAAGCGCGAAGTCGTGATGACATTCTGATCACCCGTAATTTCTTGGATAATAGCATTGATTAGAGTTGATTTTCCAACGTTGGTCACACCGACCACATAAACATCACGACCCTTACGGTAGTGTTCAATCTTGTCAATGACTTCCTTAATAGCATGTTTGTTTTGGGCCGAAGTTAAGACGACATCGACTGGACGAAGTCCTTCTTCGTGGGCACGTTCCATGAGCCACTGGCTAATCTTGCCTGGTTTAACAGACTTGGGCAAGATATCTTTTTTATTTCCCACCAAGAGGACATCATTGCCCGAGACAAAACGTGGCAAGCCTGGGATAACAGAGCCATTAAAATCAAAGATATCAATGACATTAACTACCAAGGCATCACTGTCTCCCACCTCGTGCAAGAGCTTGAGGAAATCATCGTCCGTCAACTGGACATCCGTGATTTCATTATAGTGGCGGAGACGGAAACAGCGTTGGCAATAGACTTCGCCAGTTTCCAAACCTTTTTCAAGTGCCGACTGGGGGGTAAAACCAAGACCAGCCTTATCTGTCGTCTGAATGGTTGCTCCACAACCAATACAGAGAATTTCTTCCATAGTTAAATTCCTTTTTTATATGTAATCGGTCCGTACTTTTCAGTGATTTTTCGCTTCACACGGCGCTCACGAGTTCGGTTGATCTGCGTTTTGATCGAGTCATGTTGGACCAAGGGTTTGACTAAAATCGAGCGAATGCCTGCACGGTGGGCTGCTCGTATATCTGTCATGAGCTGGTCGCCAACCATGACCACTTCATTTTTCTCATAATGAAATTCCTTCATGGCACGGTCAATCCCAAATGTGAAGGGCTTCAGAGCCCAATAAACGTAGTCAATCCCAAATTTCTCAACTGCTCGTTGGACGCGTTTTTTAGTGTTATTTGATACCACAATGATGCGAATGCCCGCGTCCCGAAGATCATGTAGCCATTGCTTCATCTCTGGCGTCCCGTCAGGGTTGTTCCAAGCAATGAGGGTATTGTCCAAATCGACCAAAACAGCCTTGATTCCATGCGCCTGCAGGCTTGGGACTGTCAGATCATAGACTGCTTCCACAGCAAAGTCTGGCATGTAGTTTTCAATCACCATTTTGGCTCCTTTTCTTTTATTTTCTAGTAATTTTCTTCAGCCATTGAGATAAGGCCACCCATAAAATCAAGCTAGTCATTAAGATATAAATCCAAGCATTTGGCTCTTCTGTAAATGGTAGAGGAACATTCATTCCGAAGAAACCTGTAATAACCGCAAGTACTGCTAGTAAGACGGAGATAATAGTCAAAATTGACAAACTATCATTCAAGTTATTGTTTAGGATGTTGTTGTAAGAAGCTGAGAGTTGTTGCAAGACTTGAGAAATCAAGTCTGTCATAGACACCAACTGATGGGCTTCAATCATGGCATCATCAAACTGCTCTCGTTCGACATCATTAAATCTCCGATAAAGAGCATGGCCCTGGATATGTTCCAAGAGGAGTCGATTTTGTTTTGCTGCTGCTGTCAAGTAAACCATACCAGTCTCCAAGTCAGAGAGGGCGAAGAGATTTTTCTTTGTTGTAGTTTGACGTAGCAAGGCACTAATTTCGTCCTTACTTTTATCCATCTCTTCAATGACAGGATAATAAGCGTTACTGATAATCTCTAAACCAGCAAAGAGAAACTTGTAAATAGAAAGCGACTCATGGCTATCCAGATAAGCTGACATCTGATCAATGACATAAGCATTCTTATGGTTGCTGATGGTAATCATTCGTTGTCTTTCGACGATAAAGGTCATGGGAATCGCTTCATAATATTCTTTGTCTTTTTCTAAATCAAGAACATTATAAATAAAGGTTACCGTCTCCGTTTCACGGTTATAATCCATATGAGCTCGTTCATTTCTATCCAGAGCATACTCAATGGTTTCCTTGTCCAATCCATAGATGTCAGAAAGATCTTCCATATTTTTAATCTTATCCACATCAAGGTCTATCCAGGTACAACCATTGCCCAACTGCTTTTCTAAAACCATCTTTTCTCCTTTATTAAACTCTTTCTATTGTACCACAAATTACTTAAAATAACAGGTCTAGTCTGTGCGTGAGAAATTGCTGACGACGGTGATATTCCGATTGGGAACGAAGTGCAGAACCTGATCTTCTCCTCTGAGTTGCGTTGTTCGAATGCCGACACTGACAACCTTGCCCGATACGGTAATAGGACCATTTGTCAAAACGACCTCATCTCCCACATCCAGTTGACGTTCAAAAAGGATGAAAAAGCCATTGATGACATCAGACAGAAAGCCTTGGGCTCCCATACCAATAGCTACCCCAGCAATCCCAGCACCTGCCAGCAAACTAGAGACTGGCAAGCCCAAAATAGACAAGATACAGTAAAGTAAAAAGAAATAGAGGGTATAATTAAACACATTCTCTAATAAACGTGAGATGGTTTTCTGACGCCCGACATCGTGGCGAGACATTTTTAAAGAAGGTTTAACAATTCTCTGCACCATGGTATGAAGTAGTTTC
The DNA here is from genome assembly GCF_002096895.1 of Streptococcus mitis. Taxonomy (GTDB): domain Bacteria; phylum Bacillota; class Bacilli; order Lactobacillales; family Streptococcaceae; genus Streptococcus; species Streptococcus mitis_AH. The sequence continues at coordinate 376,830 of NZ_NCVI01000020.1, read as the reverse complement.
TTAGCTATATAGAATAGCAAAAATAGAAATAACAGAGAAATTAACTTGGTTAAGATATTCTCAATAATCGTTGTTATATCAAGCTTATTGAGGTAGGTTTGAATAAATTCTTGCATAGAAAACTCCTTTCATTTATTATACCATACTTTCACAAGTGATGAATCTCCATAAATATTCAAAAATAATAGCCAAAATAGACAGAAAATTCTTGATTTTAGCTCATATTTATACTATAATCATAAACATTACACAACAAAGGAGATTGTTATGAAAAAAATCATTCATGCTTGGAATAAGGCAAGCCTAATCAAACGGATTTTGATTGGTATGCTTATTGGAGGAACCCTAGGGCTGACACTTCCTAACATTTCAGGAATTGGTTTACTTGGAGATCTCTTTGTTGGTGGCCTCAAAGCCATCGCACCTATTCTAGTCTTTGCCCTCGTTGCCAATGCCCTTTCCCAACATCAAAAGGGTCAAGATAGCAACATGAAAACGGTTATCCTCCTTTACTTGGTGGGAACCTTTGCAGCGGCACTTGTTGCTGTCCTAGCAAGCTTCATCGTCCCTGTTGAGATTACCTTAAATAGTGCCAATACAGAAATCGCACCACCAGATGGAATTGGCCAGGTCCTCAGCAATCTCTTGCTCAAACTGGTTGACAATCCAGTCAATGCCCTCGTTACTGCTAACTACATCGGTATCTTATCTTGGGCAGTTGTTTTCGGGATTGCTATGAGAGAGGCCAGCAAAAATAGTAAAGAATTGCTGAAAACTATGGCTGATGTGACTTCTAAGATTGTCGAATGGATCATCAATCTAGCTCCATTTGGTATCCTTGGTCTTGTCTTCAAAACCATCTCTGATAAGGGAATCGGAAGCCTAGCTAACTACGGAATCTTGCTTGCCCTCTTGGTGACAACTATGTTCTTTGTCGCTCTGGTTGTCAATCCATTGATTGCCTTCCTCTTTATGAAGAGAAACCCTTATCCCCTCGTTTGGAAATGTTTGCGTGTCAGCGGTGTTACAGCCTTCTTCACTCGTAGTTCTGCGGCTAACATCCCTGTCAATATGAAACTTTGCCACGACCTCGGTCTGGATCCAGATACCTATTCTGTTTCTATCCCACTTGGTTCTACTATCAACATGGCAGGGGCAGCGATTACTATTAACGTTTTAACCCTTGCTGCAGTAAATACTCTTGGAATCCCTGTTGACTTTGCCACAGCCTTTGTCCTCAGTGTAGTAGCAGCAATCTCAGCCTGTGGTGCTTCTGGTATTGCCGGAGGATCCCTCCTTCTTATCCCAGTTGCTTGTAGCCTTTTTGGTATTTCTAACGATATTGCCATGCAAGTTGTTGGGGTTGGATTTGTGATTGGGGTCATCCAAGACTCATGTGAAACAGCCCTTAACTCTTCAACAGATGTCCTCTTTACTGCTGTTGCCGAATACGCAGCAGCCCGTAAAAAATAACTCATAAAGACAAGCCTGCTCAGGTCTTGTCTTTTCCGCTTTTATTATAACTTACTAGGAAATCCTTATGTCTATTAGCCAACGTACGACTAAGCTCATCTTAGCTGCCTGTCTTGCCTGCCTTCTTGCTTACTTTCTCAATCTCTCCTCAGCTGTCTCGGCTGGAATCATCGCCCTCTTGAGCCTATCCGATACCCGTAGAAGTACCTTAAAACTGGCCCGAAATCGCCTCTTTTCCATGCTTCTAGCTTTGGTTATCGGAGTTCTGGCTTTTCACTTGAGCGGATTTCATATCTGGAGCCTCGGCCTCTATCTAGCCCTCTATGTGCCTCTAGCCTACAAGATGGGCTGGGAAATTGGCATCACACCAAGTAGCGTTTTGGTTAGCCATCTCTTGGTGCAAAAGTCAACCTCTCCAGACCTCCTAGTCAATGAATTCCTTCTCTTTGCTATCGGTACAGGATTTGCCTTACTGGTTAATCTCTACATGCCTTCACGAGAAGAGGAAATTCATCACTACCACACATTGGTAGAAGAAAAGTTAAAAGATATTCTCCAGCGCTTCAAATATTATTTATCCAGAGGGGATGGACGCAACCGAGCACAGTTAGTTGAAGAATTGGACACCCTTTTGGAAGAAGCCCTCAGACTGGTCTATTTGGATCACTCTGACCACCTCTTTCACCAGACTGATTACCATATCCACTACTTTGAGATGAGACAGCGACAAAGTCGTATCCTGCGAAACATGGCCCAGCACATCAACACCTGTCACCTAGCTGCCAGTGAGAGCCTGATTTTGGCCCAACTCTTTTCAAAAATTGCAGCTCAACTGAGCCAGACCAATCCTGCTTCTGATTTGCTAGATGAAATTGAACGCTATCTGGAAGTCTTCCGGAACCGTAGTCTACCCAAGACAAGAGAAGAATTTGAAACCCGCGCCACCCTTCTTCAACTCCTACGCGAGGCCAAAACCTTCATCCAAGTAAAAGTTGACTTTTACCAAAAATATGGACAGTAAAAAAGAAAACTTCAGACCAATCACAAAAGGTGAATATCTGAAGTTTTCTTTTATTTGTAAGTTATTACCATAAAGGTTAATAATAAAATAAATAAGGCTTAATATTCAACATCTGTTTATAGAATGCTGAGATAAAATACTGCAAACTTTGCAGTATTTTTATCCACTACACGAAGTTTTGCAAATCGAGTCTATTTGCAAACGGAGTTAGTAAGGCAGTTACCCTTTTCTATCTACGACGGAAAAGTCCACGAATCGATACCATTCGTGGATTTTTCCTAGTGAAGCGTTTAGGTAAGCCGCCATAGCGGTTACCTATTATTAGATTACGACACTGAGTTTTACAAATCGATTCCATTTGTAAAACTCAGTTAGTGAGGCAGTTAGCTAGTTCGCCAAATAGCGACTAGCGTCCAACAATTAGGAACTTTAGTTCCAATTGTTGGTACTGAGTCACATCTTCTCTTCCAACTCTACGTCTGGATACTTATCCGCAAACCAGCGGAGGGCAAAGTCATTTTCAAAGAGGAAGACTGGTTGGTCAAAACGGTCTTTAGCCAAGATATTTCGACTTGATGACATTCGTTCATCCAAGTCCTCAGGCTTGATCCAACGAACGGTCTTTTTACCCATTGGGCTCATGACTACTTCCGCATTGTACTCGCCTTCCATGCGGTGTTTAAAGACTTCAAACTGGAGTTGACCAACAGCTCCCAGCATGTACTCGCCTGTTTGGTAATTCTTATAAAGCTGAATAGCACCTTCTTGCACCAGTTGCTCAATCCCCTTGTGGAAGGATTTCTGCTTCATGACATTCTTAGCAGAAACTTTCATAAAAATTTCAGGAGTGAAGGTTGGCAGTGGTTCAAATTCAAATTTGTTTTTTCCAACTGTCAATGTATCCCCAACCTGATAAGTTCCTGTATCGTAAACCCCGATGATATCTCCTGCCACGGCATTGGTCACATTCTCACGACTTTCAGCCATAAACTGGGTAACATTAGACAGTTTAGCACCCTTACCAGTACGAGGCAAGTTGACACTCATGCCACGTTCAAATTCACCCGATACGATACGTACAAAGGCAATACGGTCACGGTGTCGAGGGTCCATGTTGGCTTGGATTTTAAAGACAAATCCTGAGAAGTCCTTATCGTAAGGATCAACAATTTCTCCGTCTGTTTTCTTATGTCCATGTGGCTCTGGAGCAAACTTGAGAAAAGTTTCAAGGAATGTTTGCACACCAAAGTTTGTCAAAGCTGAACCGAAGAAGACTGGTGTCAATTCTCCAGCCAGAATAGCTTCCTCTGAAAACTCATTCCCAGCTTCATTTAAAAGTTCAATATCATCCTTGACTTGCTCGTAGAAAGGGTTGCTGCCAAAAAGCTTGTCCCCATCTTCTAAACTAGCAAAACGCTCATCCCCTTTATAGAGCTCCAAGCGTTGGTTATAGAGGTCATAGAGCCCCTCGAAGGCTTTCCCCATCCCGATTGGCCAGTTCATCGGGTAACTCGCAATGCCTAGTACTTCTTCTAATTCTTGCAAGAGGTCCAGTGGCTCACGTCCATCACGGTCTAGCTTGTTCATAAAGGTGAAGACCGGAATGCCACGGTGTTTCACAACCTCAAACAATTTCTTAGTCTGAGCCTCGATACCCTTGGCAGAGTCCACGACCATAACAGCAGCATCCACCGCCATCAAGGTACGATAGGTATCTTCTGAAAAGTCCTCGTGCCCTGGGGTGTCTAGGATGTTGACGCGCTTACCATCGTAGTCAAACTGCATAACAGATGAAGTCACCGAAATCCCGCGTTGCTTCTCGATATCCATCCAGTCAGACTTGGCAAAAGTCCCTGTTTTCTTTCCTTTTACGGTACCAGCCTCACGAATCTCGCCCCCAAAGTAGAGCAACTGCTCAGTGATAGTTGTTTTCCCCGCGTCCGGGTGGGAGATGATGGCAAAGGTACGACGTTTCTTAATTTCTTCTTGAATATTCATAAGTTCTCTTTCTTTGATTCTCTATTTTTCTTGTTTCAATAGCTAAGAATGATTTCTACATTGGATTTTACCATTCCTTTCAACACTCCATTATATCGGATTTTAGCATTTTTTTCAATTTCTATTTCTTTTCAGCTCCCCCTCCCTTATTTATAGGAAAATATGGTAAAATAGAACAGACTAAAAATCATCATTTCACGAAAGGATGCAAGATGAAAATTACGCAAGAAGAGGTAACACACGTTGCCAATCTTTCAAAATTAAGATTCTCTGAAGAAGAAACTGCTGCCTTTGCGACTACCTTGTCTAAGATTGTTGACATGGTTGAGTTGCTGGGCGAAGTTGACACAACTGGTGTTGCACCTACTACAACTATGGCTGACCGCAAGACCGTACTCCGCCCTGATGTGGCCGAAGAAGGAACAGACCGCGATCGCTTGTTTAAAAACGTACCTGAAAAAGAAAACTATTATATCAAGGTACCAGCTATCCTAGACGATGGAGGAGATGCCTAATGACTTTTAACAATAAAACCATTGAAGACTTGCACAATCTCCTTGTCTCTAAGGAAATTTCTGCAACTGAATTGACCCAAGCAACGCTTGAAGATATCAAGTCTCGAGAGACAGCTATCAACGCTTTTGTCACCATCGCTGAGGAGCAAGCCCTTGCTCAAGCCAAAGCCATTGATGAAGCTGGAATTGACGCTGATAATGTCCTTTCAGGAATTCCACTAGCTGTCAAGGATAATATCTCTACTGACGGTATTCTCACAACTGCAGCCTCAAAAATGCTCTACAACTATGAGCCAATTTTTGATGCAACAGCCGTTTCCAATGCAAAATCTAAAGGCATGATTGTCGTAGGGAAAACTAACATGGACGAGTTTGCCATGGGTGGTTCAGGTGAGACTTCGCACTATGGTGCCACTAAAAATGCTTGGGACCACAGCAAGGTTCCTGGTGGCTCATCAAGTGGTTCTGCCGCAGCTGTAGCCTCAGGACAAGTCCGCTTGTCACTTGGTTCTGATACTGGTGGTTCTATCCGACAACCAGCTGCCTTCAACGGGATTGTTGGTTTCAAACCAACCTACGGAACGGTTTCTCGTTTCGGTCTCATTGCCTTTGGTAGCTCACTAGACCAAATCGGACCTTTTGCTCCTACTGTTAAGGAAAATGCTCTCTTGCTCAACGCTATTGCTAGCGAAGATGCCAAAGACTCTACTTCTGCTCCTGTCCGCATTGCTGACTTTACTTCAAAAATCGGTCAAGACATCAAGGGTATGAAAATCGCTTTGCCTAAGGAATACCTCGGTGAAGGAATTGACCCAGAGGTTAAGGAAACCATTCTTAATGCAGCCAAACACTTTGAAAAACTTGGTGCTATCGTCGAAGAAGTCAGCCTTCCTCACTCTAAATACGGAGTTGCAGTTTACTACATCATCGCTTCATCAGAAGCTTCCTCAAACTTGCAACGTTTTGATGGTATCCGTTACGGCTACCGAGCAGAAGATGCGACTAATCTTGATGAAATCTATGTAAACAGCCGTAGCCAAGGTTTCGGTGAAGAAGTGAAACGTCGTATCATGTTAGGTACTTTCAGTCTTTCATCTGGTTACTACGATGCCTACTACAAGAAAGCTGGACAGGTCCGTACCCTCATCATCCAAGATTTCGAAAACGTCTTTGCGGATTACGATTTGATTTTGGGTCCAACTGCTCCAAGTGTTGCCTATGACTTGGATTCACTCAACCACGACCCAGTTGCCATGTACTTGGCTGACCTTTTGACCATCCCAGTCAACTTGGCAGGTCTTCCAGGGATTTCTATTCCTGCTGGATTCTCTCAAGGTCTGCCTGTCGGTCTCCAATTGATCGGTCCTAAGTACTCTGAGGAAACCATTTACCAAGCTGCTGCTGCTTTTGAGGCGACAACAGACTACCACAAACAACAACCCGTGATTTTTGGAGGTGATAACTAATGAACTTTGAAACAGTCATTGGACTTGAAGTCCACGTAGAGCTCAACACCAATTCAAAAATCTTCTCACCTACGTCTGCCCACTTTGGAAATGACCAAAATGCCAACACTAACGTGATTGACTGGTCTTTCCCAGGAGTTCTGCCAGTTCTTAATAAAGGTGTTGTCGATGCCGGTATCAAGGCTGCTCTTGCCCTCAACATGGACATCCACAAAAAGATGCACTTTGACCGCAAGAACTACTTCTACCCTGATAATCCAAAAGCCTACCAAATTTCTCAGTTTGATGAGCCAATCGGTTATAACGGCTGGATTGAAGTGGAGCTAGAAGACGGTACAACTAAGAAAATCGGTATCGAACGTGCCCACCTAGAAGAAGATGCTGGTAAAAACACTCACGGTACAGATGGCTACTCTTATGTTGACCTCAACCGCCAAGGAGTGCCATTGATTGAGATTGTATCTGAAGCTGACATGCGTTCTCCTGAAGAAGCCTATGCTTATCTAACAGCCCTCAAGGAAGTTATCCAGTACGCTGGTATTTCTGACGTTAAGATGGAAGAAGGTTCTATGCGTGTGGATGCCAATATCTCCCTTCGCCCTTATGGTCAAGAAAAATTCGGTACCAAAACTGAGTTGAAGAACCTCAACTCCTTCTCAAACGTTCGCAAAGGTCTTGAATACGAAGTTCAACGTCAAGCTGAAATCCTCCGCTCCGGGGGGCAAATCCGCCAAGAAACACGCCGTTACGATGAAGCCAACAAGGCAACCATCCTCATGCGTGTCAAAGAAGGTGCTGCAGACTACCGCTACTTCCCAGAACCAGACCTACCTCTCTTTGAAATCTCAGATGAGTGGATTGAGGAAATGCGTACAGAGTTGCCAGAGTTTCCAAAAGAACGCCGTGCACGCTACGTCTCTGACCTTGGCTTGTCAGACTACGATGCCAGCCAGTTGACTGCAAGTAAAGTCACTTCTGACTTCTTTGAAAAAGCTGTTGCCCTTGGTGGCGATGCTAAGCAAGTCTCAAACTGGCTCCAAGGAGAAGTTGCTCAATTCTTGAATGCTGAAAGCAAGACGCTGGAACAAATCGAATTGACACCAGAAAACTTGGTTGAAATGATTGCCATCATCGAAGACGGTACTATTTCTTCTAAGATTGCCAAGAAAGTCTTTGTCCACCTGGCTAAAAACGGCGGTGGAGCGCGTGAATACGTGGAAAAAGCAGGCATGGTTCAAATCTCAGACCCAGATATTCTGATTCCAATCATCCACCAAGTCTTCGCCGATAACGAGGCTGCTGTTGCCGACTTCAAGTCAGGCAAACGCAACGCAGACAAGGCCTTCACAGGCTTCCTCATGAAAGCAACCAAAGGCCAAGCCAACCCACAAGTCGCCCTTAAACTCCTTGCCCAGGAATTAGCGAAGTTGAAAGAAGATTAATATGTAAAAGAAACCAGCCTTGAGGTTGGTTTTTTTCTTGACAAATACAAGGAAAGCGTTTACACTATTACATGTAAAGTTTCCTAAAAGGAAAACTAAAAATCGCAACAATAAGGAGTTATTCATATGGCTACAATGAAAGCAGCTCGCTGGCATGCAGCAAAAGATGTTCGTATTCAAGAAGTAGAAGTCCCTGAGGTACTTCCGCACCAAGTAAAAGTTGCTGTTAAATTCACAGGAATTTGTGGTACTGACCTCCACGAATTTTTAGATGGTCCTATCTTCATCCCAACAGAAGAACATGTCTATTCTGGTCAAAAAGCACCAGTAACACTGGGACATGAATTTTCTGGTGAAATTGTAGATGTCGGAAGCGATGTTACTCGTGTTAAAGTTGGTGATCGGGTTGCTGTAGAACCAATTCTAGCTAAGAATAACTTAGTTGGTAATTATAATTTGGATCCAAACCTTAATTTTGTCGGTTTGGCTGCAGACGGGGGATTTGCCAAATATTGTGTTTTAGACGGTGACTTAGTACATGTCATTCCAGATAGCTTAAGCTATGAGCAAGCTGCTCTCACTGAGCCAGCTGCTGTTGCAGTTTATGCAGTTCGTCAATCAGCACTAAAAGCTGGTGATACTGCTGCAGTCTTTGGCTTAGGTCCGATTGGTCTCTTAATTGTGGAAGCCCTTCGTGCAGCGGGTGCTTCTAAGATTTATGCTGTTGAACTATCACCTGAACGTCAAGCAAAAGCTGAAGAGTTAGGAGCTATCGTTGTCCGTCCGGAAGAAGGTGAAACAGCTGTTGAAGCTATTCATCGTTTAACAAACGGTGGTGTAGATGTTTCTTATGAAGTAACGGGTGTGCCAGTAGTTTTAGGACAAGCCTTAGCTGCCGTACATAAAGCAGGTGAGTGCATGGTGGTCTCTATCTGGGAACGAGAAGCAAATATTAATCCGAATGAATTTGCAATCCAAGAAAAGACACTAAAAGGAATCATTGCTTATCGTCATATCTTCCCTAAAGTATTAGAATTGATGGAACAAGGCTACTTCTCTGCTGAAAAATTGGTTACTAAGAAAATCAAATTGGAAAATATCGTCGAAGAAGGCTTTATCGAATTAACTCAAGATAAGTCACAAATTAAAATTTTGGTAGAACCAGAATAAAAATCAATCTTTTTAAGACAATACTAACAGGTCGGAGTAAGCTTACTTCGGCCTTTTGAAATATAATACTCTTCGAAAATCTCTTCAAACCACGTCAGCGTCACGTTACCGTATATATGGTTACTGACTTCGTCAGTTCTATCCACAACCTCAAAACAGTGTTTTGAGCAACCTGCGGCTTGCTTCCTAGTTTGCTCTTTGATTTCCATTGAGTATGAGAAGAAATATGGTAGATACTCTTTAACATTAACCACTCCACCTGACTAGGCAATATTCTTTTTCTCCCCTACCATCTCCCAATAACTATTTTGGCTTTATTTCCAGAAGATTTTATGGTAAAATGAAGAGTAATAATATTTATTAAAGAGGTAAAAACATGATTGAAGCAAGCAAATTGAAAGCTGGTATGACATTTGAAACTGCAGACGGAAAATTAATCCGCGTTTTGGAAGCTAGCCACCACAAACCAGGTAAAGGGAACACAATCATGCGTATGAAATTACGTGATGTCCGTACTGGTTCTACTTTTGACACAAGCTACCGTCCAGAAGAAAAATTCGAACAAGCTATTATCGAAACTGTGCCAGCTCAATACTTGTACAAAATGGATGAAACTGCCTACTTCATGAACACTGAAACTTACGACCAATACGAAATCCCAGTCGTAAACGTTGAAAATGAATTGCTTTACATCCTTGAAAACTCTGATGTGAAAATCCAATTCTACGGAACTGAAGTAATCGGTGTAACTGTACCAACTACTGTTGAATTGACAGTCGCTGAAACACAACCATCTATCAAAGGTGCTACTGTTACAGGTTCTGGTAAACCAGCGACTATGGAAACTGGACTTGTTGTCAACGTTCCTGACTTCATCGAAGCTGGACAAAAATTGATCATCAACACTGCAGAAGGAACTTACGTTTCTCGTGCCTAATCTCTAGAAAGAGGTCATTCTATGGGAATTGAAGAACAATTTGGCGAAATCGTTATCGCTCCACGTGTACTTGAAAAAATCATTGCCATCGCAACTGCTAAAGTTGAAGGTGTCCACTCATTTTCAAATAAATCCGTATCTGATACCCTATCAAAACTCTCTCTTGGTCGTGGCGTCTACTTAAAAGAAAGCAACGAAGAACTAACTGCTGACATCTACCTTTATCTTGAGTACGGTGTGAAAGTACCAAAAGTGGCTCTTGCTATTCAAAAAGCAGTCAAAGATGCTGTCCGAGATATGGCTGATGTGGAACTTGCTGCTGTTAACATCCATGTTGCAGGAATCGTTCCAGATAAAACACCAAAACCTGAGTTGAAAGATCTATTTAACGAGGACTTCCTCAATGACTAGTCCATTATTAGAATCTAGACGCGAACTTCGTAAATGCGCTTTTCAAGCCCTCATGAGCCTTGAATTCGGCACAGATATGGAAACAGCTTGTCACTTTGCATATACACATGACCGTGAAGATGAAGATGTGCAAATCCCTGCCTTTCTTCTGAACTTGGTTTCTGGTGTTCAAGCTCAAAAAGACGAGTTGGATAAACAAATCAACCAGCACCTCAAGTCAGGCTGGACAGTTGAACGATTGACCTTGGTCGAAAAAAACTTACTACGCTTGGGTATCTTTGAAATCACATCATTTGATACACCTCAGCTGGTAGCAGTCAATGAAGCTATTGAACTTGCTAAGAATTTTTCAGATCAAAAATCAGCCCGCTTTATCAACGGACTGCTTAGTCAATTTGTAACTGAAGAAAATGAATAATCGAAAAGGTGTTTGGTTTCCCAAGCACCTTTTACCTCGTCCTTGATACAGAGTAAGAACCACATAAAAACTAGAACTGGCAGTCAGTTCTAGTTTTTATGTATTCTGAGGTATTAGTATTTTCTAAATCGTTGATAGCGCTCTTCCAACAACTCTTCTATCGGTTTTTGTGAAAGCATGGCTAGCTCAGTTTGGAGTTCTTTTTTGACACTCTTAATCAGTTCTTTACTAGAAAGTCCTGCTTCAGAAATCACCTTATCCACCACGTCCATTTCTAACAGTTCATGCGAAGTGATTTTCATCAGTTCTGCCGCTTCCATAGCACGACTGCCATCTTTCCATAGAATGGAAGCAAAACCTTCTGGACTGAGAATGGCATAGATAGAATTTTCCAGCATCCAAACACGGTCTGCGACTGCTAGAGCCAGAGCCCCACCTGAACCACCTTCACCGATAATAATGGCGATAATCGGAACTTTCAGGTCACTCATTTCCATGAGATTGCGAGCAATGGCTTCTCCCTGTCCACGTTCTTCCGCCCCCACACCAGGATAGGCACCTGCTGTATTGATAAAGGTCACAACTGGACGGCCAAACTTTTCAGCCTGTTTCATCAACCGTAGGGCCTTGCGGTAGCCTTCTGGATGCGGTTGGCCAAAATTCCGCTTGAGGTTGTCTTGCAAACTCTTGCCTTTTTGGATACCAACCACTGTTACAGCTTGGTCTCCAAGCCAACCAATACCACCAACAACTGCACCATCGTCACGAAAAGAACGGTCACCGTGTAATTGGATAAAGTCATCAAAAATGCCTGTCGCAAAGTCCAAGGTCGTCAAGCGACTCTGCTCACGCGCTTCTCTGACTATTTTTGCAATATTCATCTAGGACCCCCTCCATGCAATCTGACTAGGCTAGCAATCGTATCTGGTAAGTCTCTTCTTTTGACAATAGCATCCACAAAGCCATGTTCTAATAGGAATTCTGCCTTTTGGAAATCCTCAGGCAAGCTTTCACGAACCGTATTTTCAATGACACGACGCCCAGCAAAACCAACCAAACTTTGTGGTTCAGCTAGGATGATATCTCCTTCCATAGCGAAAGAAGCTGTCACACCACCTGTCGTTGGATCTGTCAAAATGGTCAGGTAAAAGAGACCAGCATTTGAATGGCGTTTAACCGCTGCAGAAATCTTGGCCATCTGCATGAGACTCATGATTCCTTCCTGCATACGGGCTCCACCAGAGGCTGTGAAGAGGACAACTGGCAATTTTTCCACAGTCGCATACTCAAACAAACGAGTGATTTTTTCACCTACAACCGTACCCATAGAAGCCATGATAAAGTTGGAATCCATAATCCCAAGAGCCACCGTCTGACCTTTTATAAGAGCTGTTCCTGTCACAACGGCTTCATCCAGACCTGTTTTTTCACGCATGGTTGCTAGTTTCTTTTGATAACCAGGGAAATGCAAGGGATCCTTGCTTTCAATCCCTGTAAACAATTCCTTGAAGGTTCCCATATCAATCGTCAAAGCCAAGCGTTCTTGGGCAGAAATACGAAAGGTATAGCTACAATGTGGACAGATACGCTCACTTCCCAGGTCCTTCTGATAAATGGTATGCTTACAGCCTGGACACTGGGAGAATAATTCATCTGGAACCTCTGGCTTGGCTTGAGGTTTTTCCCTAACCGAACGATTGGGATTGATTCGAATATACTTATCTTTTTTACTAAATAGAGCCATTGATTCCCCTTTTCGGTTTAAACTCTTGAAGTCATTTTATTCTTTTTCTTGATATTTGGGTAAGAAGGTTTCCATCAAGAAGGAAGTATCATAATCTCCAGCAATGACATTGCGATCTGAAATGAGGTCAAGCTGGAAATCTGCATTGGTCTGCACCCCTTCAATCTCTAATTCATAGAGGGCACGTTGCATTTTCATCAAGGCATCAAAACGATTCTCACCGTGAACGATGATTTTAGCAATCATACTATCATAATAAGGCGGAATGGTATAGCCTGGATAAACTGCTGAATCCACGCGCAAGCCAACTCCACCACTTGGCAGATGGAGATTAGTAATCTTACCTGGACTTGGAGCAAAGTTAAAGGCTGGATTTTCTGCATTGATACGACACTCGATAGCATGCCCTCTTAGAACAATATCTTCTTGCTTAACAGACAGAGGCTGACCTGCCGCAATGCGAATCTGTTCCTTAACGATATCCACTCCTGAAACAAACTCTGTTACTGGATGCTCTACCTGAACACGTGTATTCATTTCCATGAAATAGAATTTACCACTGGCTTCATCAAGCAGGAACTCAATGGTCCCTGCATTCTCATAGCCAACAGACTCTGCAGCTCGAACAGCAGCAGAACCAATTTCATTGCGTAGCGTTTTGCCAATTGCAATCGAAGGACTTTCTTCTAAAACCTTTTGGTTATTCCGTTGAAGAGAACAATCCCGTTCCCCCAAGTGAATCACATTTCCGTGTTCATCTCCTAAGATTTGAACCTCGATATGACGAGCTGGATAGATGACTCGTTCTATGTACATGGCACCATTGCCATAATTGGCCTTGGCTTCGCTAGAGGCCGTTTCAAAGGCTGAAACGAGGTCTTCTGGTTTTTCAACCTTACGAATCCCTTTACCACCTCCACCTGCTGAAGCCTTGAGCATAACAGGATAGCCAATTTTTTCAGCGACAGTCAAAGCTTCCTCAGAGTTATGCACTTCTCCATCCGAACCTGGAATGACTGGAACACCAGCTTTGATCATCTGAGCACGCGCATTGATCTTGTCTCCCATCATATCCATGACATGACCAGATGGACCGATAAACTTGATCCCAACTTCTTCACACATGGTAGCAAATTTGGAATTTTCACTGAGAAATCCAAAACCGGGGTGAATAGCTTCTGCCTCAGTCAAGACTGCAGCTGATAGAACCGCATTGATATTGAGATAAGACTCAGTTGGCTTACCAGGGCCAATACAAACTGCTTCATCTGCCAAAAGCGTATGAAGAGCTTCCTTATCAGCAGTTGAATAAACCGCCACCGTCGCAATGCCCAATTCACGCGCCGCACGGATAATACGAACCGCAATTTCACCACGATTAGCAATTAAAATTTTTCGAAACATGGAGAACCTCCTTAGTTCCCTATTGCAAAGGTAAGAGTACCACTAGCTGCAAGCTTGCCATCCACTTCAGCCTTTGCTTCAACCACAGCGATTGTGCCACGACGTTTTACAAACGTTGCCGTCATAACTAATTGGTCACCAGGTACAACTTGCTTCTTAAATTTAACCTTGTCCATACCAGCATAAAAGACCAGTTTCCCCTTATTTTCAGGTTTAGACAACTCCAAGACACCAGCAGTTTGAGCCAAGGCTTCCATAATTAGAACACCTGGCATAACTGGGTATTGAGGAAAATGGCCGTTAAAGAAGGGCTCATTGATGGTCACATTTTTGATGGCAACAATGGTATCCTCGCTCACTTCCAAGACACGGTCCACTAGGAGCATAGGATAACGGTGGGGAAGGGCTTCTTTGATTCCTTGAATATCGATCATTTGATACGTACCAATCCTTTACCAAACTCAACCATTTCTTCGTTAGAAACAAGAATTTCCGTTACCACACCATCCTTAGGAGCTGGGATTTCATTCATGACTTTCATGGCTTCGATAATTACCAATGTTTGACCTTTTTTAACACTATCACCAACTGTTACAAAGGCTGGTTTATCAGGACCAGCAGCCAAGTAAGCCACTCCAACAAGTGGGCTCTCTACAACATCTCCCTCAGCAACCACACTTGCTTCAGCTGAAGCAGGAACTTCTTCCACTACAGTTTCTGCTGGAGCAGATGAAGGCGCTACTGGACTTGGTGTTGCTAGAACGGGCGCTGGAGCGACTTGAGGTGCAACTTCAGGTACAAGTCTAGCTTCATTCTTGCTAAACTGCAACTCATCCGTCCCATTTTTATAAGAAAATTCTCTCAAACTTGATTGGTCAAATTGAGCCATCAAGTCTTTAATATCGTTTAAATTCATACTTATTTATTCTCCCAACGTTTGAAAGCAAGAACTGCATTGTGGCCACCAAAACCAAAGGTATTTGAAATAGCGTATGGAATTTCTTGCTCCAAGCCTTGTCCATAAACGACATTGGCTTCGATATAATCTGATACTTCACTTGTCCCAGCTGTCATTGGAACAAAGTTATGACGCATAGCTTCGATAGTGACAATAGCTTCTACTGCACCTGCAGCCCCCAGCAAATGTCCTGTGAAAGACTTGGTTGATGATACAGGCACTTCCTTACCAAGAACAGACACGATCGCACCACTTTCTCCTTTTTCATTGGCAGGAGTTGACGTTCCGTGAGCATTGACATAGGCTACTTGCTCTGGAGAAATCTCAGCTTCTTCCAAGGCTAGTTTGATGGCTTTGATAGCTCCTTGACCTTCTGGATGAGGAGAAGTCATATGGTAGGCATCACAGGTATTTCCATAACCAACTACTTCGGCAAGGATAGTAGCACCACGTTTTTCAGCATGTTCAAGGCTTTCAAGAACCAACATCCCAGAACCTTCACCCATGACAAAACCGTTACGGTCCTTATCAAATGGGATGGAAGCACGAGTTGGGTCCTCTGTAGTAGAGAGAGCTGTTAGGGCTTGGAAACCAGCAATAGCAAAAGGTGTGATAGAGGCTTCTGAACCACCTACCAACATAACATCTTGGAAACCAAACTTAATTGAGCGGAAGGCATCCCCAATCGCGTCATTTGATGAAGCGCAGGCAGTATTGATGGATTTACAAACACCGTTTGCTCCAAAACGCATAGCAACATTTCCTGAAGCCATATTTGGCAAGGCTTTTGGAAGGGTCAATGGTTTCACACGTTTTGGCCCTTTGTCATTTAGGCGAAGCACTTGATCTTCAATTTCCTTGATTCCACCAATACCAGAGGCAACGATAACACCAAAACGATCTTTATCAAGAGCCTCTACATCAAGACCTGCATGATTGACAGCCTCTTGGGCTGCGTACAAGGCATACAAAGAATAGTTATCGAAACGATTGGTATCTTTCTTAACAAAGTATTTATCAAAAGGAAAATCTTGGATTTCTGCTGCATTATGCACATCAAAGTCACTATGATCAAATTTCGTAATTTGACCAATTCCGATTTTTCCAGTTGTCAAACTATTCCAAAATTCTTCTGGTGTATTTCCGATTGGAGATGTTACTCCATAACCTGTTACTACTACGCGATTTAGTTTCATCTTTTTTACCTCTAGCTTCTGCTACATACTTAAGCCACCATCAATGGCAACCACTTGACCAGTTAGATAATCTTGGCCTGCTAAAAATACTGTCAAATCTGCAACCTGCTCTGCCTGCCCAAATTCTTTCATAGGAATTTGTGCCAGCATAGCATCTTTTACCTTGTCTGATAGAACAGCTGTCATATCGGACTCAATCATTCCAGGTGCAATAGCATTAACCCTGATATTGCGATTGGCCACTTCACGCGCCACAGACTTGGTAAAACCAATCAAACCAGCCTTAGAAGCTGCATAGTTAGCTTGACCGATATTTCCCATCAAACCAACTACGCTAGACATATTAATGATAGCACCTTCTCTGGCTTTCATCATCGGTTTCAAGACTGATTGTGTCATGTTAAAGGCACCAGTTAAGTTAACTTTAAGCACTTTTTCAAAATCCGCTTCTGTCATCTTGAGCATCAGGGTATCTTGAGTAATTCCTGCATTGTTAACCAAAACATCTACTGAACCCAGCTCTGCAATAGCTTTCTCAACCATACGCTTAGCGTCTGCAAAATCTGATACATCTCCTGATATAAGAACCACCTTGACACCATAGTTTGAAAACTCAGCGAGCAATTCTTCTGAAATTGCACCACGACTGTTTAAAACAATATTGGCTCCTGCTTGAGCAAACTTGTGGGCAATAGCAAGACCAATTCCACGACTCGAACCTGTAATAAAGATATTTTTATTTTTTAGTTGCATTCTTTTCTCCTGTTTCCTCTTGTATTTATGGGAGAAGGGATTACTTGTTTTCTAGCAAGGCTTCCAAGCTAGCCTGATCTTCAACATTGGCTAATTTAGCTGTCTTATCAATTTTTTTCACAAAGCCTGACAAGACTTTCCCCGGACCAATCTCGATAAAGTTGGTTACGCCTGCTTCTTGCATGACCCCAATACTTTCATAGAAACGAACTGGCTCCTTGACCTGACGCGTCAAAAGTTGAGCAATGTCTTCTTTTTTCATAACTGCAGCTTCTGTATTGCCGACTAGGGGACAAGTGAAATCTGAAAAACTTACCTGAGCTAGAGTTTCAGCTAGTTTCTGGCTAGCAGGCTCAAGGAGAGCGGTATGAAAAGGTCCTGAAACCTTGAGAGGAATCAAGCGTTTGGTGCCTGCTTCCTGCAAGAGTTCTACAGCTCGATCAACTGCAACCACTTCTCCACCAATCACGATTTGTGCAGGTGTATTATAGTTGGCTGGGGTAACTACTCCAAGTTCAGAAGCTTTTCGACAGGCTTCTTCAATAGCCTCTACTGGCGTATTGAGAACAGCCACCATCTTGCCAGAGCCAGCAGGAGCCGCTTCTTCCATATAGGCTCCACGCTTAGCTACCAAGGAAACCGCATCTTCAAAAACCAAGGCGCCACTAGCCACCAAGGCAGAGTATTCCCCAAGAGACAAACCTGCCACCATATCTGGTTGGTAACCTTTTTCCTTTAAAAGTCGATAGATAGCAACTGAAGTCGCTAAAATAGCTGGTTGCGTATAGCGGGTCTGATTGAGTTTTTCTTCTTCCGTATCAATAAGATGACGCAAATCGTAACCAAGCACCTGACTTGCTTGATCAATCGTTTCTTTGACAATAGGGTAGTAATCATAGAGATCCCGTCCCATACCTAGATACTGGGCACCTTGACCAGCAAATAAAAAGGCTGTTTTAGTCATTTCTTACAACTCCTGCCCAACGAGAGGCTTCTTCTTGAATTTTCTTAGCTGCTCCGTAATACAAATCTTTTAGGATTTCTTCAACGGTTTCTTCTTTGGAAACAAGGCCTGCAATTTGACCTGCCATGACAGAGCCTCCATCCACATCTCCGTGAACAACCGCTTTGGCTAGAGCACCTGCTCCCATTTGTTCAAAAATTTCCAAATCTGGATTTTCTTGTTTAAAAGCATCTTTTTCAGCTTGTTCAAAATCACGAGTCAACTGATTTTTAATCGCACGAACAGCATGTCCAAAGTGTTGAGCTGAAATCGTAGTATCAATATCTCTAGCTTTTAAAATTTTCGCCTTATAATTTGGATGGGCATTAGACTCTTTTGCAACGACAAAACGCGTTCCAACCTGAATAGCTTCTGCACCTAGCATAAAGCCAGCCGCAGCACCTTCACCATCCGCAATCCCTCCTGCAGCAATAACAGGAATAGATACAGCAGCAGCAACCTGGCGCACCAAGGTCATGGTTGTTAATTTACCGATATGCCCCCCAGCTTCCATTCCTTCTGCAATAACAGCGTCCGCACCGATTTTTTCCATGCGTTTAGCTAGGGCAACACTCGGTACAACAGGAATAACCGTAATACCAGCTTCATGGAAGCGTTCCATGTATTTGCTTGGATTTCCTGCGCCTGTTGTAACTACCTTAACCTCTTCCTCGATAACGAGGTCTACAATATCTTCCACAAAGGGAGACAAGAGCATGATGTTGACACCAAAGGGTTTATCAGTCAATGATTTGATTTTATCAATATTTGCCTTGACAACTTCTTTAGGAGCATTCCCCCCACCGATAATCCCTAGTCCTCCAGCCTTGGAAACAGCTCCTGCCAAATCACCATCAGCAACCCAGGCCATTCCTCCTTGGAAAATAGGATAATCAATGTTCAATAATTCTGTAATACGTGTTTTCATAGTGCCTCCATCGTTTCTTGCTTACGTAATAGTTCGATACCGTCATAATTTGACAATCAAACTATTGCCTAAACAAGAGGGAGCGGGTTTCCCTACTCCTTCTATTTGTATTCTGCTTATTTTGTTTGCTCTTCAACGTAGGCAACCAAGTCACCAACTGTTTTCAAGTCATCTTCTGCTTCGATTTGGATATCAAAAGCATCTTCGATTTCTGAGATTACTTGGAACAAGTCCAATGAATCTGCGTCTAAATCATCAAAAGTTGATTCAAGTGTTACTTCTGATGCGTCTTTTCCAAGTTCTTCAACGATAATTTCTTGTACTTTTTCAAATACTGCCATGATAGGACTCCTTTAAAATAAATAGTTTTTTTATAACAATGTGTTCACCACATGATTACCTAAATTGTAAGAATGAGCGTGCCCCAGGTCAAGCCTCCACCAAAGCCTGATAGAAGAACAGTCTGGCTACCGTCTAAACGGATGAGGCCTTGTTCTACACACTCTGAAAGTAAAATCGGGATACTGGCTGCACTGGTATTTCCATACTCCATCATATTTGCTGGAAGTTTAGCTCGGTCGACACCGATTTTTCTAGCCATCTTATCCAAGATACGGTCATTAGCCTGATGAAGTAGTAAATAATCCAAGTCTGTCGCCTCTATAGGAGACTCATCAATAGTCTGTTTGATAGACTTGGCTACATCTCTAATGGCAAAATCAAAGACTGCGCGTCCATCCATCTTCAAAAATGAATCTGCATTTTCTTGATCTGAAAATGGAGAATGCAAGCCTGAATGTCCATAGGTCAGACACTCACTGCGACTTCCATCGCTATTGAGACTCTCAGCTAAGAAATGCTCTTGCTCGCTAGTTTCTAGCAAGACTCCACCAGCACCATCTCCAAACAACACAGCTGTTGATCGATCTGACCAATCAACTGCCTTAGAGAGGGTTTCACTACCAATCACTAAGCCTTTTTGAAAGCGACCAGAAGCGATAAACTTTTCAGCAGTTGAAAGAGCAAATACAAATCCACTGCAAGCCGCTGTTAGGTCAAAAGCAAAGGCCTTATTAGCACCAATATTAGCTTGAACACGAGCAGCTGTAGAGGGCATCATCGAATCTGGAGTAATAGTAGCTAGAATGATAAAATCCAGCTCTTCTCCTGTGATTCCAGCTTTTGCCATCAGTTTCTTAGCAACCTCTGTAGCCAAATCACTAGTAGATTCTGTTCTTGAAATATGCCTTTGACGTATTCCCGTCCGACTTGAAATCCACTCATCATTGGTATCCATAATCTGGGCCAAATCATGATTTGTAACCACTTGCTCTGGCACATAATGAGCAACCTGGCTTATTTTTGCAAAAGCCATTATCTCAAATCCTCCAAAAATTGATAAAGATTAGTCAAACCTTTGCTCATAATCTCAATTTCTTGCTTACTCATACCATCGATGATTTTTTCAACCATGGTCTTATGGAAGCGTTTATGTAGCCTATGAACCAAGCGACCTTTCTTTGTCAAATGCAGATGCACCACACGTCTATCATGTTCTGAACGAACGCGTTCAATGTAACCCTTGCGTTCGAGATTATTCAAACTAGTCGTAACTGTCCCAAGAGTCACCATCAACTCTTTTGACACTTGACTTGGTGTCACATCTGGGAATTTCCCAATCACATCAATCGTATGCATTTCTTTGATGGAGATATCTTTGAAACGACTACCCCTCAAGCTAACTTCCTCGATAACGAGGACATTATTAAATATAGATGTTAAATATTCATTAATTCGTTGGTAGTCCAATCTTTCCTTCCCTCCTTTTCAAAAAAACTTTTAGAATCAAAACATTTGACAAAAGAATTATATCAAAGTTCAAAGAATGGTGCAAGTATTTTTTTATTTTCCTGTAAATTTAGGTCTTCTTCTTTCCGAATGAGCCCGAACTCCCTCTTTGAAATCCTCTGTTTGAGCTAAGGATTCCTGTAGGTTCAGTTCTAAAGTAGCATAATCCTGCCAATCTTTAAATTGGCTCTCCCAAACCAACTTCTTGATGGCTGTATAGGAATTAGCTGACCCGCGTCTCAATTTTTTAAGGAGCTGTTCTCTCGTCTTTTCAAGTTTATCAGCTTCACAGACACGGTAAACCAGCCCCCACTCTAGAGCTTTTTCTGCGTTCAAAGCCTCACCTGTCATAGCTAATTGAGCAGCACGCGTCACACCAATACTTCGACTCAAGAGATGAATTCCTCCTGCATCCGGAGCCAAACCAACTCCAACAAAGGCTTGGATAAATTTAGCCTTATCCGTTGCCAGACAGAAATCTGCAGCAACAGCCATATTCGCTGCGGCACCTGCAACAGCCCCATCAACCTCCATCAAGACAGGTTTAGCAATTTGCTTGATTTTATAAGAAATAGTATTGACCAATTCTGCGATTTTCGTCAATGATGGAATATCATCCTCATCGACTGCTCGCTTCATCTCAACCAAATCTCCCCCAACTGAAAAGACTTTGCCATTCGCGTTGATTAAGACAAAATGCACAGCCGGATCCTCTTCTGCCAAAGTCAGAGCTTCTAAAATCTCCTCACACATAGGAATATGAAAACCATTTGCGACCTCAGGACGATTCAAGGTAAGGATTGCCAAATCCTCTTCAAGCTGATAAATAATGTGTTCCATCAGGACTCCTTTTTATTTTATAAGCAGTTTAAATTATTCTATTTTCAAAGTATATCTTTTTTAAAATCAGAAAGCAAGAAAAAATCAACTGAAAGTGTCTCAGCCGATTATAAAGAATCGCTTTATCCTAGAAAGCATCTTATTTTCTTCATTGAAAAAAGGCTTTCTTTCTGCTATAATCGTATAAAATACTTACTTTAGGAGTTCTTATGAAGGTTGTTAAATTTGGAGGTAGCTCTCTTGCCTCTGCTAGTCAATTAGAAAAAGTTTTAAACATCGTAAAAAGCGATTCAGAGCGTCGTTTTGTAGTCGTTTCTGCGCCTGGTAAACGCAATGCTGAAGATACTAAGGTTACGGATGCCTTGATTAAATACTACCGCGACTATGTTGCTGGTAACGATATTAGTAAGAGTCAAAACTGGATTATCGACCGCTATGCTGCTATGGTTAGTGAACTAGGTCTTAAACCAGCTGTGCTAGAAAAAATTTCTAAAAGCATTCGTGCCTTAGCTACTCTTCCTATCGAAGAAAACGAATTTCTCTACGATACTTTCCTAGCAGCCGGTGAAAATAACAATGCTAAATTGATCGCTGCCTACTTTAATCAAAACGGGATCGATGCACGCTATGTTCACCCTAGAGAAGCTGGTATTGTGGTCACAAGTGAACCTGGTCACGCTCGCATCATTCCATCAAGTTATGACAAGATTGAAGAATTGACAAATACAAATGAAGTTCTTGTCATTCCTGGTTTCTTTGGAGTTACCAAGGAAAATCAAATCTGTACCTTCTCACGTGGAGGATCAGACATTACAGGTTCTATCATTGCTGCCGGTGTTAAGGCAGACCTCTATGAAAACTTTACGGATGTTGATGGTATCTTTGCGGCTCACCCAGGAATCATTCACCAACCACACTCTATCCCAGAGTTGACCTACCGTGAAATGCGTGAGTTGGCCTATGCAGGCTTCTCAGTTCTTCATGACGAAGCACTTCTTCCTGCCTACCGTGGAAAAATTCCTCTGGTTATCAAGAATACCAACAATCCTGATCATCCAGGTACTCGTATCGTTCTAAAACACAGTAGTGATGAATTTCCAGTAGTAGGAATTGCTGGTGACTCTGGCTTTGTCAGCATCAACATGTCTAAATACCTCATGAACCGTGAGGTTGGTTTTGGACGCAAAGTTCTGCAGATCCTTGAAGACCTCAACATTGGTTGGGAACATATGCCAACAGGTATCGACGATCTTTCTATCATTCTCCGTTCTCGTGAACTAACTCCTATCAAGGAAGAAGAAATCCTTCGTCAGTTGGTGCAAAAGGCTGAAGTAGATCATGCAGAAATCGAACACGACCTTTCTATCATTATGATTGTTGGTGAAAAGATGAAGAGTCATATTGGAGTAACTGCCACTGCAACACGCGCTCTATCTGAAAACAAGATCAACATCCAGATGATGTCTCAAGGTTCTAGTGAAGTTTCTATCATGTTTGTTGTAAATAAAGACCAAGAAAAAGCAGCTATTAAAGCCCTCTACAATGCCTTTTTCGGTGAAAGTAAGGAAGACTAAGCATGGCCCAATCTCTTAACAAAACAGTGCTTCTCAATACGACAGGAACTTCCTATCTCTCTATAGCTGGGAAAGTTGGGAAATTCCTTGTCGGAGATCAGGCTTTGGAATTTTACCCAGATGTCAATGTTGAACAATTTATCCAGATTCCTTGGAGCCATATCAACCAGATTGGAGCCAATGTCACTGGTCGCAAAATCAGTCGCCACTTCGAAGTCTTTACAGACAGAGGAAAATTCCTCTTTGCTTCAAAAGACTCAGGTGCCATTCTTAAAATTGCACGCGAAAAACTCGGAAATGACAAGGTCGTGAAACTTCCGACCCTGATTCAAACCATTAGTCAAAAATTTAAAAATCTATTTGCAAAAAAGTAGAAACTTTAGTATAATCATAGCAACGGATAAGTAGGTTATCTTCTTCTTTCAGAAAGTCTGCGGATGCTGCGAGCAGATAGGAGGGATAGGTGAAATTCTACCGTTAGTAACAATTGCATACACAATCAAGTGCACTCCTGTGAAGTTGGATGGAACCGTGGCCCTGCCACTCCAACGCTTTGTCAGGTGTGCTTTTTTCATAAAGGAGTTCTTATGTTAGATATCAAACGTATTCGTACAGACTTTGATGCTGTCGCAGAAAAATTGGCTACACGTGGTGTAGATGCTGCTGTCTTAAACGAGATGAAAGAAATCGATGCTAAGCGTCGTGACATTTTGGTCAAGGTTGAAACTTTAAAAGCAGAACGTAACACAGTTTCTGCTGAGATTGCCCAAGCTAAGCGCAACAAGGAAAATGCAGATGACAAGATTGCTGCCATGCAAACTCTATCTGCTGAAGTCAAAGCCTTGGATGCTGAATTGGCAAACATCGATGCTAAATTGACAGAATTTACCACGACTCTTCCAAATATTCCAGCTGATAGCGTTCCTGTTGGGGTTGACGAAGATGACAATGTGGAAGTTCGCCGTTGGGGCACTCCACGCGAGTTCGATTTCGAGCCAAAAGCCCACTGGGATCTTGGTGAAGACCTTGGTATCCTTGACTGGGAACGCGGCGGCAAGGTAACAGGCGCTCGCTTCCTCTTCTATAAAGGCCTTGGTGCTCGTTTGGAACGTGCCATCTACAACTTTATGTTGGATGAACATGGCAAAGAAGGCTATACAGAAGTCATCACGCCTTACATGGTTAACCACGACTCTATGTTTGGTACTGGTCAATATCCAAAATTCAAGGAAGATACTTTTGAACTCAGCGACAGCAATTACGTCCTTATTCCAACTGCTGAAGTTCCTCTGACAAACTACTACCGTGATGAAATCCTGGACGGTAAAGACCTGCCAATCTACTTCACTGCTATGAGCCCATCATTCCGTTCTGAGGCTGGTTCAGCTGGTCGTGATACTCGTGGCTTGATTCGTTTGCACCAATTCCACAAGGTTGAAATGGTCAAATTTGCCAAGCCAGAAGAATCTTACGAAGAATTGGAAAAAATGACAGCCAACGCTGAAAATATCCTTCAAAAACTTAACCTTCCATACCGTGTCGTTGCTCTCTCTACTGGAGATATGGGCTTCTCAGCTGCCAAGACTTACGACTTGGAAGTTTGGATTCCAGCACAAAATACCTACCGTGAAATCTCAAGCTGTTCAAACACAGAAGATTTCCAAGCCCGTCGTGCCCAAATCCGTTACCGTGATGAAGCAGATGGCAAGGTAAAATTGCTCCACACCTTAAACGGTTCTGGACTTGCAGTTGGACGTACAGTGGCTGCTATTCTTGAAAACTACCAAAATGAAGATGGTTCTGTGACCATCCCAGAAGCACTTCGTCCATACATGGGTGGAGCTGAAGTTATCAAACCATAAAAATAAGGCCTAGCTATTTCTAGCTAGACCTTTTTTCGTAACCAAATCAGATAAGCGCCTAATACAAAGAATAAAATAGTTAGACAAATAACGGTTTCAGCCACTACCAGATAATCCAGAAATGGAAGTTTCAAAATTCCCTGAGACATTTTGAGCGCGATAGCTGTGCTAATGGTTGGGAAGGGAAGGGCTGAGAAGGATGGTTGAAAGCCTTGTTTTAAAATATTGGGCAGGCGAGTTAAAACAAAGAAAAAGAAGGATTGAGAAGCCAAAATCATGACGATTAAGACCCAATTTGGTAAGCTCTCTCCTCCAACTCGAACAAGGGAAGCCAAGAGTAGAGAGAAAGGAGCACAGTAGATTCCTTCTTGCGCAAGCAAGGCTAGCGGGAGTGGATGTTTCTTTAAATCGCTATAAATAAGCGGGTAGAGATAGAAGGTCAAGAGAAATCCAAAAATCAAGGTCACATAGGCAATTTCGATGATACCTACGAGAGGATAGGTCAAGGCTGCCACTGCTATCCCCACATAAAGCACCGTCCAGCTGGGAGTAGAGTTTACTCTCTTACATGGATAGGCAAATTTAATTGTAAAAATAACAATCAAGGCCCAATCCAAGAGAAAAGAAAACCACCAGAGTCCTTGCGCTACTATTGGCAAATGAGGGAAAATGCGAAAGACATAAGTCGATAAAATCATCCCAGCCATGGGAAAGGTCCCCATTCCTGACAAAAGAGGAGGCTTAGTCAATTCTTGCTTGGTTTCCTTCCAACTAAACAAATGCAAAATCAGAAAGTAAATCCACAAAATCAAACCTGTCAGACTAAGCAGATGGGACAGAATCGGTAACGTATCTAACATAAGATTTCCAGCTCCTGCCAAACCTAGCAAACAACCAGAAAATACCAAGGGGAGTTTTTTCATCTTAACCTCCAATAATCATGTCAGCTTCAGTATAGCATAAAAGTGCTTAAATGAGGGGATAAAAAAACGAAGTCCGATTATTTCAGACTTCATTTTACTCAGATATGAATTAAGCATAAGGTTGCAATTCTGGATTAATTGGGGTATTAGCTAGGTTGTTGGCATAGTTACAGAGGCTTGCTAGGCTGACACCAAGAACCACATCCAAGGCATTTTGTTGAGTGTAGCCAGCTTCTAGAAACTCAGCCATGGCTTCATCTCCTACACGACCCTTGGTATTGATTACCGCCAAGGTAAACTTAGCTAGGGTGTCCAATTTAGGATCTGTTTCAATTGGAGTACGATTGCGAAGGGCTTGAAGCAGATCATCATTCATCTGGATTTGTTTGATTGAAAAGGCTGTGTGACCTGCGACACAGAAGGCACAACCATTTGTCACGGCTGCCGTGATCTGCACCACTTCACGCTCAACGGGTGTCAGGCTGTTGCGACGATTGATGGCTCCGACAGTTCTGTAGGCTTCTAAAGCAGTTGGTGCATTAGCCAAGAGACCGATTAGGTTGGGAATATAGCCATTGTTATCTTTTTGTACTGTTTCAAGAACCTCTTTCACTTCTGCTGGTGCTGATTCGACTGTATGGATGGTAAATGTTGTCATCATAAAACCTCTTTTCATGTTGTTGAAATCTAGTCTATCACAGATTCTATACCGTGTATAATATATATTTTAAATTACACTGATAGAAATTTTTTATGAAAGCAAAAAATCACACGCGATGTGTGATTCCATTATTTATTAAAATACTTTTTAGTCTCAGCAATAACAACTGGTGATAAAACTAAGAGGGCAATCAAGTTTGGCAGAGCCATCAAAGCGTTGACAATATCAGCAATAATCCAGACCAGATCCAACTCGATAAATCCTCCCAACAAGACCATGAGCACAAAGACCACACGGTAAAGCCAGATAAAGCGAACCCCAAAGAGGAACTCGAAACAGCGTTCCCCGTAATAGTTCCAACCTAGAATCGTCGTAAAGGCAAAGAGCACAAGGAAGATTGTTAAGAGGGCAGGTCCAAAGTGTGAAAAGACTGTTGAGAAGGCTGACTGAGTCAAGGCAACCCCATTTAAATCGCCACTCCAAACACCAGTCACCAAGATGGTCAAACCAGTCAGAGTACAGATAATGAGGGTGTCAATAAAGGTTCCTGTCATGGAAATCAAACCTTGCTCTACTGGTTCATTTGTCTTAGCCGCAGCAGCTGCAATGGGAGCAGAACCCAGACCAGATTCGTTTGAGAAGACACCACGCGCCACACCATTTTGGATAGCCATCCGAATGCTAGCACCGGCAAATCCACCTACCGCAGCAACCGGACTAAAAGCTGATGTCAAGATTAAAGCGATTGTAGAAGGAATTTTCCCGATATTAAAGAAAATAACTGTAAGAGTTCCCAAAATATAGATGATGGCCATAAACGGAACAACAGTAGTTGAAACCTTTGAAATAGACTTGAGTCCGCCAAAAACGGCAATCGCTACTAAGACAGACAAAACGAGAGCCGTGATAGCTGGCGAAATAGTCGTTGTATTTTGGATAGATTCTGTAATCGAGTTTACTTGGGTGAAGGTTCCGATTCCCAATAAAGCTACTAAGACACCTGCGATAGCAAAAAAGATGGCAAGTGGTCTCCACTTTTCTCCCATACCCAAAAGTATATAGTGCATGGGACCTCCTGCAACAGCACCGTTATCGTCTTTAGTCCTGTATTTAATAGCTAATAAACCTTCCGCATACTTGGTAGCCATGCCAAAGAAAGCAGCCATCCACATCCAAAAGAGAGCTCCTGGTCCACCGACCTTGATAGCTGTCGCCACCCCGATAATATTTCCCGTACCAACTGTCGCTGCTAGGGCTGTACACAAGGCCGCAAAACTGGATACATCCCCATGCCCCTTGTCCTTAGTAAAAATAAGCTGGAAAGCCTTGGGCAGACGCAAAACCTGCAAAAGTCCTAGACGAGCAGTTAGGTAAATCCCTGTCCCGACCAATAAAATCAAAAGGGGGGGGCCCCAAGCAAAAGCATCGATTGATTTAAGCAATTCTAACATTTCCTTCTCCTATCTTTTCAACCCCAAAAGAAAGAGCACATGTAAGATACATGTACTCTGGAATGCTTAGATAAATACTAAAAAGCGGTCTATCCTAGCTCTGTCCTTTTACCTGAGAGTTTGAGCAGTTGCCTGCCTTGCCCCTTCGGTGCCTTTACGGTCTCTCCAGAGTTCCGTCCATTTACAGTCATGGAAAATCAAACGATTCGCCACTTCTATTAAACTTCATTCGGTGTTGGTATTTAATTGATTCTTATTTTACAAAAAATGTTGGCTTTTGTCAATGTGTTTATTAGTAAAACTTAATTCAACAGTTTTTACTGTATAAAGCTCGGAATACTTCTATCCTTTAAACGTCACAATGGTTGCGCCACTGCCTCCAGCATTTTGTGGGGCATAGCCGAAACTCTTAACATGTTTGTTTCTTTGTAGGTATTTAGTGACTCCTTCACGGATGACTCCTGTTCCGATACCATGGATAATATCAACTTGAGCCATATTGTTAAGCAAGGCTTGGTCGATAAAGGCATCTAGCTCATTCATGGCTTCTTCATAGCGTTTACCTCGAAGGTCCAGTCTTGCTTGAGGTCCTCGACCAGAAGTTCGTTTCACAACATTGACTTGTTTCTTCTTGACTTGCTTTTCTTGCTGGGCTTGAACAAGGTCAAATTCTTTCTCTTCCAAGGTCATCTTAATCAAGCCAACTTGGGCTTCCCAGCGGTCGTCCTTGAGTTGACTGGTCAAGGTACCACGCTGACCATAACTGAGAACTACGATATCATCGCCCACTTTGGGAGCTCGCTTTTTCTTGGCCTTTTGAAGGACCTTGTTTTTGGACAAGTCTACTTTTTCAGGAGCCAATTTTTTCAGCTTGGCTTTGGCTTCAATGATTTCATGGGGTTTGAGTTGAGATTTAGTGTGGAGATTTTTGAGAATCTGGTCACTTTCACTTAGGGCCATGTCTACAATCTCACTAGCTTGTTCACGCGCCTTATTAAGCTCGGTTTCCTTTTCACGATTGAGTTCGTTGTAAAGTTTTTTGAGAACACGATTCATCTTGAGATTTTCTTGCTCCACCTCACGGATATTGTCCAAGCGTTTACGGCTTTCCAGCGTCTGCTCTTCCAGTTGCTCAATAATCCGATTGACATCATTGTCCTGATCGACCTGCTGGCTGGCATCCCCTACGATAACTTCAGATAGGCCTAGACGTTTAGCGATTTCGAAGGCATTGCTTCGGCCAGGCACACCCTGCATAAAGCGATAGGTCGGGCGAAGAGTTGCAGTATCAAACTCCATGCTGGCGTTTTGCACAAAGGCTGTCTCAATACCGTAGGCCTTGAGTTCTGGATAGTGGGTGGTCGCCATGGTCTTGACTTGACGCAGGCGAAGGTCTTCCAGAATAGCCATGGCAAGGGCGGCTCCCTCTTGAGGATCTGTACCAGCCCCCAACTCATCCAAAAGTAAGAGTGAATGCTGGTTGACCTTGCCAAGAATATCCACGATATTGGTCATGTGGCTAGAGAAGGTAGATAAGCTCTGCTCAATAGACTGCTCATCGCCAATATCGGCAAAGATTTCTTCAAAAATACCCACACGACTTCCCTTGTCTGCTAAAATCGGCAAACCAGACTGAGCCATAACCTGCGTCAAGCCCAGAGTTTTGAGCATGATGGTCTTCCCACCTGTATTTGGACCTGTGATGACAATGGCTGTTAAATCTTGACCAAAATGGACATCATTCGCAACCGCATTTTTGACCAAAGGATGGCAGACATGGAGCAGTTGAATCTCCTGATTTTCTGACAGCTGAGGAACAACTGCTTGCCTCTCTTGGATAAAGCGGACCTTGGCACGAATCAAGTCTAGATGACCGATAATCCAAGCATCATTGGCAATCTCAGCAGCATGTGGGCGGACACGCTCAGAAATTTCTTGGAGAATGCGAAGCATTTCATAACGCTCATCTGCTCGCAGACTAGCGATTTCTTCGCTCAGTTTGACCACCTCACGGGGTTCGATATAGACGGTGTTTCCGCTGGCAGAAATATCATGAACGACACCTGCAATCTTGTTACGATAAGTGTTTTTGACTGGTAAAACCTGACGGCCATTTCTACTGGCTACGATCCCTTCCGTCAACATCTGCGCTTTTTGCTTGAGCAAGTCTTGCAAAACATCACGTACCTGACTCTCGCTATCATGGATTTTTCGACGGATTCGCGCCAATTCTTCACTGGCAAAATTTTCAATGAAACCTGCATCATTAAAGGCCTGAAGATTTCCTTGTAATTGAGGAAAATCGTGTAGTTTCTCAAACCAAAGGGCTAATTCTTCCAAGCTGACATTTTCCAGATTGGCATAAAAACTTTGCAGTTCTCTGCTAGAAAGAAGCACGCGCTTCAAGAGCAGGAACTCCTCGATATTGAGGTCCGCTCCCATCTCCAACCGCTTGCAGACTCCTGCAATTTCCTTAGTTGAGAGAATAGTAAAATGCGGTTGCTCGACAAAGAGATCCTGCATTTCCTTCATCTCAGCAAAAGCCTGTTTGATTTTATCTGCTTTGGCAGTCGGAGCCAGCTTTCTCAATTGCTCCAAGCCCTGCTCGGTCAACAAATGGGGTTCAAACAAAGCCTTGACCTTATTGAACTCTAATGTTTCTAATATTTTCTTATTCATCGTTATTTCCTTGTCTTTGAATGTCTAGGTGGGTTAGCTTTATACATTCTGATAGATTCGAGTCAAATCTGTAAACAAAGGGCTAGGAAAATTCCTGCCCTTTTTATCCGATTAAATTTGTCACCCAGATTTGTTTGAGCCAACTGGTTGTTACTGGTATGCTCTGGATGATGTGTTTTGCGACGATACTCTTTTCAAGAGGATTTTGTATAGCTGCCATGGGAATGGTCGCCAAGATGGTCAAGGCCATTTGCAAGACAAACAAGGTCACCAACATGGACAAGATACCTGCTGAAACTTGGAACAACTTACCACCCAGTTTTTTACTAGGAATCAAGTGTAAGAGGAGACCAAGCAAACGACCGATGCTATAGACAATCCCAAATACAAGCAAATAGCCGATCCCTGCGTAAAAGACCTTATCCAACTGAAAGAGTTGATCCGATGGGAAAAAGAAAGTTCCCTGACCTTCCTGCGGATTTGCATAAGGGACCAGCAAATGAAATTGCTCTCCAAGCCCCTTATAAAACTGGCCAGCCACAAAAGCCGAAGCCATGGCTGAAATCAGGTAATAAACCTGTAAGAGCAGGCCTCTCCGATAGCCGATATAAAATCCCCAAGCCAAGACCAATAGAAGAAGGAGTGAAATCATAAGGAATCCTCAATCTTGCTCTGTTCTTGCTTGCAAGTCACAAGCTTGTGACGGAGTTCTTCTAATTCTTGCTCCTTATCATCAAATTCAATCTCACGGCTGAGCTGAGTTGATAAACAGTTGACTGCCAACAAAAGAGCGATCGTTTCATCGTCTGCACTAGGCATTTGTTCTTTAATTGCTTGGTATTTTTCTGTCGCAACCTTGGCGATTTCCTCCATAAAGAGATTATCATGCTCGCTTGTCAAGGTTAATGATTTTTTCCCGAATGTAAATTTGAATCGATTTAGATTTGCCATAAAATTCACCTCACGATATTATACCAAAATTCGCTAATTTTGTCAGTTTTTACAAATTTGCCTGCTTTTATGGTACAATAGAAACTATGGCAAGTATAACACTCACACCAAGTGAAAAGGAGATTCAGGCTTTTCTTGAACACTATCAAACCAGTCTGGCTCCCAGCAAGAATCCCTATATCCGCTACTTTTTGAGACTGCCTCAAGCAACGGCTTCTATCTATACTTCTGGAAAGGTCTTGCTTCAGGGTGAAAAGGCTGAAAAATATGCTAGTTTCTTTGGCTATCAGGTTCTAGAGGAAAACAGGGGGCAAAATTTCCCTTTAATTGGGACAGATGAAGTAGGAAATGGTTCCTACTTTGGTGGGCTTGCAGTTGTGGCTTCCTTTGTCACACCTGACCAGCATGCCTTCTTGCGAAAACTCGGTGTGGGGGATTCCAAAACTCTGACTGATCAAAAGATCCGTCAGATTGCCCCTATCCTCAAAGAAAAAATCCAGCACCAGGCACTGCTTCTCTCACCAAGCAAGTACAACGAGGTCATCGGAGACCGCTACAATGCTGTTTCTGTTAAGGTAGCCCTCCATAATCAGGCTATCTATCTCCTCCTTCAAAAAGGCATTCAGCCTGAGAAAATTGTGATTGATGCCTTTACCAGTGCTAAAAATTATGACAAGTACTTGGCACAAGAGGCCAATCGTTTCAGCAATCCTATCAGCTTAGAAGAAAAGGCTGAGGGCAAATACTTGGCTGTCGCAGTTTCTTCTGTCATGGCGCGTGACCTCTTTCTAGAAAATCTTGAAAATCTTGGACGAGAGCTGGGCTATCAACTTCCAAGTGGAGCTGGAACGGCTTCTGACAAGGTGGCTAGCCAGATTTTACAAGCCTATGGTATGCAGGGACTCAACTTCTGCGCCAAACTGCACTTTAAAAATACTGAAAAAGCGAAAAAACGCTTAGAAAGGTAAGTTATGAATTCATTTAAAAATTTCTTAAAAGAGTGGGGATTGTTCCTCCTAATTCTGTCATTACTAGCTTTAAGTCGTATCTTTTTTTGGAGCAATGTCCGCGTAGAAGGGCATTCCATGGATCCTACCCTAGCGGATGGCGAAATCCTCTTTGTTGTCAAACACCTACCTATTGACCGATTTGATATCGTGGTTGCCCATGAGGAAGATGGCAATAAGGACATTGTCAAACGTGTCATCGGAATGCCTGGCGATACCATCCGTTACGAAAATGATAAACTTTACATCAATGACAAAGAGACAGATGAACCTTATCTAGCTGACTATATCAAACGCTTCAAGGATGACAAACTCCAAAGCACCTACTCAGGCAAGGGCTTTGAAGGAAATAAAGGAACCTTCTTTAGAAGTATTGCTGAGAAAGCCCAAGCCTTCACAGTTGATGTCAACTACAATACCAACTTTAGCTTTACCGTCCCAGAAGGAGAATACCTTCTCCTCGGAGATGACCGCTTGGTTTCAAGTGACAGTCGCCACGTAGGTACTTTTAAAGCAAAAGATATCACAGGGGAAGCTAAATTCCGCTTCTGGCCAATCACCCGTATCGGAACATTTTAAGAGACCTAAGAGGCCGAGAATCACCAATCTCAGCCTCTTCTTCTATCGTGAGAAGATGATTATTTATTGACTATAATATCCCCCAACTCTCACCTATTCATGCAAAGGAATTTTATGGAAGTTTATTTTTCAGGAACCATTGAACGGATTATTTTTGAAAATCCCAGCAATTTTTATCGCATCCTTCTCCTAGAAATCGACGATACAGACGCAGAGGATTTTGATGATTTTGAAATCATTGTCACGGGCACCATGGCTGATGTGATTGAGGGAGAAGACTATACTTTTTGGGGACAAATTGTCCAGCACTCCAAGTATGGGAAGCAACTGCAAATCAGCCGATATGAACGCGCAAAACCAACTAGCAAGGGCTTGGTTAAGTACTTTTCAAGTAGCCATTTCAAGGGGATTGGTCTCAAGACTGCTCAGAAAATTGTGGATACCTATGGCGAAAATACCATTGACGAAATTCTGCAACACCCAGAAAAGTTAGAAGGCATCGCAGGACTCTCTGCCAAAAATCGCGAGGCTTTCGTCTCCACCCTCCGTCTCAACTACGGAACCGAGATGGTTTTGGCCAAACTTGCTAACTACGGTATTCCCAATAAATTAGCCTTTCAGATTCAAGACTTTTACAAGGAAGAAACCCTTGATGTGGTTGAAAATTATCCCTACCAGCTGGTTGAGGATATCAAGGGCTTGGGATTTACCATTGCTGACCAATTAGCAGAGGAACTAGGCATCGAAAGTCAGGCTCCTGAACGCTTCCGCGCCGGTCTAGTTCACAGTCTTTTTCAGGCCTGTATGGAAACAGGGGATACCTATGTTGAAGCACGGGATTTACTAGAACAAACCCTTACCCTCCTTGAGTCTTCCCGCCCCGTTGAACTGGATCCCAGCCAAGTGGCCCAAGAGCTCTCCTACCTGATCGAAGAAGACAAGGTTCAGCAGATTGATACCAAGATTTTTGACAACAGCCTCTTTTTCGCTGAGGAAGGCATCCGCAGTCACTTGGTTCGTATCCTTGAAAAAAGAGAACAAAAGAGCCCAGATATGGAAACCATTCAAAAACATATCACTACTGTCGAGGAAGATCTGGGAATCCACTATGATAGCATTCAAAAACAAGCTATCTGCGATGCTATCCAGAATAAAGTCTTTATCCTAACAGGTGGACCTGGTACTGGTAAGACAACGGTTATCAATGGGATTATCGCTGTTTATGCCCTTTTAGAAGGGCTTGACCTCAGGAAAAAAAGCAATTTGCCTATTCTTCTTGCTGCTCCAACTGGACGAGCCGCTCGACGCATGAATGAATTGACAGGTTTGCCTAGCGCGACCATACATCGCCACTTAGGAATGACAGGTGACGATGATACTAGTCATCTGGAAGATTATCTGGATGCTGACTTTATCATCGTGGATGAATTTTCTATGGTGGATACTTGGCTGGCCAATCAACTCTTCTCCAACATCTCTTCTAACAGTAAAATCCTCATCGTAGGCGACAGCGACCAGTTGCCTTCTGTCAGTCCTGGACAGGTTCTAGCGGATCTGCTTCATATTCCTTTGATTCCTCAGACTCGCTTGGAAAAAATTTATCGACAAAACGAAGAATCAACCATCGTCACCCTAGCTAGTCAGATTCGACAGGGTATCTTTCCAGCTGATTTCACCCAGAAAAAAGCAGACCGTTCCTACTTTGAAATTGCTAGTGGCCATATTCCTGCTACCATTGAAAAGATCTTAGGCGCTGCCCTCAGAAGTGGCATTCCTGCCCGTGATATCCAAGTTCTGGCTCCCATGTACCGAGGGACTGCAGGAATTGATGCCATCAACCAGCTCATGCAAGACCTGCTCAATCCACCACAAAAAGACCAACTTAGTTTTGAAGCTCCCCAGTGCCACTATCGTAAGGGTGACAAGGTCATTCATTTGGTCAACGATGCTGAAATCAATGTCTTTAATGGAGATTTAGGAGCCATCACAGACCTGATTCCTGGTAAATACACCGAGTCGAAACAAGATGAGATTGTCATTGATTTTGATGGCAACGAGGCCTCTTACCCACGTAACGAATGGTACAAGATTCGCCTGGCCTATGCCATGAGTATCCATAAGTCCCAGGGAAGTGAGTTCCCTGTTGTTATCCTACCTATCACCAGTGCTAGTAGGCGTATGCTGGAGCGCAATCTCATCTATACAGCCATTACACGCGCCAAAAGCAAGCTTATCTTACTAGGCGAATTACAGGCCTTTGATTATGCTACCCAACATATCGGAACTGCCCGAAAAACCTATCTGATTGAACGCTTCAGTGATTTATTGGAGAATGTTGAAGAAAAGCAACCAGCTGTCTCTGAAACAGTAACATCAAGTACCTCTGGACAATCCTACATCCTGACAGAAGAAAACTGGGACAGCATCCCAGCCATGATTGGAATTACAGACGCAGACCTCAAAGAGATTTTTGGAAAATAGTGCACAAGAAAACCCACCAATTCAGGTGGGATTTTTGTTTATTAATACTCAATGAAAATCAAAGAGCAAACTAGGAAGCTAGCCGCAAGCTGTACTTGAGTACGGTAAGGCGACGCTGACGTGGTTTGAAGAGATTTTCGAAGAGTATGAGATTATTTAACTGTTGCTGTGCTTGTAATCAACTCAACAGCTTTTTTGATTGTGATATCGTGTTTCAACATATCAGCTGAAAGCAAGCTTTGTACTTGTGCAACTTCCATGTTGTAGTCTGTAGCCAATTGCTCGATTTCTTTTTGGATTTCTTCTTCTGAAGCATCAAATCCTTCAGCTTTGGCAACTGCTTCAATAACAAGGTTAGTCTTAGTACGTGACTCAGCTTCTGCTTGGTATTGATTGTGAAGGTCTTCTTGAGTAGTTCCAGTGATTTGGAAGTACATGTCAGGGTTGATACCTTGGCGTTGCAAGTTTCCAAGGAATTCGTTTACTGAACGGTGAACTTCTTCATGGATCATTTCTTCTGGAAGTTCTACGATTTCAGCGTTTTCTACAGCTTTATCAATTGCTGCACCTTCAACTGCATCTTTGTAAGCTTCTTCTTTAGCAGCAGCCAATTCCTTGCGGTATTTTTCTTTCAATTCAGCAAGTGTTTCAACTTCTTCGTCAATGTCTTTTGCAAGTTCGTCGTCAAGAGCTGGAACTTCTTTAGCTTTTACTTCGTGGATAGTTGTTACGAATTTAGCTTCTTTACCTGCAAGGTCTTCTGCTTGGTAGTCTTCTGGGAATGTTACAACGACATCAACAGTTTCACCAGCTGAGTGACCTACCAATTGGTCTTCAAAACCAGGGATGAATTGACCTGAACCAAGTCCAAGTGAGAAGTTTTCACCTTTTCCACCGTCAAATTCAACACCGTCGATAGAACCAACGAAGTCGATAACAACAGTGTCGCCGTTTGCAGCAGCAGCTTCTTTGATAACCAATTCAGCCAAGTTGTTGCGTTCGCGTTCGATACGCTCTTCAACGTCAGCGTCAGTTACTTCTTTTTCTACATCAACTGATACTTCAAGGTTTTTGTAGTCACCCAATTTTACTTCAGGTTTTGTAACAACTTCAGCAGTGATAACCCAGTCTTGACCTTTTTCCATTGAAGTTACGTCAATTTTTGGTTGAGCAACCACTTCAAGGCCAGCTTCTTTTACAGCTGCTTCATAAGCATTTGGCAAAAGAGCGTTCATAACGTCTTGGTAAAGTGACTCTTCACCAAATTTTTTGTCGAAGATAGGGCGTGGAAGGTGACCTTTACGGAAACCTGGAACATTAAGAGATTTCTTCACTGAGTTGAAGACACGGTCCAATTCTGGTTTGATTTGGTCTTGAGAGATAGTGAAAGCCAAGACACCACGGTTTGTTTCTTTGTTTTCAAATGATACAGACATTCTGTCATTTCTCCTTAAAATTTTTTAAATACAGTCTATTATAACATAAACGAGCGACTTTTTTCAAGTAATGAATGCGCTTTTCAATCACGCTAGAGGTACTTACTCGCTTCTTTGATACTAAGTTCAACCATTTATCCAACATTATTTTATATAACTATTAAAACTCCTCATGCCCCACCAAATGGTGCTGAAAGGCATAGACCGCCGCCTGGGTGCGATCGCTAACCTCAAGTTTGGCAAGAATGTTGGACACGTGGGTCTTGACCGTCTTGAGAGAGATAAAAAGTTCATCTGCGATGCGCTGATTTTCGTAACCCTTAGCAATCAGTTGGAGAACATCTCGCTCACGCGCAGTCAAGTCCTCATGAAGTTCCATATGATTGCGGTGGTATTCGACCTTTTTGCTGACCTCTTGTTCAATAGCCAGCTCCCCATCAGCCACCTTACGAACTGCATGGAGCAGTTCGTCTGCACTAGAAGTCTTGAGCATATAACCTTTAGCACCTGCATTCAAAACTGGCATGATTTTTTCATTGTCCAAGTAAGAGGTGACAATCAAAATCTTGGCTTCAGGCCATTCTTTTAGGATGGTCAAAGTCGCGTCAATCCCATTCATCTCAGGCATGACGATATCCATGACAATGACATCTGGACGCAGTTCCAAGGCCAAGTCAATACCTTGAAACCCGTTTGCCGCCTCACCCACAACTTCTACATCGTCTTGGAGGTCAAAGTAGCTTTTCAAGCCCAATCGGACCATTTCATGGTCATCTACTAGTAAAATTCTCATCTTTACTCCTTTATCATTCCTTATCTAGCAAGGGAATACGGATATCAACTGCTAATCCTTGCTTGGGAGCTGTTAATAACTGAACCGTCCCTGCCATATCTTCGACCCGCTCCTTGATATTGCGGAGTCCATAACTCAAGTCATCGAAGCTCCCTAACTGGAAACCAATCCCATTGTCCACCACCTTCAGTTGCAATTCAAGATCCGTCTGATAGAGATAGACATCCAAACAAGAGGCCTGGGCATGGCGAAGGGTATTGCTAATCAACTCCTGCAAGATTCGGAAAATATGCTCCTCAATCTTCTTAGGTAATTTCGTTACATTTTGCTTAAGACTAACCTTGAGATCACTCTTGTCCTCAAGCTCTTTTAGAAGAATTTGAATCCCTTCTATCAAGCTCTTTTGTTCCAATTCAACTGGGCGCAAATGCAGGAGCAAGACCCGCAAATCCTTCTGAGCTGTTTCTAAAATGGCTGTGACACTTTGCAACTGGATCTGCATCTTTTCTCTATCCAGTTTCAAAGCCTGCTGACTGACACCTGACAAAATCATGTGAGCCGCAAACAACTCCTGACTGACTGTATCGTGCAAATCCCGAGCAATCCGCTTTCGTTCTTTCTCGATGATTTCCTCTTCCTGAGCAAGACTGTAATTCTCAGCCTTTTGAAGTGCTTCTGTTAAGAGGTTAAGTTTGCCTGACAAGGACTTGAAACTGGCATCTAAGTCTGGATCAGCAACCTGAACCACTTCTTTCCCTACCAACAAACGCTTGAGATTGGCCTGCATTTTTCGTAAAGAAAGCTCTTCGACACCTCGCCAAAACAGGGCCAAGAGAAAGGTCATGGACATGCTAAATACCAATAACAAAAAGACAAATTTTTCTGTTTTTTCAACATCGTGCAAGAAAATTGACCAGTCAAAATCAAGGATTTCCAACAAGCTGTGGGAGAAAAATAAGACAAAGAGGACAGAGGTGATGGCAATGATTACATAAGCTTGTTTTTTCATCCTCTGACCACCTCAACATCCCCAATCATAGTGGTCAAGAGAATCTTGACGCTCTTGTTACTCTTGAGATAATCTCTCGTTTCCTGATGATAGTGTTCATTGCGGAGGGCTCGCTTGGGCTGATTGAAAAAAGTCAAATCCCCATAGAGACAGTTAACACTGAGACTGACTTCCACATCAACAGGCACAATGATTTTAGTCGTGCCTATCATCTTTCTGAGGATAATGACATTGTCATGATTGGTTAGAATGACCCTCTCCAGATGAATAGTGTCCTTACCCATGAGACGAAAGAGATTGATATCATCAAACTGGCAAGTCTGGTAGCTTGAAAAATGATGAAGATTTCCAAACCAACGATTTTTCTCCTTCTTAACCGTCACCACCTCTTCAAAAACCAAATTTGTCTGCTCTTTTTCCTGGTTCATCATCGGATAAAGAAGAAAGAGGCTATAGATGACCGCAACAAAAATAGCTAATATCACAAAAGGATTGAGCATGACGATGAAAAAGAAGAGAATGGTTGCCACTACTAAGAGAAGATTATTGCCTTCTTTACCAGTGTAATAGCGAATCAAAAGCAAAAAGAAGAATAGAATCAGCAGAAAACGCGAAAAATGCTCTGATACCATCAAAATCAGAGCTCCTGTCAAAAGACAGGCTTCGATAAATAAAAAGACTTTAAATTTTCTCATAGGTTCATCCTCTCCCTTCTATTTTATCACAATTCAAAAAAGTCACCTCAGTCTGAAGATGGAAAAAAGGCGGTGGTTACGCCTTTTTCATCTGATCATTTGCTTCTTTTAATTTTCCATAGAGAAGATAGTCTACTTTTTGCAAATCTGCTATGGTGACACAATTAAGGGCACACATGATCAAGCGCAGATCTTCTTTCCAGCCTTGGACAATGCCAATCACTTCTTCAACTGAGTAGGTTTCAACCAATTCCAGAACTGTTCGAGACAGTCCCACGGCTTTGGCACCAAAGACTAGGCACTTAATCATATCCAGAGGATTTCGAACCCCTCCACTAACCAAGAGTTCGACCTTGTCTTTCCAGTCTTGGGCATTGAGAAGGGCTTGCATGGTGGACTGGCCCCATTGATTGAGGTAATCACGTTGACCACTACGACGGTTTTCGATATAAGCAAAGCTGGTGCCACCACGACCTGATAGGTCAACAGTTCGAACACCCAGTTCATAGGCTCTTTCGATGGTCTTGACATCCATTCCAAAACCCACTTCCTTCAAAATGATTGGAACGGGGATTTGCTTGCTATAATCTGCTAGATGCGATTGCCAGCTTCTGAACTTTCGTTCTCCTTCAGGCATGAGCAATTCCTGCATAACATTGACATGCACTTGCAAGAGAAGAGGATTCATCTCTTCTATAGTCCGAAGTCCCAACTCAACAGGCTTGTCCAATCCAATATTGGTTCCAAGGAGGAGATTGGGATGACTAGACCTAACAGAAAAAGAATCATCCGTTGGATTTTTGAGGGCTGCGCTATAAGAACCCGTTACAAATAAAATTCCACAGACTTCCGCTACTTGAGCCAGCTTTTGATTGATTTCTCTCCCCTTATCACTTCCACCCGTCATGGCATTGATATAAAAAGGAAAGTCCCACTTTTGACCAGCAAATTCTGTTGAAAGATCAATTTCATCTAGGTCGTAAAGAGGCAAGGAAGAATGAATCAACTCCACCTCATCAAAGCTATTATAGGAACTTTTCTGCTCAAGGGCATAGCGGATATGCTCGTCCTTACGATTTGTCGTCATGTCCTATCCTTTCTTGGTATAAGAGCTCAATCCCCAGATCGGCCCAACGGTTTTTTAGCGTTTCAGTTGATTGCGCATCAAAACTCAAGGCAATGCCACAGTCACCACCACCAGCGCCACTACTCTTGACAACAGCCTGCAAATCTTGACTAGCTTCTTTCAACTGTCTGAGCGAAGGCGTGTAAATATCTGCGCTCAAGCTTTCTAAGAGCTTACTGGCTACTTCTACTTGCTCGATCACTTTTTCGGTTTCCCCCTGCTCCAAGGCTTCTACCAAAGAAACTACAGTTTCTTTTGAGGAACTTAAAAAATTCTGATTGATATTTTGCTTGATTTGCTGGACCATGTGACTCGATACAGCCACTTCCTTGGTCCATCCCACTAGGAAATCGCATTCTAGAGTTGGTTTCACTTGTGAGATAGAAAAGCCCCAATCACGCTCCAGAACTGTCGCCAAGTTTTCTTCTTTCAACCAAGCAGCTACCTGCTGGCGATCAAATGACTGGTAAAGAACCAATTCCTCTGCCACAATACAGGCAATATCCCCCATAGAACCATTGTCTCCGCGCTTGAGCAAGACAGCACTGGCCAGCTTGAACAAGAGATCCTGATCAACCGAAAGCTTATACAGAGCTAGCAGAGCCTTGATGACCAAAACAACGACGCTACCGCTAGAACCCAGACCAAACTTTTTCCCTTCTCGTTCCATTTTTCCACTGATTTCTAGAGAAAAAGGTCGCAAGGTCTGCCCACGATAAACGAGGAAATCTTGCACTAAAGCAATCGTTTCTTGAATCAAGCTATAGTCAGGATTTGGCGTCAAATCCACTGCGAAATCAAACATATCCGAATAGATACGGTAACTATCAGAAAAAATAATCTCGCCCTTCATATAGATGGGAATAGCCTTTATCAAGGCTAACTGCCCTGGTTCTAAAATAGCATATTCGCCTGCCCAATAGAGTTTTCCGCAAGTTTTAACAGCAATCATCTTGGCTCAAATCCTTTGTTTTTGACACAATCAAGCGATAATGTTGACCGAAAATTTCTGACAAATGCTCCAAGTCTTTCTCCTGACAGAGGACCTTGACATTGGGACCAGCATCCATGGTAAAGTAGCAGGCTTCTCCTTGCTGACGAAGCTGGCGGACAAAGTCCATGGCTTCATAAGTCGCATCAGTCAAATAAGAAAAGGCTGGTGATGCTGTTTTGGTCGTAGCGTGCATAGCCAGGGCATTTTTCTCAGTCAATTCCCCAACCTTGGCAAAGTCATTTTCCTTGAGATAAACCAGCATATCCTGATAGTCTTTCTCAGACTGACGCACCCAGTCGTCAAAAGTAGTCGAAGTTTCCACACAAAGTTTCATCCCATCACGGCTAGAGATTGGTTTTTTCTTGTCCTCCAGCACCAACATAATCATAGCTAGTTTCAAGTTTGTCTCTACAGGATAAATTTCTCCGCTATCCTTATCCCAGGCACCTAGTGGTCCATAAAAACTCCGAGAAGAAGATCCTGAGGCAAATTTAGCCTCCTGTGCTAACTGACTTCTATCCAGTCCAAGATTGAAATAAGCATTACAAGCCTTGACCAGGGCGGACAAACCACTAGAACTTGAGGACAAGCCCGCTGCGGTAGGCATATTGTTTTGAGTATCGATACGGACAAATCCTTCTCCAACTGGACGGTAGCGGTCAATAATCTTGCTCATCTTAGCATGCTCTGCCTCATTTTGTAGCTGACCATTGATATAAAAGGCATCAGCTGTCGCATCCGTCGGTAGAGATGACAAAGTCGTCTCCGTATACATATTCTCCAAAGTCAGAGAGATACTGCTAGTAGCAGGCACCATCTCTTTTTCTTTTTTCTTTCCCCAATATTTGATAATAGCAATATTTGCATAGGAACGTACTGTTACAGGCTCTCTATCCATGTCTGAACAGCTCCTTTCTCTTCTAATTTTTCTGCTAGTTCTTGAGCTTGTGTCAAATCGGCTGCCAAGGCTATGATACAGCCTCCTAGCCCACCACCGCTCATCTTGGACCCCAGAGCACCATGGCTAAGAGCCGTTTCAACTAGAGAATCTGCCTCAGGGCTACTGACACCAATTTCTTTTAGATGTAAATGCGCTTGACTAAGGATTTGTCCCAGCCCTTCAGCATTTTTTCGTGAAATCGCATCCTCTGCCTGCTGGGTCAATTCTCCCAAGGCATGCAAAAACGGCAGGGCATCCTTACCCTTACTTTGAACCACTTGGATGGCTTCACGAGTATGACCATAAACACCGGTATCGGCAATCACCAAATAGGCGGATAAATCCATCTCAAGCTCTGTAAATCCAACGTTTTTAATAAAGCGAATAGGTTGGTCACTAAGACAGGTCTTAGCATCCAAACCACTCGGATTCATATGAGCAATCATCTCAGCCCGATTGACCAAGATTTCTAGTACATCATGAGGCAGGTCAGCTTGATAGTAGTCAAAAACCGCACGAATGGCCGCTATGCTAATAGCTGCTGACGAACCCATTCCCCGTTTCTCAGGAATAGCCGAGTCAATCTCACATCGAATGCAAGCTTCTTTGATATTCAAATACTCCAGCGAAGCATACACCGCCATAGACAAGGTATCTTCCTCATAGAGGCGCCAAGGTCTCTCTGCAGGAACTACCTTACAAGTCACCTCCACCTCTAAGAGAGGCAAGGAAATGGCCGGATAACCGTAAACGACCGCATGCTCCCCTATTAAAATAATCTTACTATGTGCCTGACCGACACCAACTTTTTTTGTCATATTTTCCTTTTGCTAGACGAAAAAGCCGTCTCATTTTTTCATACAAGTGTTTATTCTTTCCTATCTATTTTATTATATTTTCACAAAAAAAGCGATTGTTTCCTTCACAATCGCTCAGTGCTAAAATAAAACTTTTAAGCAAACTAGGGAAAAGACTCAAGAAAGAAATTGATAAACTCAGTTGCATGATTACAACTGAGTTCACCTAACCTATTTTCTATTCTTGCATGGTGTAACCGACACCACGCACGGTTTTAATGTAGCTTTTTTGACCTTTTACATCAAGCTTGCTACGTAGATAACGGATATAGACATCCACGATATTTGTTTCGGTCGCACTTTCATACTTCCAGACACTTTCCAACAACTGCTCACGAGTCAGAACTTTCTTGCTTCCCATAAGAGTAGCCAAGAGATCATACTCACGACGAGTCAAAGCAATCATCTCCTCGCCACGATAAACGGTATGATGTTCTACATCCATACGCAGATTGCGGTAAGACGTTGGAACCTTCATCTGACTACAGTGTTGGTCGATGAAGTCCCTACCTCGGAAAATCGCTGAAATACGAGCCACCAAATTGTCAATAATAACCGGCTTATAGATGTAAGAAACGGCAAAGAGTTGGATTGTCTCAATCTGATCTTGCAATTCTTCGCGATGGTCCAAGACCATAATCACTGAGGCTGGCTTAGTCCGACTCAGCTTATCTGCAAAATCCTGGGCTGTCATATCCCCCAGTTGAGCATTCAATAAAATCAAGTCATAGTCTGTCTGAAGAGCCATGGAGAGGGCTTTTTGCCCCTCCTCAACCTGATCAAC
This sequence comes from Streptococcus mitis, assembly GCF_002096895.1. Lineage (GTDB taxonomy): Bacteria > Bacillota > Bacilli > Lactobacillales > Streptococcaceae > Streptococcus > Streptococcus mitis_AH. The sequence continues at coordinate 332,503 of NZ_NCVI01000020.1, read as the reverse complement.
TCGGTATTGCTCTTTTTGGAGTTCCAAACTTAAAAAATGAGCTAGATTTCTTTCTTTCTCAAGTAATAAAATCCGTTTCCCCATGGCAGACCTACTTATTTTTCGTCATACCAAGAGTAGTGGAATGTTCCTTCTTTGTCTTTACGTTGGTAAGTGTGGGCACCAAAGTAGTCACGTTGCGCTTGGATCAAGTTAGCTGGAAGGTCAGCTGAACGGTAGCTATCAAAGTAAGTAATAGCTGCTGAGAAAGTTGGCACTGGCACACCAGCTTGAACCGCAAGAGCTACGATATCACGCACTGCTTGTTGGTACTTAGCAGTAACGTCCAAGAAGTATTCATCCAAAAGAAGGTTGGCAAGGTCTGCATCACGGTTGTAAGCATCTGTAATCTTTTGCAAGAAACGAGAACGGATGATACAGCCATCACGCCAGATAGATGCGATGTCTGCAAATGGCAAGTTCCAGTTGTTTTCTTTAGAAGCTACACGCAATTGAGCAAAACCTTGTGCGTATGAAATGATTTTTGAGAAGTAAAGGGCTTGACGGATTTTTTCAATCAACTCAGCCTTGTCTCCTTCAAATTTGAAGGCAGCTGGTTTTGGAAGAACCTTGCTAGCATGCACACGTTCTTCTTTGTAAGTTGAAATATAACGTGCAAATACTGACTCAGTGATGAGTGACAATGGCACACCAAGGTCAAGTGATGATTGGCTAGTCCATTTACCAGTTCCCTTGTTACCTGCAGCATCAAGGATATAGTCTACGATTGGTCCATCTTGACCTTCATCGTCTTTACGGCTCAAGATATCAGCTGTGATTTCGATCAAGTAGCTGTCCAATTCACCCTTGTTCCACTCAGTAAAGATTTCAGCCATATCTTCTGCTGAAAGACCTAGCAAGTGTTGCATCAAGTCATAACTTTCTGCGATCAATTGCATATCACCGTACTCGATACCGTTGTGAACCATTTTCACATAGTGACCAGCTCCATCAGGACCGATGTAAGTCACACATGGTTTGCCATCTTCTGGCGCTTTAGCTGAGATTTCTTCAAGAACATCTGCAACCAATTCGTAGGCCTCTTTTTGTCCACCAGGCATAATAGAAGGACCTTCAAGGGCACCTTTTTCACCACCAGAAACCCCCGTACCGATAAAGTTGATACCTGAGTTTGCCAATTCTTCATTACGACGGATTGTATCTTTGTAGAAAGTGTTTCCACCGTCAATCAAGATATCACCCTTGTCAAGGTGCGGAAGAAGGGCTTGAATTGTAGCATCTGTACCAGGTCCAGCTTGAACCATGAGCATGATACGACGAGGTTTTTCGATTGAGTTTACAAAACTTTCAACGTCATAGCTTGGTACAAAGTTCTTTTCAGGATGGCAAGCAATTACATCTTCAGTTTTTTCTTTACTACGGTTGTAAATAGCAACTGTGTAACCACGAGATTCAATATTAAGGGCAAGGTTACGACCCATTACGGCCATACCAACAACACCAAAGTTAGCTTTTGTCATTTGACACTCCTCTTGTTTAATTTGTTTTATTTTATCATTTTTATTTTTGAAAAGAAAGAATTTTGTAACAACCGTTTAGTAGTCCAAAGCATCCGCATGTCCAGAACCATTTCCAACAAAGTATCCTGTCTTACAGTTAAGGGTAAAGAGATAGGTTCCATCTGGCTTGTAGAGGTTGTAATAACCATTGCCATTAACGATATTGACACGTTCAAGGATATATTGGTTACCAGTGATATAACCACGTGAGCGTGAAGTCGCTAGGATTTTTTCCAAGACACCATCCGCGAAATCCCAAGCAGAGTTATTGCTATCATCAACAGCTGATTGATTGAACGGCACACGACTCGAAGCTCTCTGGAGGTCAACTCCAAAACTTGATAAACCACCATGGCTATCATCACGTGCAGAAACTGAATTGTTTGATGAGACGCTTGAAGATGGACTTGTGTTGTCTGTAGCCCTCTCTGTTGATGAACTTGAACTTTCTTGACTTGAGCTTGAACTTGAACTTGAAGGAGCTGTTTGTTGACTCTTACCTAGACTGATAGCCTTATCTAGCACTTTATCAATCTCCGTATTTCCAGTTTTAATATCTGTAAATTTAGCATCTGATTTAGCTTTAGCGTTAGTATCCAAAACTCCATCTACAATAGCTGGCTTATCAAATTGAGCATTGACATCTTGAATGGCCTTGATTTGAGTTGCTAGACTATCATACTTAGATTTTGCAAGCGTATATTCACGACTACCTTCTAGCTTATCAAGCAAGGTTTTAAGTTGATTCAGTTTATCAAACTGGCTATTCTTCAAAGCCGTTTTGTTGCTATCTGTATAGAAGGCATCATATAAATTATTGAATTCTTCCACATCTGACTGCGTGTTTGTAGTTGATTGAGAAGTCTGGATTTCCTTGGTCGAACGATCCACTTGACGATAAACATAATAACCAGTTCCAAGGATAAGAACTACTAATGCTGCTAGAATACCGTAAAGCACCCATTTCTTCTTACTATTTCCATCTTCACTATCTGTCACTCGAGAAAGTGTTGGAATATCTTCAGTCTCAAATTCTTCTACAAGAGGTGCTTCTGAAACTCGTGTTAATTCTAAATCATCAAACTGACTCAACTCATCTTCTGGAGCTGGAGAATCTACTCCTGTTCCCTCACGAAGCTCTTGAAGTAAATTATCTAGAGTCTGAGTCTCCTCTACCTCTTCTACCTCTTCTTTTTCAACTAAATCATCCTTGCTAAACTGACGCGTTTCAAACTTATCTGCCTCAATTTCATCTTTGTGTTGTTTCACATACTTGTCCAAGATAGAATCTCCAGGCAGTACACCTGCTTCCACCTCTTCATTTTTTAGCATGGCTTCTCCAACCGTTAGCTCTTTGGCATCATCAAAATCAAATTGCGCTTCTTGATGTTCTGTTATATGACGATCATGTCTTTTCTTACTCATGAGTTTTCCTTCCTACTTTACTTCCTGACGTTTCACACGCTGACCGAAATATTGATACAAATCAACTTTTAAAGTTCCATTGTACAACTTGCGCTTCTTGTCCGCCTGACTGCCGTACTTGGTCTCAAAGGCTTCATCACTAGTTAGGATAAATTTGCTCCACGTTTTCAGCGGTGCAAATACTTGCCCCATCTCAGCATAGAGTTTGGTAACTCCTGCATCATCTGACAAGCGTTCCCCATAAGGTGGGTTAGAGATAATCACTCCATTGATTTTATCGGAACGCAAATCCTGCACGCGCATCTGCTTAAAGGTAATATCTCCTGCAACACCTGCTGCTTGAGCATTGGCCTTAGCAATTTCCACCATACGTGCATCGATATCACAGCCCATGATATCTAGCTCAAGCTCACGATCTACTTTTTTGGCTGCTTCTGTGCGAACTTCTTGAATCAAGCGATTGCTAATCCAGTTCCATTCCTCAAAGGCAAAGGAGCGACGAAGACCAGGCGCCATCTTTCTAGCAATCATAACTGCCTCGATACAGAAAGTCCCCGAACCACAGGTCGGATCAATCAAGGGCTTGTCTGGATACCAGTTAGAGAGTTGCAAAATGGCTGCTGCCATATTTTCCTTGATAGGAGCACCACCTTTTTCAGTACGATAGCCACGTTTAAAGAGGCTAGACCCGGTCGTATCAATCATGACAGTTGCTACGTCTTTCAGAATAGAAACTTCAATCTTAAACTCAGGACCAGTCTCCATCAAGGGAATACCTTCTGGACGGGCATAATGTTTTTGCAACTTCTTAACAACGGCCTTCTTTGAAATAGCCTGAACACTGGGTTCATTGTGTAGTTTAGACTTCACACATTTAGCTTTCGAAATCGGGAAACGAGCCCCAAGTGGTAAATAATTTTCCCAATCTAGAGCGAAAACTCCTTGAAAGAGCTCCTCAAAAGTCTTAGCTGGGAACGTTCCTACGATAATCTTGATACGGTCTGCTGCCCGAAGCCAGAGGTTGGTTTCGATGATGGCTCTCGCGTCTCCTTGAAAACGAACACGCCCATTTTCAACCTGACAATCGTAGCCCAACTCTCGCACTTCTCGTCCCACAACAGCTTCAAGACCAGCTGCCGCAGTCGCGATTAAATTAAATTCTTTTTTCATTTTCAGTCTTATAAGACCTTTCTATATGTCCACTTTAAAAAATGAGGTTGAGAAAATTTCTCAGCCCCAACCTATATGCAATTTTCTATAAGCCATGTTTTGTTCCAGAAGTGACTAGGACCACTTCCTTCGATAATCATCTGTCTACCACTAACAGCCTAGAGCTGATAGCAGTCAGAGTACTACGTTCGTTTCCGCGTACTCCATGCCCCGACCGAAATTTGGGTTGCTAGCTTGAGGGGTTTACCGCGTTCCACTCTCTCCGTTTCCAGAAAGACTCCGTCACTGTGGCACTTTCAAGCCTACTCTGACCTATCCAAGGACTTAGCCATTTCGACTGCCGTAACGATTTCTCGTCCCTAGGCTTATGGTTTCGCCTAGCACAAACACTACAGGCATCACAGCCTGTGCTAGCATGGACTTTCCTCATGAAAAGAAATTCTCCTCACGCGATTATCCAAAAATTGCACTTTTCAAATAAGCTCTTATAAATCAGAGTTATCCAAAATTTGCTTACCAAATACTTCTTTCTCAAGACGATTTAGACGTTTTAAAATATCAAAATTCGTCATAGAAGTTGTTGCTGTCATTTCAAGTGGTTCTGCTTGAACCGGTGCAGATTCAGGTTTGCGAGACAATTCTTCCTTCAACTCTGCAATTTCTTGACGGAGAGACTTGACTAAGGCAGCATAAGTTTCATAGTCCTTGATGACATCGTCCAAAAATTCATCAACTTCAACCTTACTATACCCACGGACTTCACGTCCAAACTCTTGCTCGAAAATATCTTTCGCTGAAAAAATAATACCTGCCATCTCTCTCTCCATTCTCGGTTTCTAATAGTATTATTATATAAAAAAAGGCAAACAAAAATCAAGGTCAAAGCCTTACTTTTCAGAAAAATTTTCTACTAGCTCATTTAAGTCTTCAAACGTTAACCTTTTTATGCGATAACCTTCCTGATTTTTCATCAAATTGTCTATAAATTTTAATTTGGTCTCATTTTCTGAATCATAGAAAAAATAAGCTAAATCAGTGTTTTCCAGCAAAAATCGTTGGTAGTCTCGTAGTTGCCCCATATGTTCATATTTAGGATAGGCATATTTGACAAAATCTACCTGCTTAAATTGGCTAAGTTTAAGCTGATTCGCTTCATTCCAATTTTCCCCGTGCGTTTCAAAATCAAAAATGGTTGCTAGGTTGAAATCATATTCTTCTTTCATTTCATTTGCGACATCCAGCACCCAAGATTCAAATCCCAAGTTTCCTGTAAAGACCAGCCATTTAATCCCTTCTTCTGCTAAACTTTCTAAATCACGGCGAATGGCTTTCTTTATAATTTTTAACCTGATATCTTTTTCATTAAACAAACCCAAGTCAAAATTAGAATATCCCATAATTAAAGCTGTAGTCATTTTTACACCTTTCTTTCTATTTTTATGGTATAATAGAGTGATGTTATTGTACCAATAAGGAGAAATATGGTCAACTATCCTCATAAAATTTCATCAAAAAAAAGCCAAACATCCATTTCTCAACCAAAAAATTTCGCAAATCGAGGAATGACTTTTGAAAAGATGATCAACGCTACAAACGACTACTATCTGACGCATGGTATGGCAGTTATCCATAAAAAGCCAACGCCTGTTCAGATTGTTCGAGTAGACTATCCTCAACGTAGTCGAGCCAAAATTGTAGAAGCCTACTTTAGACAAGCTTCCACAACAGATTACTCTGGCGTATATAGAGGACATTACATTGACTTTGAAGCCAAGGAAACGCGACAAAAGAATGCTATTCCAATGAAGAACTTCCATCTTCACCAGATTCAACATATGGAACAAGTTCTAGAACAGCAGGGCATTTGCTTCGTACTACTTCATTTTTCTTCTCGACAAGAAACTTATTTGTTGCCGGCACTTGATTTGATTCGCTTTTATCATCAAGATAAGGGCCAAAAATCAATGCCACTTGGATATATTCAAGAATATGGATATTTGATTGAGCAAGGCGCCTTTCCTCAAATTCCCTATCTCGACATTATCAAAGAACATTTACTAGGTGGTAAAACAAGATGAACAAACAAACTATCCTGCGAATAGCTAAGTATGCAAGTATCGGCTTCTTAACTGTATTTATCGCAGCTGTTGTCCTAGGCGGAGGGCTTTTTCTCTACTATGTTAGCAAAGCTCCATCTCTGTCCGAAAGTAAACTAGTCGCTACAACTTCAAGTAAGATATACGATAACAAAGACGAACTGATTGCCGATCTTGGAGCAGAACGTCGTGTCAATGCACAATCAAATGAAATTCCAACGGAATTAGTTAATGCTATTATTTCCATTGAAGACCATCGTTTCTTTAATCACCGTGGAGTTGATACTATTCGTATCCTTGGGGCAGCATTGAGAAATCTTCGAGGTGGAGGGGGTCTCCAAGGAGCTTCAACCTTGACTCAGCAATTGATTAAGTTAACTTATTTTTCTACTTCAACTACTGATCAAACCTTGTCACGTAAAGCTCAGGAAGCTTGGCTAGCTGTTCAACTAGAACAAAAAGCAACCAAGCAAGAAATCCTGACCTACTACATCAACAAAGTCTACATGTCTAACGGTAACTATGGAATGCAAACCGCAGCTCAAAATTACTATGGAAAAGACTTGAAGGATTTAAGCCTGCCACAGTTAGCACTCCTAGCCGGAATGCCTCAAGCACCAAACCAATATGATCCTTATTCCCATCCAGAAGCTGCTCTAGAGCGTCGAAACTTAGTACTTTCAGAAATGAAGGGACAGAAATATATCAGTGCAGAAGATTACGAAAAAGCTATTAATACGCCTATCACTGATGGACTTCAAAGCTTGAAGTCAGCCAATAGTTACCCTGCCTATATGGACAACTATCTCAAAGAAGTAATCGACCAAGTCGAACAAGAAACGGGCTACAACCTTCTTACCACAGGTATGGAAGTCTATACTAATGTCGACAAAGATGTTCAACAGCGACTTTGGGATGTTTACAATACAGATGAGTACGTTGCTTATCCAGATGATGAACTTCAAGTAGCTTCCACTATTGTGGATGTAACAAATGGTAAAGTCATTGCTCAGTTAGGTGCCCGTCACCAATCAAGTAATGTATCTTTCGGAATCAACCAAGCCGTTGAAACCAACCGTGACTGGGGTTCTACTATGAAACCAATCACTGACTATGCTCCCGCTTTAGAATATGGAGTCTATGACTCTACTGCTTCTATTGTACATGATGTTCCTTATAACTATCCTGGTACTGATACTCCTGTCTACAACTGGGATCATGGCTACTTTGGGAATATTACAATTCAGTATGCACTCCAACAATCACGTAATGTTACAGCAGTTGAAACTTTAAATAAAGTTGGTTTAGATCGAGCGAAAACCTTCCTAAATGGCTTAGGTATCGATTATCCAAGCATCCACTATGCTAACGCCATTTCAAGTAATACAACAGAATCTAACAAACAATACGGTGCAAGTAGTGAAAAAATGGCTGCTGCTTATGCTGCCTTTGCTAATGGTGGTATTTACCACAAACCAATGTATATCAATAAAATCGTCTTCAGTGATGGTAGTGAAAGAGAATTTTCTGATGCTGGTACACGAGCTATGAAAGAAACTACTGCCTATATGATGACCGAAATGATGAAAACTGTTTTAGCATACGGAACCGGACGTGGTGCTTACCTACCATGGCTTCCACAAGCAGGTAAGACAGGTACTTCTAACTATACTGACGACGAAATTGAAAAGTATATCAAGAACACTGGCTACGTAGCTCCAGATGAAATGTTTGTAGGTTATACTCGTAAGTATTCTATGGCTGTATGGACTGGTTACTCAAATCGTTTAACTCCAATCGTTGGAGATGGTTTCCTAGTTGCTGCTAAGGTTTATCGCTCAATGATATCGTATCTATCGGAAGATGACCAACCTGGAGATTGGACGATGCCCGATGGCTTATATCGAAATGGAGAATTCGTCTTTAAGAACGGGGCTCGTTCTACATGGACTGCTCCTGCTACTCAACAAAGTTCTACATCTACTCCTGCAAGTCAGGCTCCAGAGACATCAACTTCTCAATCAAGTGTAACGACACAAAACACAAATCCAAATGTAAATGCAAATACAACTACTCCAAATGCTGGAACTAACGAGAATACAGCTACACAACAACCAAGTACCAATCAAGGTCAGCCTAACCAAAATCCTCAGCCAGCACAACAATAAATTACTAACCACCCAATTTTTGGGTGGTTTTTCAATCTTTTCTTTATTCAATCAATAATTAGATAATAAAAACCTGAGAAGTCTACTTGTACTTCTCAGATTTTTTGTTCTATACACTCCACTGGTTTAGAATACTATTAAGAAAGAGTTTAATTGTCATACACAACTAATCTTTTTTGCTTTTTGCTACAAATATAGCAGATAAGGCTAGTCCAACACTTGCCAAGAAAATAGCTGTTTCTGACTGTTTTTCACCAGTTTCTGGCAATCTCTTGTCTTCCTTGGCAACTTGAACTGGTGCTTCTGGAGTCTTAGATTTTTCTAACGAACTTAGCTTAAATTCTGGTTTTTCTACTGTCGGAGCTGATTGGTCACCTACGGTTGATAATGGACCTGTGTAGGCTGGTAGCTCATGTTTCAAGGCCATAACGGAGTTAACTCCACCCTTGAACTCTGGTTTCTCTACTGTCGGAGCTGGTTGGTCACCTACGGTTGATAATGGACCTGTGTACTCTGGTAGTTCGTGTTTCAAGGCCATAACGGAGTTGACTCCACCCTTGAACTCTGGTTTCTCTACTGTTGGAGCGGCTTGGTCACCTACGGTTGACAATGGACCTGTATAAGCTGGTAGCTCATGTACCAAAGCTTCAGCTGCATTCACACCACCCTGAAACTCTGGTTTCTCTACTGTCGGTGCAGCTTGGTCACCTACGGTTGACAATTGACCTGTGTAAGCTGGTAGCTCATGTACCAAAGCTTCAACTGCATTTACACCACCTGTAAATTCAGGTACCTCAAGCACTGGTGCTGGTTCTTCACCCTTGCTTGATTGAACAGGTTCTTCTGTCAATTCTTGATAGAAGCTCGCCAATTCATAAAACTCAGCCTTGCCACCTTCCCAGACCAGTTTAACATCTAGAAGAGAACCACCATTTCGGATAGCAAAGGTTTGGAGACTAGATGTAATGGCACCAAGATCTGTCCAACTTTCTTGTCCATCCTTAAGTGTTCTCGCTTGAACTCGTGCTTTCGCTCCTTCAGGAAGGCTTGAAACAAGGCGTAGATGGTTGGCATTGGTTGGTTCTGATAAGTGGTAAACCAATTCACCCTTATCTTGTTCCGCCTTGTAGCTAGTCAAGACTTTTCCGTCTACGAGATTAGTATAGAAGTTGCCTCGGCTTTCGCCACCGTTTCCTTCTACAGTTGGATCATTAATTGGTTTGACAAATTCGCCATCATTGATCACCAATTCTGTAAATCCTACAAAACGAGCATCATAGTCAGCTGTATAGAGGACACGAAGATAGTTGGCTTTGACTGGTGTCGTCAATTCACCCTCGATGTAACGATTTCCTGGCATCTTAGAATCATGTGTCCAACCATCTGTCAATGAATCATCGTGTGTACTATTGGCTACACCATCTCCCACTGTCACAACATCTGTCCAAGTTTTACCGTCTTGGCTGACTTGGATTTTACCATCACGAAGATAGTTTTGAGTTCCGTCTTGGATGTAGGCTCTGATCTTCTTGATAGTGCGTTCGCTACCAAGTTTCAAGGTTACATGGCCGTCTTTATGGGCATAGTCTGAAAACTCAACGAAGTTGTTGTACACACCATCAAACAATTGATCGAGGTTATTAATCTTACGAACATCATTGCTTCCATATGTTGGATGAATACCCATAGTTGTTGATTCTAGTGTTGTTGGTTGGACTTCTTTGGTAGTTACTAGAAGAGAAGTAGATGGAACAGCCTGCTCTTGATCTGTCTTATTAACAAGACGAACATAACGTACCAAGTGGGTTGCGACAGTTCTGTCTGTCAACTGGCTAGCTGGTGTCCATTCTTGAGCATTTGCAGAATACTCTAGACTGAGTGCTGGATTTGTTTGACCTTGGAGCTGGATGCTTTTGACTTGATGGATACGGTCAAGTTTCATTCCTAGATAGCTATTTGCAGGAAGTTTAGTTCCAGCTGGAATTTGAAGTTCATAACGACCAAGGCTATCAAATACTGGCGTTTCTTTCAAAGCATCCACGTTGGTGTCTGTTAAGTCGCTATTGCCAGAGCGTGTCTCAACAGAGAAGTCTTGGATACGCCACCAAAGGTCACTTGCCTTGGTATTGCGTACTCGGATATAACGAGCATTGATAGCTCTAGTCACTTCCTTAGTTTGTTCTCTTGATAGGCGATCTAACTCTTGCCATGCAGATCCATCTGTAGAGTACTCAAGTACACCTGCTGCAAGTTTATCGCCAGTTCCTTGGCGAAGACGAACTTTAGTGACTGACTTGACTTCACCTAGGTCAAGTTGTGCCCAGGCATCTACTGGAGTCGTATTGCTGCCGTCAGCATTTGCCATCATAGCTTCTGTATTATCTTTACCATCAGTAATTTGACTTGCTGATGTTCTCAATTTATAAACTAGATTTGAGCTGAGGCTAATTGTAGCAGTTTGTTGTTTACGAGCGTTCTCTACTGGACGATTTACTGCAATCTCGCGAACTGCAAACCAGGTGTCATCACGATCTTCTGTAGCAATCATACGTACTGCTTTAGCTTTGATGTTAAGATTTTCAAACTGAACAAGTGACTCATTACCAACATAAGTTGGTTCTTTCAAACTTATCCAATTATCTTTTTCATCTTGATACTGCACTTCAGCCTTACTAAAGGTATCACGTGGATTTGCCTGAGTTCCCATAGCAAAGGTCAATGTTTGGATATCTACCGGTTTGTTAAATTTCATACCGATATAATCACCTGTCTTGATACTATTTGGTGATTTAATCAAAGCATGAGTTGCCAAGTCACCATCCGTTACTTCTGCCAAACCACCTTCTACACCTGTTCGATTGGTAATAAAGGTGCTGATGATTTGATCTGGATGCAAGACTTTTTGAACTTCAGAAGCTAGAACTTCTTTCAAGGATAGGATAAATGGACGGATATGTTGAACACCCAATTCAGCCTTTTCAAGATGGTCTACATAATGGAAGGTATGAGTTTGAGACTGTTCGTACAATTTCAAACCTTTATAGTAGCTATCCCAAAGTTTGGCTGCATCATTTGTAGCCATAGCCTCTGTTCCTGTTAGGAAGGCATCAAGGGCATTCATTTGGTCGATTGCATTATCCAACCAATAGTGGATCTGTGCAACCATTTTTTTATCACCTGATGCTTTATAAAGTTCAGCCGCTTCTTTAATCTTGGCAAATTCTGCACGCAAAGTTGCACGTTCTGCAGTTACATCCTGACCCGCTTTGAGCTTAGTCATGAAGTCTGTCAATTTTGGAGCCAATTCAACTGATTCTTCTAGTTTAACGACACGACCATCCATGTTTTGGTTGATCATATGCTTACCAAGTTCGCGGAAGGCTGCTGATACCTTGCTATCTTCAAAATGACCATTTTCAACAAAGTTGAAGGCAATGTCATTGAGTTTCTTAGCTTCTTCTTCTGATTTCCACTGTTTCCATGTATATTGAGCTCCAGCGAAGAGGGCTATCTTAGATGGTTCAGACTGTTGCATTGGGTTCAACATGATACCGGATAGCAAGCTTGGATCTACATTCGGATGAAGGAATTTCTCACCACCACCTAGAATCAAGTGTTGTTTAGAGTTATCTGTAACTGGCCAGTTCACCCAAAGTGATACTGGACGGTAAGTTTTACCACCTGCAGTTAGATTGTTCTTGAGAGTTGATAAGAAACCTTCAGAAACTTCACCCCAAATCTTACCACCCGTCAAGGTCATAGAGGTTGAACTTGGAAGATTTTCATTTAGAGATTTCAACTCTGCTTCACGCCCATTACCCCAATACTGACCTGGAACAAAGATCATTTCTTTGCGAAGACCGCTATAAGTTCCTTGCATTTCTGTCAACCAGTTGGTCATATCCTGCATCAAGCGGTTGTAGCTATTGTAGCCTCCAACTGGGCTTGGTGCATCATCGGCTAGAATACCAAATTCACGGACACCCACTTTCATCAACTGGGTAAATTTAGCCTTGATGGTTGCCAAGTCTTCTTGGTAATGCGCTTCATTACCAAAGCGGATACGGTTGTTCATGAATGGATGAATGGTCCAAACATAGCGAGTTTTACTTTGATTTCCGACGCGAGCAAGTTCACGAATTTCAGCTAGTTTTTCTTCTGGGTAAAGTTCACGCCATTTCTTGTTGTGGTATGGATCATCTTTTGGTGCGAAGAAGTATTGGGTCAATTTCAAATCGCCACCAAAACGCATGAGTTCAGCACGATCTGCATTAGACCATGGATTTCCATAGTAACCTTCGATGAAACCACGATTCTTGATTTCAGCGTAATCTTCCACTGTCACATTGCGAAGAACTGGAACTTGACTTTCCTTGAGCATGTGTTTCAAGGTTGTCAAACCATAGAAGACCGCATCTGTGTCTTTTCCGACGATGGAAATTGAGTTGTCCTTGACGGTCAAGGCATAGGCGTCAATCTTGTCAAAGAGTCCTGCTGAAACCTTGGACATGTTTTGTTCTGCTTGTGAGCCTCGTCCATGCACTCCAAGATAGATATTAGTTGCGCCAGCAACTGCTGATTGACTAGTAGTGTAGGATACTTGATTGTCCTGCAAGACACTCTTCAAGCGATTACGAGTATAGACATCGAGTTGATCTCCCATTACCAGATTGACTTGCTTACGAAGAGCTGTTACTCCTTCTCCATAAGTCACTTTTTGTGGAGTTGGGAAAACCTTGTACTCTTTCTTGAGATAATCTGCGCTCTTGCTGACAGCTGCAATACTGTCTTCGCTAGCTGGTTTACTTGCAGTGAATTGATCTGCCAATTCAACTGTTCCATCACCTGTTTGCTCGACTTTTGGAGTTTCAGGTGTAGATGGTTGTTCCGGTTCTGGTGTTTCTTGTCCCTCTTTGATAGGTTTCAATAGATGAACTTCAGCTGCACTTGCAAAGCCCCCAACACCTGATAGAACTTTCAACTCAATCTTGTTGGTATGAACCGCCGCAAAGTTAACTGTTTTTTCTTGAGCGTTGTTGTCCCAGCTTCCTTCTGAAACCTTGACCATTTGGCCATCTTTTTGTGCGTAGATTTCGTAGCGAGTAACGACTCCATTTCCACCACCTGGACGAGGAAGATAAGTCAAACCATTGACTTTTTCTGCTTCTTTCAAAGTCATAGAAAGAGTGTACGGAGCAGTATCACCAGTCCATTTAGTATGCCAGAAGGTGTTTGGATCATTGTCAAAGGCTTTTTCAACAGTGCCTTCAGTCGCTGTTCCTGGTGTTTCTTGACTAGTTGCAGAAACTGTGAAATGATCTGTTGGAATCAAACGAGGATTTACAAATGGTTTATCTGATAACTCTGCACTATGTAAAGTTCCTTTGAACCCACCGATGCTTTCAAGCGGTAGAACCAAGCTATTGTGAGCAAAGCGAGGGTGAGCTGGATTTGCGATACGTTCAATCTTCTCACCATCCACATAGAATTCCGTTGATTGTGGTTTGGTCACGATAGAGATTTGATAACGTTTGTTCTTTTCAAGTTTTTTCTTGAATTGGATATGGAACTGTTCAAATTGATAGGCAAGATAGCCGTCTTTATCAGCTAGATAGATACGGTTGTCTCCACTTGTTGAGAAGGTTTGTTCACCATCTCCAGTGACAGTTACATCAAACTTCAATACATGACTTGGACCAACATCACCTGCCAGGCCTTCAATACTACTATCTTTCTCAAAAGCCAATCCTTGCTCGCTTGTCTTCACCTTCTTGCTTGCATAGTTCTTCACTGTTTCAGGATTGATGGTAAACAAATCACTTTGATCAATCTCTTTTTCAGGATTTGACTGTGGCGCATAAGGGCTCGTTGGTAGGGTGCGTTCTGCAAAGGTCGCAGCCGCACGGTCAGATCCCCAAGTGCGTTCTGCAGTTGTTTGCATGCTCTTAAAGAAGCGTTTAAAGATATCATAAGATGTCAAACCTGTCTCATGAAGATCAATATTGTCATTCCAAACTGCGTGGCCACCACCAATTACATTTGGATTTGATGCTTCTAGAAGTGGACCATGACCTGTTCGGAAATCATTTGGTGTCCACCTATTATATTGTATTTCATAGTTAGCATAGTCACCATAAGCTGTTTGACGATTATCACCATTTGGTACACTATAGGTTGGAATATCTGTAATGTTGATAATCTTAGCTCCCTTAGCAATAGCTTCTTTTGGTTGCTGCCAGCCAATACTCCAGATATCAACTTCTACATCTTTCCAATCAACCGCTGTTTTACCTCGTTTCGCACTGAGCGATCCCCAAATACGAGGTGTATAGCCTTTCCCTTTAATGTATTTAATAAGGTCATTTACATAACGACGATAGCTTTCTCTACTTCCGTAGTATTCATCCGTTCCGATATGAACAGTAGATACCCCATGAAGTGGTGCATCTGGACCATCAAGAAGTTTGTCATAAACTGATTTGACAAAAGCCAGCGTTTCATCGTATTTATTATCTAGATCGAGCATGGCTACTCGCTCTACATTATGTTTACCTCTGTAATCGCTCAGGCTACCTTGATACATGAGGTCTGGACGAACTTTGACAAATGACAGAGCATGACCTGGTGTGTCAATTTCTGGAACTAGATTGATATGCAAGGCCTTAGCAAGTTTAATCAGATTTTGCATTTCTTCTTTAGTATAGTGCTCATCTGATGTTAATTTTTGACCATTCTTACCGACAATATCTGTCTCTACACGGAAACCTGTCTTAGCATGTTCTAGAACATACTTAAGCTCTTCTTCTTGTGTTAGGTTCTTACCTGCCAAGTGCTCTTTTAGGAAGATATAGTTATCGTTGAGGTGCAACTGCAAGTCGTTCATCTTGTAGTAAGCCATATTGAGCATGATGTCTACAAGGGTGTCATAAGGAATAAATTTACGACCTGTATCTAGCATAAAGCCACGGTGGCTGAAACTTGGGAAATCACGAATTTCTCCATTTTGGAGATTGCTTTCCCCCATTTGAAGAAGAGTACGAGTTGCGTAAAAGGCTCCTGTGTTTGTTGCAGCTTCGATGGTAATGACACCATCTTGGATAGTGATGGCATAACCTTCCTTACCATAACCCTTATTTTCAACTTTTTTAAATTCAATTCGTTTTTGAGCCTGCTTGTCACCTGTCGCAAGTTCCAATCCACGACTAGCAAGATCTGACTGGTAGAAAGTTGCTGCTTGTTCAAAGCCTGAATCTCCTGTCGCAAGAACTGTATCTGAAGTGATAGAAGATTGACCTTCTTTTCCATACCATTGTTGAACAGCTGGTGCTACTTTTGGTTTGATACCCACACCTTCGTCCTGATGTAGCCCCTTGATGACTACTTCAAATTCTTTAGTAAAGGTATGTGAATCTTTAATTTGCTCTACCATAACCTTAACGCGTTGATCAGTCAGAGGCTTATAAATGTGATTTTGAAGGTCAATCACACCTTGTTTGTTGCTACCGATAAGACTGACTTTTCCTGGTAAAGTTGGAAGTACTAAAGATTGTCCATCCTTAGCGACTGTCAATTCCGTAACTTGGCGAATATCTGTCACTTTAGTTGGATCAGGGATATTCGAATAAGCTCGAATTTCTTGAATACCAACGTTTCTCCAGCCCATTGTGCCCGCTTGATAGTCATTGATTTCTAACTTGAGATATTTAGCTTGAATACTATTGGCTAAGTCAACTTTCTCATCTAAAACAGGTTCTCCAGTCTTGGTATGAGCTAGTTTCCATTGTTTTTCTCCACTAGCATTTACATCATCTTGACCTGCATAGTAGAGGCTCCAAGATTTGATATTTGGATCATTTTGTCCCTTACGAACACGGCGATCCCAATCAATCTCTACATGCCTAATAAGTGTAGTTTTTGGAAGAGTTAATTCGAAAGTTGGTTTGTCAATATTTTGATTTGTTGCCCAACGAGTATCAGGATCCCCATCTACTGCCTTGTCAGCAGTATAAGGAGTACCAGTTTCTGAGTCGTTTACTTGAACAGTAACACCTTCTAAGTGGTTACGATCTTCTCTATCTTCAATTTGCTTTTCATCTGGTTTGATTGTAGGTGTAGCTGGTTCTACAGGTTTAGAATCTGCTTTTGGTGTTTCAACCGGCTTCAGAGTCTCAGCTGGTTTGGGAGCTGTTGGACTTGTTGCTTCAGTTGCTGCAGGACTTGTTCCTGCAGTATTTTCATGATTTTCTTCATGACCTGCATCTGCCGTCGCCTCTGATTCAGCTTTCTTTAAAACAGCTGCTAAATCGTCCGGCAACTTATCTAGTGGCTGAGCTTGTGTGATTGTTCCTTCTTTCTCAGGTGTTCCAACTGTCTCTGCAGCTTGCACTACATTTGCACCAAAGATACTAGCACCTATCAATACAGAGGCTGCACCAATTGCAAATTTTCGAATACTATAGTGACAACGTCTTTCAAAAAAATGTCTATCCATCTTTCTCCTATTCCTTTCTCCCACTTATTACAGTAAGCGGTCTCATTTTTGATTTGAAAATGGAGAGAACCTAGAGGTTCTCTCCAACTAAGTTATTTCTGTCTGAATTCTAGTTCCTGTAAGTTCTAAAATTCAGTCTTCTTTAATTTTCTTTTCGTTTTGTCGCAAGGACAGCAGCAGATAAGGCGAGACTGATGCTAGCTAGGAAGATAGCTGTATCAGATTGGCTTTCTCCCGTTTCTGGCAATCTCTTCTTATCTTCTGTTGAAACTGAAGTTTTAGATTCTGCAAGTTTACCTTGACCCAATTGACTAATCTGATACTCAGGTTTTTCAATAGTTGGTGCTGCTTGATCGCCTGCTGTAGCCAATAGTCCTTTGTAGGCTGGCTTTTCGTTTACCAAAGCTTCTACTGCATTGACTCCACCTTTGTATTCTGGCAATTCATGTACCAAAGCTTCCACTGCATTAGCTCCGCCTTTATATTCTGGAACTTCATTGACAGCTGCTTCTGCCGCATTAACACCACCTGTAAATTCAGGAATTTCAACTACTGGTGGTTCTTGATCTCCCTTACTTGTTAGTACTTCAGGTTCTGGAGTTGGTGTTGGTGTTGGCTCTGGGTTTGGAGCTGGCTCTTCAGTTTCTTTAATTTCTTTCAAGCCTTCTACCAATTTATCAAGTCCGTTTGGAGTTAATATGTTATGTTCTGCAAGACCATTCTTGTACGCTTCAACAGCTGCCAAGTATTCTTTCGCATCTTGACGATCAATCTTACGAACACGTTCTACTTCAGCATTGTATGCAGCTTCATCTAATGGTTTATCATCTTCAATTGGAAGGACGAAGCGTAATTCCGCTGCTGAAATATGTCCAGGATCACCGTATGTTTCGTTACCAGTAAAGATTGCTTTCTTCACTTTGATTGGAGCATCGAAGTTAATCACTTTTGTTTTCGCATTATTTTCCCATCCAGTAAAGCTAAAGTTATGTTCTTGTCCTTTTTCATCAATCACTGTAAGGCTACCGCTCATCACACGTCCGTTTGGACCTGAAGGACGAGGAACATATTCAAAGCGAGTTGATTCCATCGGATTATTGAACTCTACTGTTAATGGTTTCCCTAAGCTATTCACTCCATAAGGTGTATGCCATAAAGTATTTGTATTGCCATCAAATGCATACCATACATTATCTGCTTCTTCATAAGGAGCATCAAGATCATGGATATCGTCCCAATCTGGAGCGCTACGTTTCACAGCAAGTTTTTCTTTAGCCTCGTTAACGCGTTCTATAAGAGCTTTAGCATCATCCACACTAATATTATCGTCTGCTTCTAATAAAGCTGCTACAGCGTCTTTATAAGCATTTAATGAATCTTGTTTGTAGTTGCCATTTACGACTGGAGTATTCTTTTCGTATGCTTCATCGATGAGCATCTTACCAGTTAACTTGATTTCTTCAATTTCAAGGTTGTCTAACATGAAGTCTTTATAACCTTTGAAGTTGATTTCGTTATTGTTTGAATCTCCTTTAGTATCTGCACCACGCGCATTTGAATAAATACCAATCCAAGTATTTCCACCCTTTTCACCTGTTACATAGAAACTTACTTTCTTAGGAGTTGATGAATTTTCCCAAGTGTTTTCTAAATCGTATTTCGTTAATTTACTACGACGAGTATTTTCGCCATTACCGATTACGAATGAGTATGCTCCATGTGAACCTGCTTCATAATCGAAGGTTACTTTATAAGTCTTACCTTCTTCGAAGCGGAAGTTTTGTGGAATTGTTTGGTAAACGAGTTTGTCATTTCCTGTTAAACCGTTCGTCTTCAATGACCAATTTCCTTCGATAACATCGTTGACTTTCTTACCATTCCATCCACGTTGAGTATATGGTTCGTGTTTTTCAGATAAGTGAGTACGGTTATCTTGTACGCCTTCAACATCGCCGACTACGAATGGGAAGATACCTTGAGGCACTTCTTCAAAGTCTTGTTTGAATTTACCATTTCCTGTATCGTGTTTTTCGTTGTACATTACAGATTGGTTTTCAAATACACGAATTTCATCGAAGTAAGTTGCTGCTGCATCTGCATCACGTCCAAGTTCTAATGTCACATTAGAAATATCTTCGCCTGTTGTGAAGTATACATACATATTTTGGAAGTAACTTGTATTATCCACTGTCGCATTCTTCTTAAGTGTGTTATGCGCATGTGCTTGTACATAGTTCTTCGCAATTGATTTGTTTGTGTAGTTAGAAATTACTTTGTCGCCTACACGGATTGTGATATCTGCACGTGCATCGCTTCGGTTATCCACGCCTACATAAACAGCATATCTTGTATGTGGTTTCAAGTCTGTTAAGCGTTGTTTCAATGTCACACGTTCAGTGTTTCCTTGAATACGTAACATTTCGTTAGCTCCTTGAGATTTCACGATTTCAGCATGAGCGCTGTCACCAGTTTTTTCCCAATGATCTAATGTTCCGCTGTTGAAACCTTGGTCATAGATGTGTAGACCTTCACTCCAAACCATTGTCTTCTTGCCTTGAGGAGCTTTGTAAAGTACATATGGTTGGTTCGCATCGCCAGTAATTTGAATCTTACGGTCTGCGCCAACTGTTAATTCTACAACATCTTTCTTACCTTGGTCTGTTAGACGGTAAAGGTATACTTTATCTCCAGTCCAATCTTCTGGAAGAGTCCATTCAGTTGTTCCACCTTCAGTTGTGTAGAAGTACATCTTTTCTTTGTCGCCTGTTAAAGCTTTCCCATTTTCATCCCAGTTCCATGGTACTAAGTAGCTTCTACCATTTTCGATAACACGACCGTTTAATGTTGTGACACGTTTGCGGTAGTCTGGGCTGTTAGGGTCGTTTGATTGACGAACAATTTTCACTTCGTCCCCATTGTCATTTGTTAAATGAATTTCCATTTCTGGAGTCCACTTGTAGTTTTGACCATTGTCGCTCATTGCAACTGGGTTACCGTTTACCCATTTAGAAACTTTGTAGTGTTGGAAGTACTTTGTCATGATGTTGTTTTCGAAGAGGTTACGAATATATCCTTCGTAGTCGCTTCGACCTTGCCATCCTTCGAAGTCTTTCATGTTATATCCACCTAGTAATGGATAGTTAGCGGCACCACCGTAGCTTGGATAGTCACCCACCCATGAGTCTTTTTGGTGGTTACGAATGAATCGAGTGATATTTGAGTTAATACCTTTCAATGTATATCCACCGTAAGTTAAGTCAGCTGCCCAGTGTTGGAATGTTGAGTCATATTCCGCACCAAAGCCCCACTCAATAGCCATACGCCATCCTTGAGAGTTTAATTCTTTAGCAAGTACGTGAGTTGGCCAAGCAGTGTTATCTCCTGATTGTCCGTTACCCCAAACGTCCACATAAATGAAGTCTAAGTCAGCACCTAGTTTTTCTCTTAACTCTTTCCAACGATCCAAACGTCCATGAGCTAAGTCATATTCTGCATCGATGTTGATACCTTGGTCTAACCAGTTCCAACCGTACATATATGTTCCGTCAGAGTTTCTACGTAAAATCGCTTCGCTGAAGTATTTAGATTCAGGATATGTTTCAGAAGCATTGACGTGAATACCGATTTTAGCTCCGTATTCTTTTGCTCTTGCTAATAATTTCTTGAAGTCTTCAACGCCACCGATTCTCTTACCGATATCCGCATAGTTTAAGTGACCTGAGTCGTGACCTTCACTACCATACCCTTTAAGTAGGATTGATTGGCCTAAACCGTCCGTGTGTAAGTTAATCTTCTTAATACCATCTAATGTCATTAAGAATGGGTTTTGCGCTTGAGATGCGAAGTTCATCGCAATACGATACGCTACTAAATCTGGAACAGATTCTGCTCCTTTTGGATTGTTCATGATATTACGATATGCAATCGCACCATCTTGCCAGTCCACAACATTATCTTTGTTTAAGTCTTTTGTGATGACTACTTTAGAACTTGGTAATTCTAATGTGTATTCTGGGAATACTAAGTTCTTATAAGCACGTTGGTACCAGTAAGGTGAGCTTTGGATACCTAAGTAGTTTACGCCTTCTACACGTTCTAACGCTGTTGTTAAACGTGCAAAGTCATTTCCTCTGTATGTAAATTGAGAGTTACTCCAAACAGATGCTGCTAATTCATTAGAAGAAACAAATCCATACATGAAGCCGTAAGTATATTCATTCATCTTGCCTTCTTTCAAGTCTAAATGATAGTCCCCACGATTATGTGTATTTGTTGACATTTGAGCTCCATCGAATTTCGCACCTTGTTTGTTTGAACCAACAGAAACAAGTGTGTTTCCTGGGAATTCAATTGTTTGGATTAATTTTCGTACATTGTCGATTGGTTTGCCCATTTCAACATTGTTTTTGTTCACTACTTTTGTTACATCGAAATGCATTTCGTTGCCGACTAATTGTAATTTCACAGTAATTTCAGCGTTGATGAATTCATCATCGTTTCTTACTGTCATTACATATTCAGCAGTAGTGTCATCAATCTTACGGTATTGAACTTTTGGAGTGACTAATACACCGTTGATTGACATTTTATCTAATTTTTGAACTTGACCTGTTAACGTTTTTCCATCTAATTCATACTCTTTAACACGTGGAAACGCCGTGTCAATAATCGCTTTTAATTGTTCTGATTGTAATGTTTCATAATGAACATCTTGATCGTTACGACGTAAACCATCATCCACAGCCGGAGTTTCTTCTTCTGGCTTAATGTTTTCTTGATTATCTGCTTTGATTGATACAGATGATAATTCTTTATAATAAGTTCCTGCTTTAAGGTAAACTTTATTCACATCCGCTAAAGCTTTCTTAACAGCTTCTGGAACGACTTCTGTGCTAAATAGAGCTTGTCCATTATTTGTAGCGTTTAATTGACCATCTTTCTTATACACGATTGATAGGTGGTTTTCTTCCCCAACAGCTGGTCCTTCAACACGAGTTTTGCTATACCAAGTGTTTACGTTTGGGCCTTTGTATTGCCAGAACCAACCGCCCTTGTCATAACCTACAAAGATGTTGTTGTTATTATCTTTATATTTTAGATATACCCCAAAGCGTGTTTCAGCTGGAGGGGTGTTTGCCTTGAACGTTAAGTCAACGCTTACATTTCCTTCCGCATCCGCCTGTAATCCAGCTTTTTCAAATAAAGCTTCGTTTGCTCCATTGTCGTTAGCTGTTGTTGAAGTTAATTTGTTGTAGCGTACTCCGCCTTCTTCAACGACTTCAACATTCCCTTTCACACGGCTTACTGAGTCCCACTCTTTTTTCACTTCGGCAGTAGCGCCGCTAGTTTCTCCCGTTGCTGCTTCAGCTGGTTTATTCTCAGCTGGTTTGTTTTCAACTGGTTTTTCTTCTTTCGGCTTATCTTCTTTTGGCTTTTCTTCAACTGGTTTTTCAGTTTCCTCTAAATTCGCTGGTTTTGAACTAGAGATTCCCTTAATATGATCTTGGATCCATTTTAATTGTGCTGGAGAGAAAAGGATTCCTCCACTACGAACGCCAACCACACCATTTTGATGAACCCCAATCAATTTACCATCCGTGTCAAAGATACCGCCACCGCTAGCACCTGGTTGTCCACCTTGATAACCAACTCCTTGGACTCCTTCACCATAAGATTCAGCAAAATCCACAGCAGTGTTAATAACTGGTGCCAACTTACCAGCAGGATAGCCAAACATATTGACTTTATCCCCAACTTTCTTAACAACTGGCTTTTCAGTAACTTCAACAGGAGCATTTTCAAGAACTGTACGCAATCTTACAAGAGCCAAATCATTCTTATAACCCTTTAGATAGCCATCTCGATCCCAGTGAATCACATCTTTTTTACTAAATTTTACATCTTCTAAACCAGGGTAAGAGATACTAAAAATATCACCATCCCCTTTGTCATTATCCACAACCTTACGAATATTTCCATCTTGTTGATCCTTGATAAAGTTGTGAGAAACAGTCAAAACAAGATCCTTACCAATGACAATACCACTACCTTCTCCTGATGGAGTCTTAATCTTAACAGTAGCGCCATAGTTCAATTCTCCATTTTTTGTTTTGGCAACATCTTCAGGAACTAAACTACCAGTATCTTGTGCTAATTGGTCTTTATTTACTTCTTTACCATTATCAGTAGCTTTTTCAAGCTTTCCTTCCAATTCTTTCGGTAACTTGTCAGTAGTTTCTTTGTTTTCCTTTTCAAGAGCTAATAACTCTTCTTCAGTTTTTGGTCCATCTGTTGTTTCAGCAGAACCTGGATTTGCTGCTGCAGCTTCCTTATCGAACTCTCGTCCATTATCACTCGCTTTTTTATCCAAATCAGCTAGCTCACTTGGCAAATTATCTGTTGAGCCAACTGTTGGTGTGTTAGCCATTACTGGAGCAGTAGCAAAAAAACTAGCTCCAATCATAACTGAAGCAGCACCTAGTGCAAATTTACGAATGCTGTATGTACATCGTTTTTCAAAAAATCGTTTATCCATTAACTCCTGATTCCTTTCATCAATCTTCGTAAGCGTTTACATTTCTTGTTCGAAAAATACTCCTTTCTATCTGAAAAGTGCAATGCTTAACGTTTATAAAAATAATTACACTTTTAATATAACAATTTTTAATAGATAAAGCAATAGAAAAGCTAGGAAAATTGCTAATTTTTTTTCTTAATTCTGACAAAATCATACTTTGAAATTAAGGGGAAAATTGTAACATAATAAAAAGGATTTAGCATTCCTATCGAATGCTAAATCCTTTATCATTCTGTTTCAATAGATGATTAAAATCTACTTCACATGTTTTGCAAGTTCTTCTTGAGCTTTTTTATTGGATTCTTCTTTTTCTTTCATCCATTTATCTTGAGCTTTTTGGTATTCATCTGCAGTGACTGCCTTGTCTTGAAGTTCAAGATATTTGTATCGGAGCGGATCGCTTGTCCCCTTGTTTCCTGCGAAAGAGAAAGGTAAGGTAAATGGTACCATCTTAGACAAGATTGGACGCCCTGTACGAGATGTCGTTGGAATGACTAGGGCACTATCTGTCAACCATGCTTGAGCTTCGGCATACTTGTTATAACGTTTTGTAACATCTGTAGTTTCTTCCCCTGCTTCATTGACCATTTTATCATAATCATTGAGACCAACCTTTTTAGCCGCCTCATTGTCTTTTCCTGAATCAAATCCTAGGTAAGTTCTCGTATTTTCTCCTACAGAAGGCTTGATGATATCAAGATAAGTTGATGGATCTGAGAAGTCTGGCCCCCATCCAACGTTATCAGAAAGATCCCAATCTTCGCCAGCAGCAGTTTGTGCAAATAAAGTGACATTAAGCACTTCATCTTTTTGCAATTGTTGAATATCAATAATGACATTATCAGTTCCTAAAGTTGCTTCCAAGGATTGTTTCATAGATTGGACACGTTGAACTTTTGTAGTTGCTGTTTGGTCAACAGGCATATCTAGGTGAATAGGGAAGGTTACGCCTTCAGCTTGAAGGGCTGCCTTAGCTTTGGCAAATTCTGCCTTGGCTTTCTCTGGATTATAGAGACCATCTTGGGCATCAGCAAGGTTCACATCCTTCCATTCATCCCCATAAGTCACCAATTTTTCTTTGACCATGTCACCAAAGCTTTTCCCATCTGCTTGGACAAATGTTGGTGGTACAAAAATATTACGTAAGATTTTGCTTGCACCGTTTTGTCCATTTAGCTGAGAGGCATAAGCTGTACGATCAAATCCAAAGGCAATAGCCTGACGGAAATCCTTGTTTAACAAAGCCTTTTTAGTTGAAGTCTTTTGTTCTTCACTAGTCTTAGATGTATATTTGTAAGATTGACGGTCAATATTTGTCCCTACTACATAAGTCGTAGAGTCCTGTTGTGTATAGACAATATTGTCCTTCATCTCTTTCTCAAGCTCTGCGAAACTTGCACTTGTTGGATAGAGACGGGCTGCTGAAAGACTACCATCTTTAAAGTTTTCTGCAGGTTTACTAGTATCTTGACCATCCCAGAATGACAATTTGACTTTGTCAATATGGACATTGTCTTTATCCCAGTAATTAGGATTTTTTGCAAATTCAACAGTAGATTTTGTCACAATGGATTTCAACAAATATGGACCATTATACAAGATGCTGCTTGGATCTGTTGCTTTAGCAAAATCATCCCCTTTTGAGTTTAAAAACTCTTCATTAACTGGTGCCAAAACACCCATTGTTGTTTTAGAGTTCCAAAAACTTTCAGGTTTGTTCAAAGTGTATTGGACTGTTTGATCATCAATTGCTTTAATCCCAACTTGAGAGAAATCTTTACTTTCCCCTTTAGCATAGGCATCCAGTCCTTTGATTGAGTCCTGTACCAAGTATAGGGCTTCTGATTTCTTATCTGTAGCATATTTAAGACCTGTCACAAAGTCCTGAGCCTTAACAGGAGCATACTCTTCTCCTTCAGATGTGTACCACTTGGCATCCTGACGAATCTTATAAGTGTAAGTCAATCCATCCTTAGAAACTGACCAGTCCTCTGCCATTGAGGGAATAAGGTTCCCGTATTTATCATTTTCAAGCAATCCATCAATCACATTACTAGTAATGTCAGCAGTCGCTGCCTTACCAGTTGTTAAATAGTTGAGGTTATCTGGGTCTGTCTCGTAGGTAAATGCAAAAGTCTGCTCACCTTTAGTAGCAGAACCACCAGAACAAGCCGCTAAGACACCAGCTGCTAATAAAGTGACTCCCGCAAGAGCCAATACTTTCCTTGTTTTCATAGTATTCTCCTTTGTTTTTCTATCCATTATAGACCCTTTTTTAAGTTCTG
This sequence comes from Streptococcus mitis, assembly GCF_002096895.1. Classification (GTDB taxonomy): domain Bacteria; phylum Bacillota; class Bacilli; order Lactobacillales; family Streptococcaceae; genus Streptococcus; species Streptococcus mitis_AH. The sequence goes on along the minus strand of NZ_NCVI01000020.1, from coordinate 306,732 downwards.
TCAATAGAATTTTCTGAATTTTCATGTTTAGTTGTTATTTTCTGACAACTATTTAATCTTTTTTCATTTTTTAATACACTTTTAACTATAAAAAAAAGGGAACTCAGTAATTCCCTCATCTATCTATTTAAGTCATTTTTAGATTCATTAATTTAAAGCTTGCAATGCAGAAATAAGATAAGAACCGTCACGAATTTTTTGGCCTACAACCTTAGCGTTTTTGACCAAATTCTGATACTCTGCTTGAGACAAATGTTCCAATACTTCTTCTAAGTCAAGTAAACTCTCAACACTAATTCCACACTCTTTTTCTAAGACGAAATTAGCCAAAGCAGATTGTTTCCAAACAATAATAGGAAAACCAGAAGCCAAATAAAGGGAAGCCTTGTGGGAATTATTGTATCTCAAATACTCACCATATACTCCGCTACAAGTTTTAGAACTATCACCATCCCAAACTAAACCAAAGCTTCCTTCTAATGCTGACGGTAGTTCATCTGGAAGAAAGGAACCAAAATAGGTTTCATTGGATAGCTTTCTAGCCTCATCAAAACCAACACCATAGAGGTTATATGCCGGTCTTACAGGCAACTCATATAAGTAACCTGCTTTTTCTTGGGCTAAATTTCCAGCTACAATAATAGCCCCTTCCTTCGATAAATCTTCTTTGTCCTGATAATTCGGGATCAGATAGTCAAAAATGCCTAAACTAACTATTTTTTTCTCAGAAATTCCCTTATCAACAAGCACTGATTTCATAACTGGATTATGAGCAATAAGACCATCAGCTTGTTTCAAAAGACTTGACTCTTGAAGATGAACACGAATTTTATGCTTCAAGGGTACTGTATCCAAATTAGCATAGCGCAAAACTTCTAAATCATGAATAATAAAGTGAACCTTCACTCCTTTACGCTGCATTCTTTTGACTAAATGAGTCGTAAAGAAACTATGATGAAGCATAGGAAATTGAATCAGTAGCTGATCCCCTTCCTTTAACTTAGAGATTGCTTTGGATAAGGCTTTGGCCTTGTGTCGTTGGGCTCTAATAGTCCCCATTTGATACCAATCATCTACCATCAATAACAAAGGACTATAGCCCTCACGAACTACTATTTCTTCAACATCGTTTCGAGCCTTATTCCCCGCATTTCGTGCACCAGAATCCTTCAGAAATTCTTCTTTTAGATAATATTTCATCTATCAATTTTATCCTTCGTTATCTTATTTAAACTCTTCCTCTACAACATTTAGGGCACGTTCAATGACCACATGCATGTCGTAGTATTTATAATCGGCCAAACGTCCGCAGAAAATCACCTTATCATTCTGTGCTGCTTCTTCTTGATACTTAGCAAACATAGCATTGTTTCTCTCATCATTGATTGGATAATAAGGTTCATCTCCTCGTTTCCAATCTGCTGGGTATTCACGAGTAATGACCGTTTTATCTTGCGTACCATACTCAAAATGTTTATGCTCAATAATACGAGTATAAGGAATTTCACGTTCTGTATAGTTGACAACTGCATTTCCTTGATAGTTTTCTTCATCCAGAACTTCATGCTCAAAACGAAGACTACGATATTCTAATTCACCATGTTTGTAATCGAAGTATTGGTCAATCATCCCTGTAAAGACAACTTTTTCAGCAGAAGCTTCTAATTCCTGACGATTGGCAAAAAAGTCAATACCAAGTTCTACTTCTACATCCTTCAGCATATTTTCGATGATGACATTATAGCCACCAATTGGAATCCCTTGGTAACGATCGTTAAAATAATTATTATCAAAGGTTAAACGAACTGGTAGACGTTTGATGATAAACGGTGGAAGGTCAGTCGCAGAACGTCCCCATTGCTTTTCAGTATAGCCTTTGATCAACTTTTCATAAATATCTGGGCCGATCAACTTAATAGCTTGCTCTTCCAAGTTTTTAGGTTCAACATCCTTCATGTGAGCCGTTTGCTCAGCAATCTTATCTTTGACTTCTTGAGGAGTTTTTGTTCCCCACATAGCATAGAAAGTATTCATATTGAAAGGTAGATTATAAAGGCTACCCTTGTAATTAGCTACAGGCGAGTTGATATAGTTGTTAAATTCAGCAAATTGATTCACATAATCCCAAACTTTCTTATTAGAAGTATGGAAGATATGGGCACCATATTTATGGACATTGACTCCTTCTGCATTCTCACAGTAGATATTTCCACCAATGTGGTCACGTTTATCAATCACTTTTACTTTTTTTCCACGCTTGGTTGCTTCATAAGCAAAAATTGCTCCAGACAAACCAGCACCAACGATTAGATAATCATACATATTACACCCCTTTATTTCTGAATAACTGTTGTTTTATATCTCGTAAATTTATAACTTTAAAAATCAAAATCAAACTGATATAAATTATTGCCCCCAAAATAGCAGAAAGTCCTACATTTAACATGGACGGTAAATTCAATAAGTCTTTTACAAAAAACAGAATTCCATACATCAATCCTGATGAAATCATAATTTTTATCATAGATCCTATAATCGGAACATCTCTTAGATAAGAGCGAGTAAAGAATAACTGTATAGCCCAAACCAGAGACTCTGTTAAAACAGATACAATTGCTGCCCCTATATAGCCCAATTTGGGAAGAAAGAGAAGATTTAATCCGACACTAACAATGGCAGGAATTGTGGTTGAAAGCATGAACTCTCTATTTTTATTATGGGGAATCAAAATTTGAATCCCCATAATATTTGTCCAACCAATAAAGAACATTCTTAGAATCATAATAGCTATTGCATAGCGTGCATCTTGAAAATCTTTTCCCAGAAAAAAGTTAACAAAATCATCGTTTATAATTAACATACCTGCCATAATGGGGAAAATAACCAAATTATAAATTAGAAATGACATCTTATGCATTTTATTAACTGCTTTATGATCCCCTGATGATAAAAGATTTGAAACTCGTGGTAACATGACACTTCCCAATGAAGTTACTAGGGTCAATAAAATATTGACAAGCTTCAATGCTTGATCATAGATTCCTACATCTTTTGTTGAAGCCAAAGCACCTAGCATTGTACGATCCAAAGTAACATAGAGCGATATAGCAATCTGAGGTAAAAACAATAAGATAACTGGCTTCAAATGCTGCTTAGCATATTCCCAATCAAAGTGCGGTTTCCCAATAAACTCTCTTGCCGGCAACCACATACTTAATTGTCCCAACAATTCAAAAATGGTAAGCAAGAACACATATAAATATAGGTCGCTAGCTGATTTTATAAATAGAAAAATAGCAATGACGCCAACTAGTTTCACTGTAATATTTCTGACTGTAATTTTTCGAAAATCCTCTAAACCTTGGAATAGCCAAGAAATATCTAAACCTTTAGAAAGTAAACTTAATCCTAAAATATAAGCTACTGGGTTTTGCATTAACGAAAAAGTGAGACAAAGCAAAATATAGAGAGTCAGTGATAAGATGGTTGCTCCAAGTTGTAAAGTATAAATTCCCCAGAAATTTTTACGAATTGTTTTTCGATTACCAGAAATTTCCTTTGTACCATAATTGGCTACCCCCAAGGTAGCCAACAGGATAAAGTAGGTAACAATAGAATTATAATAGCCATAAGTTCCTAAATCATCAGAACTAAATACTCTGGTAACATATGGAGTCGTAATAATCGGTAAAATAATTACTAATAATTGATATGAAAGATTGTATGCATAATTTTTAAGAACCTTCATAGGGAGCATATTCCTCACTTAACTACTATTATAAACGGCGAAAATTAATCTGTACAAAAATGATGATGTTAAATAGATTAAACTTTTTTTGGTACAAAAATCACTTAACTAGCCTCAATTTAGAACCAAGGATACATATAACACAAAAACTTTAAACATCTTGATAATTATACCTATACTTACTCCAAGAAATACCCATCAATAACAATAATGGATTGTACATTAATTCAAAAAATTGTGGATCAAACATTGAATGAAGTATCAATACAATAAAAACAAGCATCTCAACTGTATTAAAGTGTCCTCTTTTATTTAGTTGATAGAAACTATACCAAATAACAACTAGTAGAATCACTCCATAATGCAACAAAATATTTACAAAAGATGAATCAACGTATAAATAATTATCAAAAACAGACGTAGCCCTTTGTTGCAATTCCCAATCAATTCTTTGACCAAACATATGTACACCATATAAAGATAGTGTC